>CAYUXV010000229.1:0-6887 GCA_964448875.1 uncultured Verrucomicrobiota bacterium
CACCAGTGCGGCTGTCATGCGTATGACCGCCTCGAAGACACGCACAAGTCCAATTCGACGCGGGGTGTGGGTGCTGAACACGCTAATCGGCAAGGCGATGGAGGCACCTGAGGATGTGCCGTCGATCGAAGAAGCCCGGGAGGCGTTGAGCATTAAACGGGATCCGACCGTCACCGAATTATTGAAGCAGCATGTCTCGAAAGCCGTCTGCAATGCCTGCCATAAGGAGATCGATCCACTCGGACTAGGTCTGGAAAACTTCGCGCAGTTCGGCGATTGGCGCACGCAGTACCCCGACAAGGCACCGGTCGTGGCCTCGGGCGTGATGCCCAACGGCAAAGCATTTCAGACGCCGCGAGAGATGAAGGCGCTGTTACTCGAATTGTATGCCGATGACATTGCCGAGAACTTCGGCCGACAACTCTTCGCCTATGCCCTCGGCCGTCAACTCCAGCCGTATGATCGCATATCGCTCAACCAAATTGTCAGCGTGGCAAAGAAAGACGGCTACAAAACAAACACGTTCATCGAAGAGATCGTGTTGTCGAAACAGTTCCGCTACCGACAGGACCTTTAAAACAACGCCGATATGGGACGATAATCGCTGGCGGGGATGGTGAAGTCGGGTAGCGTGATGGTTGTCCCAGGCTTGAAGGTGTAATTGCTGCATGCGGCCGGTCTTCTCGAGGATAATATCACGCTAGGCATCGCTACACACCGTGAGGGCAATGTCATTGACCCACTCCCATTGGATGAGTTTGGTTCAATGGGGGAATTTAGGCTTTCCAAGCCCGAGGCGTGAGTTCGATTCCCATCACCCGCGCCACCTTCATTTCAGCCTATAAAAACAGTGCTATTATACATGTTCGAGTCAGAGAATTGAGCAACCTTACTGCCAAAACTTACAACATTTCCACCGTTGTTTAAGATCGTCAGGAGATTATCGGTTTGAGATTTCAAGTATGCCGTGCGTATCCCAGAGTCGTTGACGTCGCGACCACATCCGGTCAACTTTATCAAATCCATGGCCGACACAACTCCAATGCTTACTCTTGACCGGCGTTATTTTATTTCGCCGGATGTTTTCTCGGAGGAAACGGAGAAGGTATTCCGCGAGCGTTGGCTTTATGTTGGACGCGCTTTCCAGGCCGCTGAGACGGGAGATTATTTTACGGCTGAGATTGAGGATGAATCTCTTATTGCCCTGCGTGGGGATGACGGCGAGTTACAGGTGTTCTACAACCATTGCCGCCATCGTGGCACATTGTTAGCTACAGAATCCGCCGGCCATTGTGGAAGGCATTTAACCTGCCCGTATCATGCCTGGAGCTACGGACATGATGGCAGACTGGTCGGCGCGCCGCACATGGAGGAAACACCCGGCTTCAACAAGGCTGATTATCCATTGAAAAAGCCTGTACAGAGGATTTGGGAAGGCGGTGTTTTTATCAACTTCAGCGACACTCCCGAACCTTTTGAGCGAGCCTTCGCGCCGGTGTTGGAAAAATTCGCCCCATGGCATGTCGGCGAACTACAACCGGCGCATCGTGAAGAGTACGATGTGGCAGCCAACTGGAAACTTATCTGCCAGAACTACTCAGAATGCTATCATTGTCCTATCATCCATCCAGCGCTAGAAAAGCTCAGTCATTACCGTGATACAGAAAATGACCTTGAAAAAGGTGCAATCCTCGGTGGACCCATGCGCATCGGCGCAGAGGGTGGTGGACTATCACGCAGCGGGCAACTTTCTGCACCACCACTTCCTGGCCTATCCGGCGACGAACTGCAGCGCGCCTATTACTACGTTTTCTTTCCAACATTTTTCATCAGCCTGCAGCCGGACTTTGTCCTCACCCACCATCTACAACGTGTGGCTCCCGACCACACGCGTATCATCTGTGAATGGTTGTATCACCCTGATGCAATCGCCATGACAGACTTTGACCCTCAGCCAACCGTCGACCTTTGGAATGAAATTAACCGCCAAGACTGGGCGGTGAGTGAACTGACGCAAAAGGGGCTTGCTTCCCGGGCTCACACACCCGGCCCATACTCCAGCCTCGAATCCATGCCTGCCGCTTTGGATCGAGAATATTTGAAGGCCATGAACGCAACCGAATAAACAAATGAAAAGGAAACTTCTTTCTTTGATCTGTCTTACGACTTTTATAGTGAAGTCAGCTGACTTACCTGAGACAGGTAAATCTTACAAGGCACTGCTTCCCTTTGATCAAATGATGCGCAATTTTGTGCTTAAGAATGAAATCCCTGGCGCAGCGCTGGCCGTGGCGCAGGATGGCCGTTTGATCTATGCCCGAGGATTTGGCTGGGCTGATCGAGAGAACAAGAAGTTGGTGCAACCAAGTTCGCTGTTTCGCATCGCGAGTATCTCAAAGCCCATCACAGCTGTGGCTATTCTTCGACTGGTGGAGCAAGGCAAGCTCAAGCTTGATGACAAGGCATTCGCGCTACTGCCTCACAAGCCGCACCTGCGCAAGGGTGCAAAGGTCGATCCTCGCTTAAAACAGATCACTATCCGCCACCTGCTACAGCATCGGGGTGGATGGGACCGGGCGCAATCAATGGACGCGATGTTTCAGCCTGTGCGTTTTGCGCGCGCACTGGGCAAGGCCCCGCCGGCCTCGGCGGATGATGTCATCCGCTTCATGCGCGAGTGGCCACTGGATTTTAATCCCGGCATGCGCTATGCCTACTCCAACTTCGGCTACAATGTCCTAGGCCGCATTATTGAGAAATCGACCGAGAAAAGTTATGAGGAATATGTCCGCGCCGAGATTTTGAAACCCATCGGCATCACCGCCATGCGTATTGGAAAAACTTTGCCAGTCGGTCGTGCCAAGGATGAGGTGCGCTACTACACCCGCGGCAACCGCACCGGCGTATCCGTAATGGCTTCCAACTTCGGCAAGCGAGTTCCGCGCCCCTACGGCACGTGGCATCTGGAGGCAATGGATTCTCATGGAGCATGGATTGCCTCGGTCATCGACCTTGTGCGCTTTGGCTCAGCGGTGGAAAATTTCCGAGGCTCAAAAATCCTTTCGCCCAATAGTATAGCTGCCATGACACAACGACCGAAAGGCTTGGCGGGGTTTGATGTCAAGGGCACACCCAAGCCGGTGTTTTACGGCTGCGGTTGGTCAGTGCGGCCAGTCGGTGACAAAACAAATCGTTGGCACACTGGCAGTCTGGACGGCACGGCTTCTTTACTGGTTCTTCGCCACGATGATCTTTGTTGGGCGGTTCTCTTCAACACTCGTTCCACGCTAAAAGGCGGTCATGCCGGCCAGCAGATTGATCCATTGGTGCACAAGGCCGTCGCTGCGGTGAAGGAATGGCCGAAACATGACCTTTTTAAACCAGGACGAAATTAGGTGATCAAGCGCAGTGCGATTTGCGGTATGACATTGGCCTGTGCAAGCATTGCAGTAGCCGTTTGCACCAGAATTTGGAGACGTGCGTAATTGGACGATTCTTCCGCGACATCCACATCTACAATACGACTGTTCGCAGCACTTAGATTTTCGCCATAGGAAGCAAGTTGATCACTGACATTTTGAAGGCGTGAAATGTTACTGCCCACATAGGATTGTGTGCTGGTCAAATGGCTGATGAGGTTCGTGATGTTGGTGACATAAGTGGATGCGTTTGATGCCGTCAGCGTTGCACTCACGGAGTTGACATCCGTGCTCGAGGATATAGCACTGGAAATGTATGTGAGGTCAGCCGCCTTAATCTGGTAGCTGCCGGCGTCACTCGAGTTTGTTACTGATAATCCGCCACCATACGTGTTCACATGTGTCACCACATCGTTGTACATATTTTTGTACTCGTCGCGGAGCGCGTTGGAGAGTGTGTTGCTGGTGGCGACATTGGCACTGGCGTTGCCGGTATGAGCATGTGAATCCAGTCCAGTCCATGTTTTACCGGTTACACCCGACCAATAGGTATATGTGGTGGACCACGCCGAGCCGTCGTAGTCTGTTTCAGTCGTACTACTGTCGGAATACTGCTTCATTTCCGTCGCCATGTCGGCGATAGCATCACGCATCGAAGTAAGGTAATCGTAGTTGCTTGCGGATGCATGGGTTGGATCCGCCACCCATGTCGTGTAAGCACTTGTCAACGCGGTTAGCTGCGTGGATATTCGCGCATCTTCTGTATCCGTAGTGTCACTGTCGGCGTTCAGATCCGTGTCAGCCAAGGCAACTCCACCAAAAAGGTTTTGTCCGTTGTATTGTTTTGCTGCCGCCGTTGTTATGACCGATTTTAGCTCCACAAATTCCGTGTTGTAAGCTGTGACCTCTGCAGAAGTCTTGGTTGAGTCTGTTGATAATGTCGCCAATTCGCTCATACGCTGCAGCGCGTTGTCGATGGTGGTCAGATATCCATCTTGAGTTTGGCTGTAAGAGGTTGTATTGGCCACATTGCTCCTAGCTGCGCCGATCCGTCGAATTTCCGCGGAAAATTTCATGCTTAGAGCCAGGCCACCCGGATCGTCGGCTGGAGACACAACGCGACTACCCGCGGAAAGCCGGGACAACGAGGAAGACATCTCAGATGTCAACGAGCCCAGCGTCCGCGCCACTTGAGACGCGACCATGTTTGATGCAATGACCATGGCGTCGCACCAACCCGGCACAGGCGGCGCAAACATCCCGGTCTGTTAAGAGAAGGACGCAACCAGCCAGACTACGGATGCCCGGCTATGAAAGAGTGTCCAACTACCAACGGGATAATAAAACGCTTATGGAAATGAGCTCCCTTTGCAAGCAGATAATAACTAACAGAGAACGACTCAATCACCGCCTTAAACCGAACTCTTGGTTGAAGAATAGATTTGCCTAACTAACGCCCCATCATCTTTGCCATTTGGCCGCCACCCATCTTTGCCATCATCTTTTGCATCTTGCCCATCTTCTTCATCATCTTTTGCATGTCGTAGAATTTGTTGAGAATAGTATTAACTTCGGCAACGCTTGCACCACTGCCGCGTGCGACGCGCTTACGACGACTGGCATTCAGGATGTTGGGATTGCGGCGTTCGCCGAGCGTCATGCCCGATATAATAGCCTCCATGCGGTTGAGTTCTTTTTGGCCTTTTTCCATGTCAGCATTTTTAAGCATCTCATCGCCACCAGGAAGCATGCCCATGATATTCTCCAACGGGCCAAGTTTTTTCATGGCCTTCATCTGCTCCAGAAAATCTTCCAACGTGAAGTTGCCCTTGCGCAACTTTTCCTCCATGCGCCGAGCCTCGTCTTCCTCAATGGTTTCGGCAGCCTTTTCCACCAAACTGACAACATCCCCCATTCCGAGGATTCGCCCTGCCATACGCTCGGGGTGGAAGAGCTCGAACTCGTCGAGTTTTTCACCCACGCCAACAAATTTTATGGCCGACCTGTGACGCTTTTTAGCGACAAAGCTGCACCGCCACGCGCATCTCCATCGAGCTTTGTAAGAATGGATCCTGTGATGCCCAGAGCCTCATCAAAATGCGTCGCAACACTCACGGCCTCTTGTCCAGTGGCAGAATCGAGCACAAGTAAAATCTCCTGCGGCTTGGTCAGGTCGCGGAGACGTACGAGTTCCTGTACGAGTTCTTCATTAATTTGCAAACGACCAGCAGTATCGAAGATGAGCGTATTCAGGTTTTG
The DNA here is from genome assembly GCA_964448875.1 of uncultured Verrucomicrobiota bacterium. Taxonomy (GTDB): domain Bacteria; phylum Verrucomicrobiota; class Verrucomicrobiia; order Limisphaerales; family UBA1100; genus UBA6614. The sequence goes on from CAYUXV010000229.1 coordinate 5,679, forward strand.
CGTGCGTGCTTCATCGAGAGCACCGCGGGCGATCGTGAGTACGTCCTTTTCCTCCTTACGCACGTAAACGGGCACCTCAATCTGTTCGCCGAGAGTAGCCAACTGTTCCATTGCGGCCGGTCTGTAGACGTCCGCTGCTACCAATAATGGCGCGCGGCCTTGCTTCTTCAGAAGCTTGGCCAGTTTCCCGGCACTCGTCGTTTTGCCTGCCCCGTGCAAGCCGCAAAGCATCAGGCAACTCGGGTTACCGCCTACCTCAAGACGCGCATTAGATGAACCGAGCAGGTCCACCAATTCTTCATGAATTATCTTGATGATCTGCTGGCCGGGGGTAACGGATGCGATAACCTCTTCGCCAAGAGCTTTCTCCCTCACTCTCGCGATGAAATCCTTGGCAACCTTGAAATTTACATCCGCATCAAGCAACGCCAGACGCACCTCGCGTAGTGCCTCTCCTACGTTGTTCTCGGAAATCTTGCCAAGACCGCGGAGATTTCGGAATGCAGATTGGAGTTTTTGCGAAAGGGAATCAAACATGTGTCTTGATTGTGCGGCGTCAGCCCAAGTTTGACAAGTGTGTGAGCCTGTGGCCAAATCCCCGCCTTCCGGTTGGTAGGATACCGAAGCGGTCAAACGGGGCGGGCTGTAAACCCGCTGGCTTAGCCTTCACAGGTTCGAATCCTGTTCCTACCACCATTTTTCTTGAGGAAAACGGTGAGTCCACTATTGTCCGCACAGTTCCCGCACAGAAAACTGTGAAGTTTCCGCAGACAATAAAGTACCGCGGCCTTACCGCTAAGATTTACGCTAAATCTGCGCGCGACCGAAGCTACCGCACCAGCTGGAGCGCAGGCGGCAAGCGAGTGCAGCGTAGTTTCAAAAAACTTTCGGACGCTAAAACTGCGGCACTTGCGGCATTGAAGCAGATAGCGCGGGGCCAGACTGATGCGGCGGCCTTATCGCCCGTTGAAGTCCGCGACCTGCGTTTGGCTCAGAATGCGTTGCGTGAGCTAGACGTGCCACTGTTGGACGCCGTCGCCGAATACGTGAGTGCTAAAAAGTTATTGCCAGCTATCCCGCTCGGAACAGCTGCAAAGGCTTGGAGGGAAAACATGTCGGAAGTTAAGGCCGTTCCGGTTGAACAAGTCGCCCGCGAATATCTGGCCGACAGAAAAGGAAAGATTGGGCAACGAACATACCACGAGGAAG
>CAYUXV010000230.1:0-16041 GCA_964448875.1 uncultured Verrucomicrobiota bacterium
TTGTGCTGTAAGTTGTTTTCTCGTTCACCCTTATCTCGATCTGCCTGAAATGGGTGGTGGATCATTGGTCATTAGTCACGATGATCAGCCGGCTGCTGAGTCTCTGGCCAGTGAATTGGCTATGTTGTACTGGAAGCAAAGGCATGATCTGGAACCGACTTTATTTACGCCTGATGAAGCCATTCGTAAGGGTTTAAAAATCGATGGAGGTCCCATTGTTTTGGTCGAGACTGCAGATTGTTGTGGTGGGGGTGCTGCCGGTGACAGTGTGCATACATTACGTTCTCTTTTGGAGTTTGTAGATACAGAGTTATGTATTGTGCCCGTGGTCGATCCAATGGCAGTAAAAGCCTGCCACCTGGCAGGTGAGGGGGTTAATATCTCTCTGGAATTGGGTCATCATGTAGATCCCCAATGGGGTGAACCAATTAAGATAAGTGGTATCGTTGTGAAGACTTTCGATGGTAAATTCACCTACTCGGGAGGGATTTGGGATGGTCGGCAAGGTGACATGGGGGAATCTGCTGTAGTCCGCGTTAGACAAATGCAAATTCTGATTACCACACACGGCACTTATGATTGGGGCACAGAACAACTTGATGTTGCGGAGCTTGATTGGAGCTCAGCAAAATTTGTTGTGGCAAAAAACCCCATGAACTATCGACGCGCCTTTGCTGATGAAATGATAGCTGACTTTGTGCTGGATACACCCGGCCCAACACCTGCCAGCGTTCTCGGTTTGAAATATAATCATTTGACGCATAATTGTTTTCCAAAAAATGCTCATGCATCATGCGAACACCCCTGTTTGTATCATAGTGTTCCCTGAATTCGATTAGAACCTTGTGAGGGTAAACCATGATATTTCAGGACACAAACTTACCATTACAAAAAAATGCTTGTTTTACCGTTGCGTGGTACATGTCAGTGATGTAGATTTATCGACTAACGTCACATAAAAAATAGACGGTGGCTGAACATAATGGTATTGGCCGCTTGAAGGGCAAAATATGAAGATTGCAGGAATAGTTGTAGGTGTATTGTTGGCGGTATTTGCTGTTGCTTATCTTACAAGCGATGTATTCAGCACCAAGGTTAATCAAACAGCAGAACAGTGGTCTAAATGGACGCCGGAAAATATCCAGAAAGACCCAGCGGGGTATCTGGCTTTCGCTAAACAGGAATTGGAAGCTGCACGCGACAAGTTGGAAGCCCGCCAAATAGCAATTAAAACAAAGGAGAATACTTATAAGCGCAAGCTCACTGAGGCGACAGTCAAGAAAACTGAGCGTGAGAAGCTCTTGGATGAATTACATGGCAAGTATTCTGAAGCAAAAAATAGTAATTCGACCGCAGCTTTTCCATTAACGATCAACGGCAGGGAATTGGATGAGAAAACCCTGAAAAAGGTTGCTGTCAAGACTAACAAGGAGCTCAAGCATCAAAAGAAATTGGTAGACACTTACACAGCATTTTATATTAAGCGCTACGCGCAGGTCACATTGCTAGAAGATCATCTTGATTAGCTTAGTGAGAAACGAGACGAGTTGGCTTTGCAAACAGAGGTTGTTTTGCTGAAGTTGGAGATTGATAAGCTCAATGATCTCAACGATGGGTTAATGGCTGTTTTTGATACCAGTGTAGCTCTCGCTGGGGAACCCGATGCTATTGACCCGGAAGATTTGATTGCTCCAGGCGGTGAAACGGCAGTTGACACAAAGTTCGATGAACTTGGCTGGTGACAAAGTCTGAGTTTAGGTGATATGAAGACAGCTTCTGATAATTAGGCGTTTTTCGTGGGCGTGGGTTTTGGATGACGGTTGCTAGCCCGCGGTCTTGGTGTTCGCCTGAAGATTCAATTCTCAGACCATTTTAAGTGGTCATGACCCACGGCACGATCGAGGTGCGTATAACCACCATCGACAAAAATAATCTGGCCTGTCGTGTGACTAGAAACTGGCGATGCGAGGAATACGATCATTGCGGCCAATTCCTCTGGGGTAGTCATGCGATGGCCTAGTGGAATCATTTGCTCAATGGCGCGCCGTGTGTCTTCAGGGTTTTTCAATGAATTGAACCATCGTTGATATTGAGGCGTAATACATTCCGCCGGCAGCACGGCGTTGACCCGCGCTTCGGGCGCAAGCGCGATTGCCCATTCGCGTGTGAGAGCATTCATTGCGCCCTTTGCTGCGGCGTAGCCAGAAGTGCTTCCTTGACCTGTTACTGCAACTTTGGAGCCAATGTTTACTACGCTCCCTTTATTGGCTCTCAGTTGTTCCCTGCACAAGTGTGTTAGAGTGTAAACGTGTGAGAGGTTCGCCTGTAGTGATGACATGAATCTTTTAGGAGGTTGTTCAAGGTCGACGCCATCGTTATAGCCGGCGTTGTTTACGAGTACGTCTATTTGTCCGTACGTTGTCATGGTTTCTTCAACCACTTTGTTGCACGAGATTTCCTGGGACAGTTCTGCTTCGATGAATATACCCCCCGTTTCAGCTGCTAAAGATTTGCCTTCGTTAGGGCTTCGTCCTGCAATGACTACTTTGGACTCTTCCTTGGCAAAGGCTCGAACAGCTGCTTCTCCTATACCTTTTGAGCCTCCAGTGATAATGATCACTTTGTCCTTTAGTCGCAAATCCATGTGCTTCAGACAATCACATTGGCAAAGGCAAATCAACAGCACGTATATTTTGAGCATATGTTGTTGCCGTAACTTATAAAACGTTTACCCAAAAATATTGGTATTTATGATCATTCAATACAGTATTTACGAATGTGTGGGCGTTATACAGAAACAGTAAATCCTGAGGAGCTAGATGTAATGATCGGGTTGGATGCATGTACCTTTGATTTCCAGCCGCGCTACAATATTGCTCCCACGCAATTTGCACCGGTTATTGTTAGAGATAATGGATGTACAACATTGAAAGGCATGCGCTGGGGGTTTGTTCCTTCCTGGGCAGGCAATGAAAAGATAGGGAATAAGCTTATTAATGCCCGATCTGAAACAGTAGCCCAAAAGCCTGCATTTAAAAATGCTTTTAAAACACGGCGATGCTTAGTGCCTGCCGATGGTTTCTATGAGTGGGAAACCAATGAAGGGATTAAGCAGCCTTGGTACTTCAGTCTCCACGATGGCGAACAATTCTGCTTTGCAGGTCTATGGGAGAGATGGGATCGTCCCCCGGCTGACCAAGGTGACTTATTTGCTGGGTTCATAAATAGTAATGACTTTATCGAGACATTTACTATTTTGACCACTACGCCGAACCGGCTTTTATTGCCTGTGCATGACCGTATGCCAGTGATGATGCACCCGAAGAATGGTGAATCATGGCTTGATGGTGGAGTTTTAAACACACAACCTATTGACTCAAAATTAATGAACGGCCTAAGAGTCGGTTTATCTGTAAACAACACAGATTATGATAGGCCGGATTGCATTCAGGCGGATTTGCCTTAAAGAGTAAATTTTCAAGATGTTGCAAACATATCTCTTGTGACGCATTCTCGACAGATGGAAAGAATTTCTGAAATCATTTTGGTGTTTGCTGTAACAGTTCTGATGGCATGCACCAAATCTCAGAGCTATGATGTGGCCCCGAAGAATGATGCGGAATCGGATAACAAGAAGAGATCCGCAAAAGAAAACACAAATGTTCGCGATGAGATTGTGCATCAGGATAAATCTGGAGAGTCGTCTGATAATCCAAAGAAGGACATTGCACCAATAGGTGAAGCTGACAATGTAAGGCCAATTGTTGAGGCGCAGCCGAGATTGCCTACAATCGATTTATTTTTGGGGCCAAAAGAAGAAAAGGTGATTGCGGAAGTCGCGGTCAAGGATGAGGAAAGAAGTGCTGGCTTGATGTTTAGGGAAAAATTGAATGAGAATGAGGGTATGATTTTTGTGTTCGAAACGTCACAACAGGTGGGTTTTTATATGCGGAATACCACTATTAAACTTTCAGCAGCATATATTGGTAGGACAGGTAGAATTATTGAGATATATGATCTTGAGCCTCTTGAAGAAACCCCGGTGAATTCGCAGTCCGATATTATCCAGTTTGTTTTGGAAATGCCGCGAGGATGGTTTAAGAGGCATGGCGTGCGGATCGGGCATCGGATAAAGGCTGCCAAAGGCGAACTGGACGAGGTTCTTTTGAAGCGCTGATGAAGATTGCTCTGGCGCAGATCAATACCACTGTTGGCGATCTTTCTGGAAATGAGGCGTTGATATGTGCGGCTTATGAGCGGGGAGTAGATGCCGGCGCGGACTTGGTCGTGTTGCCGGAGCTGGCAGTTACAGGGTATCCTCCGCGGGATTTGCTGCTTAAGAGTGGCTTTGTTGAAAACAATCTGGAGGTGATTAAGCGGTTGACCGCAGCGGCAGGTGAAACCGGGCTTTTGGTTGGTTACGTCGGACAGAACGAAAATCAGCCAGGCCGAGATGCAACTAATTCAGCCGTATTGCTGCACGGGGGTCGAATGGTTGCGGCTAGGGCAAAAACCCTGCTGCCAACATATGATGTGTTTGATGAGGATCGTTACTTTGAGCCGGCCCCGGATAATTTGCCGGTGGAGTTCAAAGGTCACAAACTGGGCCTGACAATCTGTGAAGATGTGTGGAACGATGCCGAATTCTGGCGTGATCGGCGATACCATCATGATCCCGTAGCACAATTGGTGGAGCAAGATGTTGATTATCTTATTAATATTTCCGCTTCGCCTTGGCATCTTGGCAAAGGCCGCATGCGTCGCGAAATGCTTGCAAGTCTTGCGGTGAAGTCAGCTTGCCCAATCCTGTATTGCAATGCTGTTGGTGGAAACGATGAATTGGTGTTTGATGGTCGAAGCTTGGCCCTAAATAAAAATGGTCAAACACTGGCCGGCGGCGCAAGTTTTAAGGAGGATTTTCTGATTGTTGACCTGGATAATGCTTCGGTTATTCATCAGGAGAAATACAGTGAAGAGGAATTGTTGCATGATGCTTTGGTGCTAGGGGTTAGGGATTATCTTGGAAAATGTGGATTTAAAGGTGCTGTGATCGGTCTGAGTGGGGGAATTGATTCTGCTGTATCTGCCAGTCTTGCTGTGGCTGCGCTTGGCCAACAAAATGTGCGAGGGGTGGCAATGCCATCGCAGTATTCGTCGCAGGGTAGTGTGGATGATGCGCGGTTATTAGCGAAAAATCTTGGAATTGATTTTGATGTAATTCCAATCAAGACCGCTTTTAGCACATTGAAGGATGAGCTGGCACCGACATTTGAAGGTCAGTCTGATGATGTGACGGAAGAAAATATGCAGGCTAGATTGCGAGGGCTGATACTAATGTCCATCTCCAATAAATTCGGATCATTGGTACTTACCACAGGCAACAAAAGTGAATTGGCTGTAGGTTATTGCACATTGTATGGTGACATGTGTGGCGGGCTTGCAGTTATTAGCGATGTGCCCAAAACGATGGTTTACAGATTGGCGAACTGGATTAATCGCGATCATGAACTTATTCCAATGTCTACTATCGAAAAGCCTCCTTCCGCAGAATTGCGACCTGACCAAAAAGACGAGGACTCACTGCCACCTTACGATGTTCTTGACGCAATTTTGGAGGATTATGTGGTGAAAGGGTTTTCTGTATCTGAAATTTGCAAAGGTGGACACGGCGAAGAAACAGTTCGGCATATAGCTCGACTGGTTGATTTAAATGAATATAAGCGACGTCAGGCAGCGCCTGGGATTAAGATTACCAGTAAGGCTTTTGGTGTTGGGCGACGAATTCCCGTAGCCCAGAGATATCGAGATATTGGTTAAGGGTCTCATTTCTGATATAAGGCAAGAAGGTTTCTGTAAATTATGAATTGGCTCCAAGTCATTTCCCACTTAATGTCCCTCACCCATGATTTCCCGAAGTAAATCAGAGGAATTTTTTAAGACCGCACTCGAGCATATTCCCGGCGGAGTTAATTCGCCGGTTCGTGCTTTCCGGGGTGTGGGTGGACAACCATTTTTTGTTGATCGCGCGAAAGGAGCGAGGATTTGGGATGTTGATGGAAATGAGTACATTGATTATGTTGGGACTTGGGGGCCGGCGATCTTAGGACATGCGCATCCGAAAATCATTGAGGCACTTCAAACCACAGCTAAACGGGGCACAAGTTTTGGCATACCCAACCCATTGGAAGTGCGGATGGCAGAGCTTGTTAAGGGTGCAGTTCCAAGTGTAGAAAAGATCCGCGTCTGCAACTCTGGCACGGAAGCGTGCATGTCAGCTATTCGCATTGCTCGTGGATTTACAGATCGCCCGAAGATCATCAAATTTGATGGTTGTTATCATGGACATGCAGACTCTCTTCTGGTTTGCGCAGGCTCAGGTGCGCTAACTTTTGGAAACCCAGACAGTGCTGGAGTGCCTCCTGAATTCACAGCGCACACCGTGGTGCTGCCATTCAACGATGAGGAAGCGGTGCGAGGTGCGTTCGAGGCAAACGAGGGACAGATAGCTGGCATTATTCTTGAGCCGGTTCCGGCTAATGCAGGCCTCTATTTGCCGAAGCCGGGTTTTTTGGGGTTTTTGCGTGAAATTACAATCACAAATGAGTCACTTCTTATTTTTGATGAAGTTATGACTGGTTTTCGCGTGAGTTTTGGTGGTGCTCAAGAGAGGTTTAATATATCGCCAGACTTGAGTTGCTTCGGGAAAATTATAGGCGGGGGTTTGCCCGTCGGAGCATTCGGGGGACGTGCGGAGGTTATGGATGTGCTGGCACCGGATGGACCAGTGTATCAGGCAGGCACGTTGAGCGGCAATCCGCTGGCAATGGCCGCAGGTATTGCGGCACTGGAAGAGCTGCAGTCGGCTGGGGTGTATGAACAGCTTGAGGCTAAGGGGGCGAGATTGGAATCAGGCATGAAAGCGGCTTCAGAGCAGGCGGGCGTGCCCGTAACGTTCCAGAGAATTGGGTCGATGTCGTGCGGTTATTTTACCGATAGCCCGGTGCATAATCTTGGGGATGCCATGTCTAGTGACCGCGAAATGTTCAAAAGATATTTTCACGGGATGCTTGAGGAGGGGATTTATATGGCGCCATCCGCATTTGAAGCGGGCTTCATTTCTGTTGGCCACACGGATGATGATATAGATCGCACGATAGCTGCAGCAGGGAAAGTTTTGAGAGGACTATAGACATGCGTGTTCTTGCCATTGACCATGGGACAAAGCGCATGGGAATCGCCGTGAGTGACGATCTTGGAATGTTGGCGCATCCACTGGAATTTATTCCGGCAGACCCTTTTCATAAATTTCTGGCTCGGCTGAAAGAGATTTTGGAGGCTAAAGAAATTGATCAAATTTTGGTGGGAATGCCACGAAATATGAATGGAAGTTATGGGCCACAAGCTCTGAAGGTGCAGGATTTTGTGGCTGTACTGAAGAAAGCGGTTTTGCAGCCGGTTCGGACGTGGGACGAACGATTGACGACGGTGCAGGCTGCAGGGGCATTGCGGGCGATCGGAAAAAAGGCGAAGCAACAAAAGGATAAGGTCGACGCAGCGGCAGCAGCTGTCTTGTTGCAGGGTTATTTGGATAGTTTGTCAGGATAACTTGTAGCGAGCTCTGATGGTGAGTTGATTTCCTGTAGGCGCAAACGATGGAGAATAATGATTCCACACGTTTTAAGTTAACCGTTGCCTATGATGGGTCTGGTTATGCTGGGTGGCAGGTTCAACAAAATGATGTAGGGGTGCAGCAATTGGTGGAAGAAGCATTGCGAGAATTGTTTCCATCAGTAAAAAGAATTCATAGCTCGAGTCGCACGGATACTGGTGTGCACGCGCTTGGCATGGTGGCACATGTTGATGTGTTAAAAAATGAATTCAAAATGGAAATTCGGAAGTTAGCTTTGGCTCTTAACTCATTTCTCCCGGAGGACATTCGTATTATTCGTGCCGTACGTGCGAAGGCAGATTTTCACGCGCAATATGACGCAAAGGGAAAACAATATCGTTATGTTGTCTGGAACGGAATGGCGATGAACCCTCTGCTCATTAATAGGGCATGGCACGTGGCAAAACCGCTTGATTTGACGGCAATGAAGCGGTCAGCCAAGCTCTTTCTGGGCAAGCGGAATTACAAGTCTTTTGCTAGTAACCGGAATTACGAGATGGAGACTTACGTGCGGCGCTTAACACGTTGCGATGTGCGCCGGAACGGCAGCCAGGTGACATTTGTCATCGAGGGCGACGGTTTTTTATATAAAATGTGTCGGGGAATCGTAGGGACGTTGGTTCAGGTTGGGGAAGGGCGGCTTAGCGCTGCAGCAATTCGCCGAATATTGAAGTCGGAGGACCGCAAGGATGCGGGGATGAACGCGCCGGCTTGCGGACTGGTGCTTTGGAAGGTCTTATATTGAATGAACATTGTTCTTGTGGAGCCGGAAATTCCGCCAAACACCGGAAATGTGGCCCGGCTTTGTGCTGCAACGAAAGTACGATTACATTTGGTGGGGCCGCGTGGGTTTCGGCTTGATGATACGGCACTCAAGCGAGCAGGGATGGATTATTGGCAGCATGTTGACTGGAAGGCTTGGGAGACTTGGAACCAGTTTGAAAGATCGCTTGGCGAGGGACGTTTGTGGTTGGTGGAGCAGGGCGGGGCGGCACGTTATGACACGGTTTCTTTTGGAGTTGACGATTATCTGGTTTTCGGTCGGGAAACCGCAGGATTGCCACAGGCTTTGCTTAAGAAATATAATAATTCCTGGCTGAGAGTTCCCATGTTTAATGAGGAGGCACGCTCATTAAATTTGGCGAATTGTGTTTCTCTCGTTTTGTATGAAGCGCTTCGGCAAAAGGGGTTTGAAGGGGAATTGGATTGACTGTCAGTGCTCCATGAGTAATCTGACTGCGCTTCGTTACAGAAGCACTCATTAAGAGTGGCCGAGGAATCTGGTCCTTTGACGCCACGGCAACCGGTTGGGACGCGCCGTTCCAATGACTAGGTGCCAAATCCAGCCGGTTTTGCCGGGAAGATGAGGCGGGGGCGCAAAGAATGTTTTGCCCGCTCATTTTTGAGTGGGTTTTTTTGTGCCCGCTAATTTTAACGACGACGATATGGCGAAAAAACAGGGTTATATGAAGGCATTGCAATGCCGCGAATGCGGGCGGGAATATCCTCTAGAGGCGAGGCATGTATGCGAATTTGATTTTGGTCCATTAGAGGTGGTGTATGACTACGATGCGATTAAAACCAGTTTGACACGTGAGTCGATTCAAAACCGCCCCAAAAGTATGTGGCGCTATCGTGAGCTGCTGCCGGTGGCAAAAGACCCGACGGTGGGTTTGCAGGTTGGCTTTACGCCACTGGTAAAGGCCGATCGCCTTGCTAAGCGGCTAGGTATTCGCGAATTGTGGGTGAAGAATGATGCCGTCAATTACCCGACACTTTCATTCAAGGATCGGGTGGTGAGCGTGGCGCTTTCACGTGCGCGTGAGTTGGGCTTCGAAGTAGTGGCATGTGCGTCCACGGGGAATCTCGCCAACAGTGTAGCCGCCAATGCCTCGGCGTCTGGCATGAATGCTTTTGTTTTTATTCCCCATGACTTGGAGAAGGGCAAGGTGATCAACTCGCTCATCTATGGCGCGAACGTCATTGGGATCAAGGGGCATTATGATGAGGTGAACAGGCTCTGTGCGGAGATTGCGGGCAAATACAAATGGGCCTTCGTGAATGTGAATATGCGACCGTATTACGCTGAAGGTTCGAAGAGCTTGGGGTATGAGATAATTGAGCAACTTGGATGGGAAATTCCGAGGCACACCGTTGCTTGCATGGCGTCCGGATCTTTGCTGACTAAGATTCATAAGAGTTATCAGGAGGCGATCAAGATAGGGCTTACTGATGAAGTGGAATACAGCGTTCACGGCGCGCAAGCCACGGGCTGTTCGCCTATTTCCAGTGCATATAAGGCCGGGCAGGATTTCTTCAAGCCTGTGAAGCCTGACACTATTGCCAAGAGTCTTGCGATTGGTACACCTGCAGATGGCTTCTATGCATTAAAGGTTTTCAAGGACACCAATGCTGCGGCTGACGACGTGACCGATGATGAAATTCGTGAAGGTATGGGGTTGCTGGCAGAAACCGAGGGCATCTTTGCGGAGACCGCTGGTGGAGGCACGGGCGGTGTCGCCAAGAAACTCATTGCCAGCGGGGCTATCCCCGCTGATGATTCAGCCGTTCTGTGCATCACAGGTAATGGGCTAAAGACGATTGACGCGGTTGAGGACTATGTGGGCAAACCGCACGAGATTAAGCCTAGTTTGAGAGAATTTGATGCATTTGTAGAAAAGGAACTGACAATTAAATAATGCCAACACAAATACGAATCCCCACGCCGTTACGCAAGCTAACCAACGAAGAAGAGGTTGTTGAGAGTGTTGCCGAGAACGTCGGTGCCGCCATTGATGATCTGGACAACCGCTTCCCCGGTATCAGGGAGCGACTGCTCGATGATGACGGAGAGGTGCGCCGTTTCGTGAATGTCTACGTCAATGAGGAGGATATTCGCTTTCTTGAAAACAAGGACACGGCTTTAAAGGATGGTGATGAGATGAGTATTATCCCGGCTATTGCCGGTGGTTAAAATGGCCCCAAAGAAAAAAGCCGCCGGGAAGAAAGCCGTAAAGAAAAAGAAAACGGCAAAAAAAGCATCGAGTGAGAAGCGTCGCTTGTGGTTAATGTATCCACCTCGGCTAATCACCAGCCCAATAATTTGGGAACTCTCTACCAAGTACAATTTGATCACCAATATCCGTCAGGCGGAGGTGCGCGATGAAATCGGCATCATCTGTCTTGAGATTGAAGGAGCACGAGATGCACTCAAGAAGGCGACCACTTGGCTTGAGCGACGAGGCGTAAAGGTGGAGCCGGTGGAGATCAACGTGATTGAGAGTTAAAGAGGTGTCTGGGCATTATTTTCGGGAGATATTTCCCACAATTCTGTTACAAGATAGTGAGTGGATTATCTGACTGCACAAAATGCAGATTCACATTGATAGATAAGGACAGCGATTTGGGCCTTATTCACTGGAACAGGTGAATCAATATCTGGCGGCGGGGAATGTTTTGCCTACGGACATTGCGAGGCAGGATGGGATGGTGGACTGGGTGCCGGTGACAGCCGTCCCGGGTGTAATGGTTCCGCCGGGAATGGCCGCTCCAGCCGACTCAAAGAAAGGCCTCATAATTGGTCTGAGCGTCGGCGGAGGTGTGCTGCTGATCGGTTTGTTGTTGTTGTTGTTTCTTGGAGGCGTTGGCGGAGCCAGCACTTCACAAGCGTTGGGCGAAATTATTTTTGCTTCACTCAAGGAAGAGGATTTTGAGAAATCTAAAAAGGCGTCGGTGTTAGACTTGAAAAAGGATCAGGTAAAAAATTATCTCGTGGGATGCAGGAGGCAGTAGTGGCGAAGATGGAAAAGGAGGCAAAGGATGATCCTTTTACCAAGGAAGTGATTAAAAAAATTAAAGAGGGTTTGGATGATTTTGACAAGGATTGGGAAAAACAATGGGAGAGTATGGAGGAGCACAAGCCGGAGGAAATCGACGAAATGGAGTCTGATTTTAAGGATGCCATTGATGAGGCGAAGAAGGATGGCGTTGACTGGTCGAAGGTCAAACTGGATCGAGTAAGTTTTGACAAAAAGGATATGTCGGTGGAGGGATTTGAGAAGGGTGATCTGGCATTAATTATATCGCATGATGGAAAGAAATACGAATTGGAAGTGGATTGTTTTAAGGTGGATGGATATGGCTGGTTTATTGGGGTCGACGTGCCCAAGTGGAGAGGTGAGGAGTGATAAGTTACACTGATTACCGAGTCATGCGTTTTTTCCAAAGTATTTTTCCACCAGTGAGGGGTCGGTGGGCCGGGCGGTCTTGTTAATTACCACGATGAATAGTGTGGAAATGGCGACGGACCACACGAAGGGATGCAGGCCGAGCAAGGGGTATTCGCCGAATTTTCCATTGACGATGTAGCCAATAAGATACAGCACGCCCATGGTGCCCCCGCCGGAGATCATGCCAGCCACGCAGGCGCGCGCAGTGAGCTTGGGCCAGTAGAGTGTAAATACAATGGGCATGAGAAAGCTCGCGCCCAAGCCGCCGGCGCCAAACACAATGAGATCCTGAAGGAAGTCCGGCGGGTTGAGCATGGCCAGCATGGCCTATGCTCCAATGACTACGGTGGTGACATAGCTGATTTTCTTCATGGTACGCTCGTCGGCATCGGGGTTGATGTTTTGCTGGTATACATCGCGCACGACACTGGAGGAAACGAGAAGCAGAAAGCTGTCGACACTGCTCATCACCGCTGCGAAGGGGGCGGCAACCAGTAGACCTGCCAGCCAAGGTGCGCCAGCGCTGCTGGTGAGGAAGGTAGCCATCTCCGGCATGATGCGGTCTGAAGCAATCTCCCATCCCGGCAAAAGTACGCGTCCGGAGGTGAAGATGATGATCAGCGGGAAATAGATCAGCGTGAAATAGACCATTACAAAGATGATTGAGTGGCGCAGTGTGGCAGTGTCACGAAAAGCCATCTGGCGCGCCATGTAGCTGGGTTGGCCAGAGCCGGCGAATGGCCAGAATGTGAAAAAACAAACAGCCATTAGTAACGGCAGGAAGCCTGTAGCCTTGCTGGCATGAGGGCCCGGAGCGCTGACGTATGCGCCAGGTTTATTCGCGCCGAACGCGTGGGTCTTCAAATCGTCCGGCAATGTGGCCTTGAGGTCGGGTAATTCCTGTGCATTAAGATCGCGCTTGATGGATGCCAGCTCAATTTTGTTTTCAACAGGTGTTCGCAACTGGATAACTGGGATGTCCGTTGGGTCATCGGCCTTGTTTGCTTTTTTCGTTTCAGAGAGATGTGCGACAGTCTGCTTGGCGTCAATGATTGCTCGTTCGCTGCTTCGCAAGTGGATTTTGTGTGTTGCATTGTGTGCTTGGGTTAACTCTATCCAGGTTCCTTTTTTCAGTATTACCTCCGATTTTGCAGGCTCGACCAACTGAATTGTTGCAGTGCCCTTCAATGGCGGCGTTTGTCTTGCAATCTCCTTCGTCGCTTCGCCTAAGCCACCGAGTTGCATCAAGACAAGAACCAGCATGATCATTACACCGAGGCCCATGATTACGCCCTGCATTACATCGGTCCAAACAACAGCGCGAAAGCCACCCCACGCCGTGTAAGCGATCACAGACACGGAAAACACCAGCAGACATAGTAAATAGTCGCCGTCTGCTTGCCCGATCCATGGGATAGGATCGGTCCAGCGATCCACAGTGGTGACGGCTTGCTGGAAGATTGCCACATCGTCCAGTAGGGTAGTCATAATCATTGCTCCGGCCTTGAACTGTGCCAAGAGGAAAAAGAACTGGAAGAAAACCAACAGGACGGTGCCCACATTCCCCACAGTGGTGCTTCCAAGGCGTTTGCGCATCATCTCTGGCACAGTAATGGAGCCGGACTTGCGGGCCAATTGATTGAGTCTCTTGGCGATAAGCCCAATAGCTACTAACGGCACGACCACATAGCCACCGATCCACAATGCTAGCACCCAGCCATGAGAGTAGATTAGGGAGGGGAATCCCATAAAACTACCTCCAGACGCGCTTGTTGCAGCATAAGTGAAGGCGAAAGCCCAAAGGCCGAGATTTCGACTGCCAAGAAAGTACTCGTTCATAAACGAGCGGCCTTCCTGTTTGCGGCTGGCCAATCCCGCCAGGACGAAGACGATCGCAATGTATATCGTGAAGCTGATTAGCGCTGCATTGCCTGCGCTGGCTGCAAGAATGGGGCTAAACATTGTCCTCCTCCGGGAGTTTCTCCATAGGCTCATCCTGCATGAACTTCAGGCAGAACCATAATGTGAATGCGTTGGCCGCCATGAGCGGAAGCACCCATCCATAGAATGCCCAGGCGGGGATTCCCCAAACCATGCGAAGTTCTTCATTGGCTGGAATTAGAATATTAAATTTTAAATAATCTAAGCTTGTCGCCAATTGGTTGCCGACCACGCCCCAGAGGACTCCAGCCAAGATGATCATGATGAACTGGCCGCATGCGGGGACATCGAAAAACTGCTTGTCTGTCCCGCGAAAAGACGCCACGAACCAGGCAGCATGGGCGGCGACGGCCAAAACACTTAGCCACGGAATGATAATGGCGATATCAGTCGAGTAGCTATTGAATGCACAATAGGTAATGACCCACAGAAAAGCCACGCCCCAAACCGCGAGCATGACAAGCAGTTCGCGTTTTGATTGACGGTAAGAGGCGCCAGTGTCCGGGCTTTGTTCAGGGAGGGGCATGTGCATTAACGATTCGCGTAAAGACGTAAAGACGCAAATGAAAAATTTCTTTGCACGATGGCGGCTTGGCGAGACACACTGCGCGTATCCATGAATGATCCCGTTGTCACGCTCGGAAATCTTTACGCCGCTGTTGTCGCCGACGTGCTTGATGGGTTGGGCCATCGGCATCAAACTCTCAGCGCAGATATTAGTGCACTCACACCTGCGCGTAGAATTTGCGGTCGCGTTTTTACAGCACGCGCCGAGGAAGTGGAGGAAATTCCAGCTAAACCCTACAAGCTGGAAATGGAAGCCATTGACACTATGAAGTTGGGGGATGTGCTTGTTGTGGACGCTAGCCACAATCGTCGATGCGCATTTTGGGGTGAATTACTATCAACTGCCTGCCAAGCTAAGGGTGTTCGCGGTGTGGTGATGAGTGCTTGTTCTCGCGATC
Organism: uncultured Verrucomicrobiota bacterium; assembly: GCA_964448875.1. Lineage (GTDB taxonomy): Bacteria > Verrucomicrobiota > Verrucomicrobiia > Limisphaerales > UBA1100 > UBA6614. The sequence continues at coordinate 14,805 of CAYUXV010000230.1, forward strand.
TATGGGCATTGGGAAAAATGGATTTTCCCATATTTGGTATTGGTTGTACCCCCGCAGACAGTAATGGCCGCATCGATGTTGTTGAGATTGGTAAACCTATCATGATTGATGATGTGGCAATAAAAAATGGTGATTATCTTGTCGCTGATGAGGATGGTGTGGTGATTATTCCGGCAAGTGTAGTTGAGGAAGCCATAACACTAGCTGAAGAAAAAATGAATGCAGAAAACACTGTTCGCGACGAACTTGCTGCTGGCGTTCCTGTGGCTGAAGTTTTTAAAAAACACGGGATTCTGTGAGTAAACGAATTTTCATTGCCGGCTTATTTCACGAGACACACACGTTTGTTGATGAAACTACCTGCTTGGCTGATTTTACAATTCGTCGTGGTGATGAAATGCTTCACTCTGAGGGAGATTCTTCTCCATTGGGTGGTGTTCTTGAATTTGCAAAGAAGCAGAACTGGAAGGCAGTCCCTTCGATTGACTATCGCTGTGTGCCAAGTGGCACGGTAGAAGACGAGGTGGTCGAGGCATGGTGGAAGGATATTCTTGCCACTTGGCGACCGGATTGTGATGCCATTTATCTTGTTCTTCATGGCGCGATGACTGCAAAGACAATCCGAGATGTTGAGGGCGAGATGCTTGCCCGAATCCGCAATTTAGTCGGTGAGAAAATGCCAATTTTTGGAGTGTATGATCTTCATGCAAATTTTTCACCTGCAATGGCTGAAAACGCAAATTGTCTGGTGGCTTATCGTGAGAATCCACATGTCGATGCACGCAAAACTGCTATTAGAGCAGCTAAATTATTGGCCAAGAGTTTTGATGCCGCTAAACCAAAAATGTATCTGCGACAGGCGAACATACTGTTGCCGCCAACTGGTTGTGGAACTGATGATGAACCTATGCATTCTCTGGAGAGCGCTGCTCGGTCGATGGAGGGTGGTGATATTTGGTGTGTTAATATTGCCGCCGGATTTGCATTTGGCGACACCTTGGAGACCGGTTTGAGTTTTCAGGTTGTCACCACTGGCTCAGCTGAGTTGGCTGAATTGAATTTAAACCGACTTGAAAAGATTTCAGAAAGATTGAAGAAACACGGTCGCGGTAATGATAAATCACTCGAATCCGTGATGTTGAAATTGGGTGAACCAGTTGATGGAGTGACAATATTAGTTGAATCCGCAGATAATATAGGCGGAGGAGCGCCAGGTGACTGCACCGCGTGCCTGCGT
>CAYUXV010000231.1:0-4111 GCA_964448875.1 uncultured Verrucomicrobiota bacterium
GACCGTCAGCAGGGATTTGGTCGCTTCAGTGTCATTTTTGTAATTATCACGAAGTTGTTCGACGCGCTTCTTGAGCAGGGTTTGCTCCTGCGGCTTGGGTTGCCGGGAGGTCGCAAGGCGAAAAGCGTGTCTTACCCGCGCAGCGTCATCCACACCACCTTCCTTGAGTACTCGCTGGGCCATTGCGCGGGCGGCTTCGACATAGGCGATATCATTTAACGTGATAAGTGCATGCAACGGGGTATTGGTGCGGGTACGACGTACTTCACAGGTTTGCCGTTTGGATTCATCAAAGAACATAGTCGGCCCGACAATCCGCCTCCAAAAAGTGTACAAGCTGCGCCGGTAGAGCGCGTCGCCTTTATCTTGTGAATAGCGTTTCTTGCCGAAAGTCGCCTCGGCCCAAACGCCGCCAGGTTGATACGGTTTCACCGATGGTCCACCCTGTTTTTCAACGAGCAGACCACTCACGAATAGTGCCTGATCACGAATCATCCATGAGGGCAGGCGTTGGCGCGTCATGCGCGCGAGTAAACGGTTTTCTGGATCGCGCTCATACTGGGCCGGTGTCACGCGTGAAGATTGCCGGTAGGTTGCGCTAAGCACGATGCGTTTATGCAATGCCTTCACGTCCCAGCCGCTCTTAATGAAATCCAGTGCCAGCCAGTCCAGCAGTTCTGGATGACTCGGCCGTTCGCTTTGCACGCCGAAATTCTCGGTTGTCTTGACAAATCCGGTTCCAAAAAACTGCTGCCAGATACGGTTCACCGTCACGCGCGCGGTGAGCGGGTGTTGTGAATCTACCAGCCAAACAGCAAGGCCTAATCTGGTTTTTTTGACGTTCTTTGGAAGAGCAGGAAGGCTTTTCGGAGTATCACTATTTACAACAATATCGGTGGGGTTATTGTAAATCCCTCGAGTTAGAATTTTTGTTTGGCGAGCTTTGCCATCACGCATGACCATAACCTTGGGAAAGCCCTTACGCATATCGCTGATCCGTTTGTTGGCATCAGACTTTTCCTGTTCCAATTTCGACAGTTGAGAATCTGACTTGATGTATGCACTTAAAATTACATCATTCATTGCCTTCGTACGTTTTGCCGAAGGTGTTTTCAAGGCAGCAACGAGATCTCCAGAGCCGAAGCCAGGATCCTTCGCATTAGTTGCTGATATTCGAAAACGCCCCATCACATGTTGTTTGGCAGAGTGATTGAACTTCAATTGAAAAACCAACCTATCAGTCTTTGCTACTGTTACCGGCTCCCTAAGGGCAAACACCGCCGTTTGGGGTTGAGTCACCTGCTTGCCCGGCCATATGCCCCATCCGCTACCTGCCTTGGGGTCGATGGCTTGACCGACGTCCAGCCCTCCTTGATTAAACGTTGCTTTTGCTTCCTTAAAATTCAGCTCCGCAGGCTCTTTTTCTGCCCGTTCAAGAATCATTTTGAAATCGGTAAGGACAAAATTGCCTCCCTTCACTCGACTCAAACCTCCCGAGGGGAAGCTGGCATGCTGCAATGCCTCTATGCGAATATGGCTGAAGGTGCCGGATTGAATCTCAACCTGCACATTATATTCGTCATGATCAGGTAATTTACCTTTGGCCAACACCGAATGGTCCTCGAGTATTTCCAATGTCTGCTTGGTTGCCTTGGTGGCAATTGGCTTAAACAGATTCCACCCCGAATCCTTCTCTGATTTTAACTGATCTGTTTCCCATGCTGGTTGATCGGCCCGTAATTTCGCCTGTCGGCCCGCCATCAACTTGTCATGGCTGGCTATTTTTTTCTGTAACGCGATTATTTCAGCCATTTGCTCTGGTGAACCGACTTGTATATTTGGTGCCATCGCCGGATCCCCGCCGCCGCCATTCACCGGTGTTTGGTTAAAGAAAGAAAAGAGGCTGTAATAATCCTTTTGGCTAAGCGGATCGAACTTGTGATCGTGGCAACGACAGCAATTAAAAGTAAGCCCCATCCAGACTGTCCCCACCGTCTCCGTCTGATCAAACACATACTCCACGCGGTTTTCCTCGGCAATACGTCCACCTTCGCCGTTGATCATGTGGTTGCGGTTAAAGCCCGTTGCCAGAATTTGCTGATCGGTTGCATTGGGCAAAAGATCACCTGCAATTTGTTCCACGGTAAAATCATTGTAAGGCTTGTTGGAATTAAACGAACGAATGACCCAGTCGCGCCACGGCCACATGGTTCGTTCCCGATCCCCCTGATAACCATTGCTATCGGCATAACGGGCGGCCTCCAGCCAATCCCACGCCATCCGCTCTCCATAACGTGGTGAAGCCAATAGCCGGTTCACCACTGTTTCAAATGCCTTGGGCGATTGATTTTTCTCAAACGTCTCCACTTCCATCAACGTGGGAGGCAAACCAGTAAGATCCAGCGTCACGCGGCGCAACCAAGTGATGCGATTGGCTGCAGTCGAAGGTTTCAATCCTTCACGTTCCAATCGAGCGAGAATGAACGCATCCAACGTATCTCGCGGCCATTGTGCCTGTTTCACTTTGGGCACAGCCACCGGTTTCGGCGCTTCATAGGCCCAGTGCTTACTCCACTTCGCACCGGCATCCACCCATTCTTTTAGGGTAGCCTTCTGAGCACCAGTCAATTTGAGCTTCGACTTTGGTGGCGGCATCAATTCATCTGGGTCTCCTGAGAAAATACGCGCGATAATTTCGCTCTCCGCACTCTTGCCCGGAAGGATGACCTCTTTCTTCGCCTCTGCCTCCACATCCAGCCGCAGCTTCGCCTTACGAGCGTTGGAATCGGGACCATGACACTTGAAGCAAGTGTCAGAAAGGATCGGCAAAACATCCCGGTTAAAATCTGGAGATGCCTTTGCCAACAAAGGTAGCAGCAAAATCATGATGAGCAAGAAGCGCAGCATCCTGTTGAGTGTGGCTCAGACGTGCCGAATGGCAAGCAGACTCTAATCTCTTGCTACCACCGCAGCATCATAGAGCTGAATCTAGTGCGTCTGCCACTTCCCCTTTCCCGGCATCTCGTTCCACATATCACCTGTCAAAAAATTCACGCCGTGAGTCGCCAGTGGCAGCCATCGCCGCTGCCATTGCAGCCGCAATGATCATTAGGAAAAGGAAAATAAAGAAAGCCCCCCAATTGCCCCAAAATAATTTTTGGCCGTATAGAGCAATCAAGGAAGCGATCAATCCGATAAGTGCTGGCACAAAGTTTTGGTCGCTGAGAGTATCGTTATCAGCGAAGGCAGCCATAAAACCGCCAGCGGCAACGAGCCCAAAAAACACGAACAGGAATCCTCCAAGCCATGGGCGCGGTGTATCTGGATCCTCACGTTTTAACCTCTCCGCTCGCTCGCTATCTTTATAGTCTTTTGCCTCACGCTTATTTTTGGCTACTTCTTCAATTCTCTTCTCAACAGTCTTGGTTTTTTTGATTACGTGCCCACACGACCAACAGCGAAGCTCATTATTCCATTCTCTAGCCTCTTTTCCGCATTTAGGGCATTCAAGTTTATCATTCCGTCTACGAGCGGCCTCCTTAGATTCACGTTGTTTGTCTTCACACTTCTCACTTGTGCATCTCCATTTACCCTTAGGTCCGGTTGTTCCTATGGCTCCGCATTTGGGGCAAGCTGGCATAATCATACCTCAACCCCACCACAAAACCCGATCAGCAGCAGCAAAAAAGGGGCGTTGAGCCGGATGCGGTTTGGTCTCAACCAAGCAATAAACCCGCCAAAAAGCCCGTGGCCGATGCGCGGGCAAAACGCCCAACACACCGGCCGCGCACCAAAGAAGGAATAAAACCCAATCAACGCGCCGCAGCCACCGCTGCATCATAAACCGCTTTGAGCGGCACATCGGCCTTTGCCGCAATAGCGCGGCAGCTTTCGTATTCCGGAGCCACCTGCACGATTTCGCCATTGAGTTTGCCCAGTTTCACGGTCACCTCCCCATGCGGGGTAGTCACCGGCCGGGTCTCACGCTGAAGCTTGCGGCGTTCAGTCAAGGTGCGTCGCACACCAAAGGCACTGGTTTCGCGCAGGATCATTTCGCAGAACTGATCAGCATCGCCTTCAACACACAAGACACTTAGCTGTACACCCGGAC
>CAYUXV010000232.1:0-8284 GCA_964448875.1 uncultured Verrucomicrobiota bacterium
CGCTTTGCGATACCACTTCACCGCTTCCTTGAAATCCTGCTCAACTCTTTGTCCTTCGCGATACATCTGCCCAAGGTTGTATTGCGCCACGTCAAATCCCTGTTCAGCCGCTTTACGATACCACTTCTCCGCTTCCTTGAAATCCTGCTCAACTCCCATACCACGATTGTACATTACCCCGAGGCAAGATTGAGCTTGAGGGTCGTTTCGGTCGGCCAAATTCAGTAACCCAATTTTGGATTCCTTGAATAATGCCTTGGCTTTTTTCTCATCCTTGGCCAATCCACGGCCTTGGATATATAACGAACCTAGACGGTATTTAGCTTTGGGATTATCCTGTGCCGCAGAGCGTGATGCCCATTTGAATGATTGGGCATAGTCTGTTTCGATGCCTTCCCCATAGTAATATTTGTCCGCCAATTGAAACTCTGCCTCTGCATTCCCTCCCTCTGCCAACTTTAAAAGCGAAGGCAAGTCTTTCGGCAACGGCTTGTCCTGAGCCATCAAAGAGACGCACAGAGAGAGCGTCAGCAAAGAAATAAACGTGGCTTTCATCGCCCGCAACTATACCGTCGACACCGACCGGGGCAAGTGTTTGGGAAGCCCCTGAAAAATCCCAAAAAAATCTCACACGCCCATATATATAATGAGGAGGTACCAGAAGGGGGTGGGGTCGGTTTTTCAGCCGCCACCACGGCCAAATTAAAGCATGCTTAAGCTGCCTCGCGCTCCTCCTGCCGACTGCGCCCACGAAACAATCGGCGTCTTGAGTTCCCGTATGAAGGTTTCTGCTACGCTTGAACCACATAGCAGTTTCGGTTAAGGTTCTGGCATGAGGAGCGTGCTTTGTCTGTTTAAATCAAGCCTGTTTGTTTCTGTTATTGTTCTTTTCACGGGGTGCCCGACAATCAACCCCATTGAACCGGTTGATGCCAACGAACGCATCATTGCCGACCAAATTCGAAGCTTGAGAGGAACGGTTCGGCTGGATAAATCAGGACTCGTTGTCGAGGTCAACCTCTCCAACACCGGGGTACGAGATGAGGATTTGATGGCTGTCTCGAAACTGTCCAAAATGCAAATCCTTTCGCTTTCCAAGACGGGCATCTCGGACAAAGGCCTCGTTCACCTAAAAAACCACCGGATGTTACGCCAGATTTTTCTGCACCGCAGTAAAGTCACAGATTCCGGTGTGGATGTCCTTAAACGCGCCATTCCACAGTGTCGCGTTATTTACTGAAGCGTAAAATAACATCCAAGCTTTGGTCTTGAACCCTTTCCCTCGGTTGCTAGACTGACGGGAGTGGAATTTTACAAGGCATTTGCATTCGTTATGGCCATGGCTATCGTCCTTGGCGTTGGAGTAGTCATCCTTGCCAAAGGGACAGGCTTACTTCCGTTGGTGCCATTCTTTGGTGGCTTGACCGTTTTCACCTGGGCTTTTATCAAATGGGGCTGCCTGAGCGAAGAGGAGCATTAGGCTGCCTTGGAAACTAGAGGCTTTCGAAAAATTGCCACCTCACAACAATATGTGAGACAGTTGTCCTACTTGGATTTCTTCAAATCAAATTCATCCGCATGATATGAACTGCGCACAAGCGGACCGCTGGCAACGTAGATGAAACCCATTGATTCAGCGGTTTGCTGATGTTCCGCAAACTTATCAGGATGAATGAACTCCACCACCGGGAGATGTTTATTGGTGGGTTGAAGGTATTGGCCGAGCGTAAGGATGTCACAGTTTGTATCGCGCAAATCATGCATCGCCTCAAAAAGTTCACCCTCAGTTTCCCCAAGCCCGAGCATGAGCCCGGATTTGGTGTGTAGTTCCGGCTCGCGATCTTTCACTTTGCGCAACACAGAGAGCGAGCGCTCATAAGTTGCTACCGAGCGTACCGAAGGTGTGAGGCGACGAACCGTTTCGAGGTTGTGATTGAAAATTTCCGGCCTTGCGGCAAGCACCGTTTCAATTGCCTTATCGTCATCCTGAAAATCTGGCGTGAGCACCTCAATAACAATCTCGGGATTCATTTCACGCACACGTCGGATAACCGTCCTGAAATGTTCCGCACCGCCATCGGCCAAGTCATCCCTTGCAACAGCAGTAATCACCACGTGCTTCAACTGCATACGACGGGTGGCCTCTGCAACCCGATCGGGCTCGTCGAAGTCCAGCGCCATTGGCTTGCGCGTGTCCACCGCACAAAAGCCACAAGCACGCGTGCAGCGATCTCCGGCAATCATGAATGTAGCCGTGCCCTTGCTCCAGCACTCCCAGTGATTGGGGCAGCGAGCGCTTTCGCAGACGGTGTGAAGGTTTAGGTCGTCGATGAGGTTGCGTGTGGCAAAGTATGCACTGGAGGTGGGCAACTGCACCCGGAACCATTCTGGAAGCCGCGGGCGTTTTTGAACTGGCTCGGCAACAGGATTCATTCGCCCTTTTCCAATCCTTCCCAAAACACCACAAGTTCACGCGCGCCAAAATCAGCAAGCACCTTGCCGTCCACCTCGATCACTGGTGCCAGTGTCTGGCCGGAAATACGCTCCATTTCCTCAAATGCCGCAGGATCCTCAAAAACATCCACTGTCTCAAATTCAACCCCTTGACTCTTGAGCCAATGCTCTGCCTGCCGACACCAGCCGCACACAGGCTTAACGTAAAGCTTCACTTTCTCTGGTTGATACATCTCAAGTCACTTCGGTTAGAATTGTGTCCTCATGTTCGTACGCCGGCGCACAGCAACACAGGAGTCGCAATGTGTCATTCCCAATGTTCCACAATTTATGCCGAGTGCCAGGCGGGATGGCAATCGTGTCACCCACACCCACCTCGCGTTCCTCATCACCAATATGAATGCGAGCAGTCCCGTGAGTGATGTAATAAATCTCCTCGGCAACGGGATGGTAATGCTCCGCCGTACATCCGCCCACCTGTATTCGAGCCTCGGCTAGGCTCTGGTTGACGATAGCCGAGTTTCGATGCGCCAGCAACTCGCGTATTTCCGAGCCATCCTTCGTTGTAAACACAGGCACTTCATTAAGATTTTTCACATCCATGAGCCACCTCATAATGATCCCATGAGACCATGGTGGCAACGGCAAAGCCACCTCTCCACTATTCACTTTGCGTTTTCCGCCATGGAGCAAGACCGATGAAGACTCCAGTAATGACCAATGCCATGGCGAGCCAGAAGGTGGCGGTCATTGGTTCCCTTAGGCAAAACCATGCCCAGAGCATGGTGAAAATGGGAATGAGGTTGTTGAAAAGAAGCGCTCGACTGGTTGGCCAGTAGCGAAGGGCATTATTCCAGATACCGAGACCAACGATGGTGCCGGCAAAGATGCTGAAGACCTGCCAACCGATAAGATGAGGTTCCATTCGAGGTAGTTCGCGAGTGAATTCCCACGCCACAAGAGGCACCATCAACAGGCTTGAGCGCCAGGCAGTGTGCGCAGTATAGGTCATGCCACTGATGCTCTCTGAAAGGCGCCGCGATTCGCGGCTGTATATGGTCCATGACCAACTCGCGGCAAAAGCGATGATGTCACCGATCCACTTGTTGTCACCCGCCTCTACAGCACTCAACTTCGGCCAGAAAAGGGTAATGATACCTCCCAAGGCGAGGATGGCGGCGAAATATTTCCGTAGACTTTCGCGGGTGAGGCGTGGCCGTTCCTCCAAAAGCAATCCCCAAATGGGCGAGGCGGCGAGGTAAAGTGAAGCATGGCTAACGGGTGTGTATTTGCATGCCCAAGCAAAGCCCGCCGCCCAGCCGATGAATAGGGGGGCGCCGCGCAGCCACAAGGCACGGCTGACTTCTGGCGGCGTTTTGCGGTGAGGTCCAAACCAAGTCGTCCATCGCAGCAGACTCAACAGGATCAAGCCGGCAATGAACATCCGACTACCGGTTGTCCAGAATGCTGGCCAAGCACCGTGCGTCGGATCCACCAGATAGCGGATAGTCGTGTTGTTGGCGCCCCATACAATAGTGGCCAATACAAGACTAGCTCCGATGACAAAGTCCTTTCCACGGGTCGACACAACTGGGATTCAGGCAGGCACGTCTGCAGTGTGCAATGGCAAATTGGTTGCGTGGGCTCTGATGAGTGCGTAGATTGCCGCCATGAAGCATACGCCCGGTTTCTTGTCAGTTGTGGAGGACGCGAAATCGCGCGTGAAAGAGATTTCAGTTGAAGACACCCGCGCACGATTGATTGAAAATCCCGATGCGGTGCTACTTGACGTCCGCGAAGAAAGCGAATGGAATAAAGCCCACGCCAAGGAAGCACAATATCTTGGTAAAGGTGTATTGGAACGTGACCTTGAGACCCGGTTTCCAGATAAGGAAACAGAAATCATCATGTATTGTGGAGGCGGATTCCGTAGTGCACTCACTTGCGACATGGCACAAAAGATGGGCTATACAAACGTTTGGTCGCTGGAGAATGGTTATCGCGGGATGATCGTCGCAGAATGGACAATGGAGGGCTAGGCCGCCTTTTTTTTCTCTTCCTTCTTCTCCTTTTTCTTAATCAGCTTCTTAAGCCCCTTGAAATGATCGTCGCCGACCATATATCCCAAACAGTTTTCTCCGCCGCAATTGCAGGGATTGTCAAATGCATCCACTAGATCGTAGTTGTAATTATATACGACCTCTTCACCCTTCTTGATGGATTTAATCGCGTCAATCCACACGCGATCGTCAATAATGTCAGACTCCGCATTAGGATCGCAGCTATGGTTGATCAAACGCGCCGGATTCCATTCTACACTACCGTCGATGTCAAAATGCTTATTAATGGTGAACACGTAGCCATTTCCATCTTCCAGTTCCTTTTGCGCCTTCTTTTTTGTCAGTGGCCGGCCAATATACTCGATGATGCGCGTACCTTTATGAATATCGCACTTGGCATACCCACCCATGTTATGAATTTTGGATTTCTTGAACACCAAATATTTGTTCTCAACCGTCATGGCGAGGCATTGAAAAGGCGGAGGCATTCGATGGTCAAGTGACAGTTATTCGACTTTTGTTTGGAAAACTTGCTTCCCAGACTTACAAAACTAATAACGCTGAGGGAAAAGCGTGGCAACTTTTGTAATTATTTGAGGGCAAAAAATACTAAGACCGTTTCGGAAATTTACTGTGCCAATTGCTCGTCGCTATCGATATTAATGACCTCGGGCGCGGCACCATCACTCGGCTCAAAAGTTATTGAGGTAGAAAATTGAACTGAAGCTCCACCCGAAATTTCCTGATTCACGGTATGGGAAAACTCCTCCGGAGCATTTTCGCTATTCATCATTCGGAATGTAATTTTGACATTACGAAATGTGCTCGACCCGGTGTTCTTTAAGGTTCCTTTGAGCGCTGTCAGCACATCACCTTTCTCCAGCCTTAATCCATCCACTTTTAGACTCTCCGGATCTGGTTTAACCATGGGTAACGGTGCTGCATCTTGACGTGAGCCCAAAAGAAAATCGCTGCCTCCAATCCCTGCCAAAGGTAGAATTACAAACCAGGCAACCGCTCCCACAAGCCCAAAACCAAAAATAATTTTTATAACATGTTTGAAGACTGATGGCCCCTGTTTAGCCTGTACCTCCATTTGAGCCGGAGTTTCTGATTGTGGAACTGTTGGCATAGCTCCCGCGCCCCCAGCACCTGCACCCTGCGGAGAACCACCTTGATCGGGGCGTTTAGGGGGCGAACCGGCAACTGGCCCACCCTGATTGGGACGTTGAGGGGGACTATCAGTTTGCGGCGCAGGCCCTCCTTGGTTGGGACGTTGAGGGGGCTCTGGCTGGTTGGTATGTTGTAATGAAGCAGTTTCAGCAGCCGACTTACTAGAAGTGGGTCGACCCTGTTGGCCGGGGCGTTTTGGGGGTGGCTTTACCGCAGAATCACGCTGTGACAATTGTTCTTCGGTCTCCTTTTTGGATTTCTTCAGGGGAAGTGGCTGGGTTTCTCTCGAAATTGAAGAGCTAACTCCGACCGAACTCCCAATGGCTTCTGTTTGTGTTTCTTCGTCGGATTGAGAATCTTTTTTATCCGCAAGATCTTCGTCCGCAATAAGTGCGGAAGGCATAAGTTTGGTGCTTCCATGGCAATGGCCACGCTCGATTTCTTGCCCAATGAATTCCTTTGGAAAAGAAAGTGGGTTCCCGCAATGCTCGCACGCACATTTCAAAGCCAACTCGAGTTGGGTGCCACAACGAGGACAAGCAAAAGGAACCCCGACTGCTTCCATCGGTAATTCGAGCCGCCCCTCACAGGACTGGCAGGCAGTCTTGATAAAACCCGCTTCAGCCATAGAGGAGAGGATGGAGGGGAACAAGGCAAAGAGCAATCACACAGTGATATTTTCTAGGATTATATCCGTATGCCTCCGTCAACAATCAATTGGCTTAGATACAAGTCGAGAACCTCTCTGACTTAAACCTAAATAGCACAATCACACCGCCTAATGAAGCAAGGTAATGACAACTTAGTTGGTTGCTTCCGCTCCTTGTATTTGACCGCGCCCTCCCAACTAAAATTTCCAGATGATGTCAAATTGGGCACGTGTCGACTGGTTGGCATTGGTACTGATAGCCTCGGTCCGGTATACCGCGGTGGAAAACTGTGTGCTATCATTAATCTGATACTTCAACTGAACCTTATGACCTCGTACATCGGTGCCACTCTTATATGAGTTTGCGTCGCCTCCAACACCATAGGCACCGAAATCCGAATCTGACCAGTTGTCATACAGCGAATCGGCCTGCTTTTCTACAAACTGCCAGCTAAACTGCCACGTGCCAGATTTCTTGGCCTTGCCAAAGGTGATGCCTAGCAAATAGGCCTCATTTTTCGCAGTTACTGCGGGGTTGTTTATGTAGGTCCCACCCAATTTAACTGGGAATGATCCTTCCCACATGGGAAAACTATCCAGATTGTAAGTCAGTGCTGCATCAATAATTACGGGATTGTAATTGTAGCTAAGCGTCTGATCGCTTCCACTGTATGTAGCTGTGTTGCCTCGGTGCGCATGCGCCTCTTTAGCCGCCTCCTTGTTAAAAATGGAATAAGTTGACACGCCAATATGACTGGAAAGTTTTGAGCTCAATTCAGAATCCAAAGTAAATTGAGCCAAACCTGCGTAAGCATCAGATGAGTCGTCAGAAGACTCGTCCACAATGATAGCACCTATGTTCATGCCAAAGGTATGATTTTCGCCAAGAGCTCTGGTATAATTAAACCCCAATCCTTCCGGGGTGTAGTCGCTATCCATGACATGGTTATCCACATCAAGCGGGTTGACCATTTTACCAAAGGTTAACCTGATTGCCTCGCTTGGCATCCACGCAACATAGGCTTGATCAATGGTCAATGAATCGTTGGCGGCATCGTCGTCCATGGTTTCATTGGTTGAAGTCGGATTACTCGTTGAACCGGAAGCCAACCGGAAACCCACCAGCCAATCTTCATTGAGTGTGGCCACAATGCCATATCGCAAGCGATAACGGAACCGCTCGCGTGAGGGCTTGGCACCATAAACGCCAGCACTGTTTAAAAGCTCCGTGCGCAGTCGCAGGTCACCTTTCATGCTCATTTTGGTAACCCAAGCCGGCAAATCCGGAGCCTGTTGCCAAAGCGTGTACTGCTCACGCTCGGCTTCAGCCCTCATTTGTTCTGCTTCCTTCTGAGTCAGCACACCTTTCTCCACCAGCTTTTTCAAAAGCAAATCACTTTGGCTTTGCTGAGCATTCGTATTGCCCACAGTCGCCAACCCGACCAAAAGGCCAAGAATCATAACTATGTTTAATCTTCTTTTATTCATTTGTTCTAGCTTGATTCTCAATCATCCAAACACGCCTACAAAATACGGAGACCGTGTTACAAACCAAGGTCACATTTGTTACAATCGCGAGACATAACACGTCCCTACTAAACGTCCGCGCTGATGAAGGCAAGTCCTAAGCTCTACTACGACTCAAGACGAGCCAGATCCTCTTCACTAGAGGCCAGTGTCGTCCTTTTTACGCAAAAGCCCGGAGCGGTTTCGGGAATTCAGTTCTACCTTCGGCGAATCGGCAACGTGTACCCAAACGTGCACATGTGGAGCGCCTCGCCAATGCCACACAAAAGCAGGTCCTTCCAGCCTCCAGTTGTCCCAAATACCATCACGCCCAAGGTCGTCGCGCTTGTAGAAAGTGAGGTGGCACTTGTCGAGTCCACCATTCTTTTTGAGAGCGGTAACGGCTTCATCCTGGTCACTCTGACGGAAAGGCTCGAGCAAG
>CAYUXV010000233.1:0-6202 GCA_964448875.1 uncultured Verrucomicrobiota bacterium
ACAGCTATCAAACTCAACCCCCAGAAAACCCTGAGAGATTCAATTCACCCGACACATTATGGGATCAATTATGGGGGAGTCAGCGGTATTTAAATGCGTAATTGGACAAAAAAAGCCGCCCGATCACAAGCCGAAGCCTGATCCTAGGCGGCAACCAATCCTTTCAGGAACTCCCCGAGGGGTTTTCCCAAAAAAGTTAATGCCTTTGGTGGAGACACTCGCTCGAATGGCTTGTCTTCCTCAATCCCGAAGGATCATCTCAGACGCAGAACAATTTCCCCGAAGGGTTACTGCCCCGGTGGCCTCACGACCGGTTAAGTTCGTCCGAAGATTCCCTCAACGCAGATGAAGGTATCAGAAAACCTGATTCTGCGAAGTTGCAGTTATTCTTTAGTGTTCACGAGATGTTCACAGTGAGAGATGGTCATGAAAACATTTACCGCGAGGTTTAAGGATAGCGCAGAGGTTTGATGACTTGTTGCTCATCTTTCAATAATGCATGGCTCAGTCTTTGGTGCGTTGTCATGTCCAATAAGATCTCGAGACAGGAGTTAAGTTATGCCCTTAGATATGAAGTTGCGAAAGGTGTAGCGGTCAAAGATCAAATTTGTAATCATCTGCCGTCAATGCCTAGTGTGACCACAATCAACCCATTTACTCGTGAAACTATTTGCGAGTGGCAGCAGTCTGATTTTGAGATATTAACGAGTACGGTTGCGAAGGCACGGGGATCTTATGATAAATGGCGAAACACCACAGTTTTTGAGCGGGTAAAATTGGTTCGTGCAGCACTTGGTTATTTTGAAGACAACCGAGATGTTGTCGCGCATGAGATTACCACGCAAATGGGTCGCCCGCTGTTACAATCACGTGGTGAAATCGATGGTTTACTGGAACGAGGCAATTACCTGTGTGACATCGCGGTGGAGACACTTGCTTCAGACATACTGCCAACAAAGGATAATTTTCATCGCGAAATCATACATGAGCCCCATGGTGTAGTGCTCATTATTGCTGCCTGGAATTATCCTTTGCTCATCGCAGCCAACGGTGTATTTGCTGCGTTGCTCGCTGGTAACACAGTGCTTTTAAAACACTCTTCGCGTACTTTATCTATAGGCGAGCATTTCGAAAAAGCCTTCAATAATCTGGGCAGTAATTTCGACCTGTTACAGCATGTGGTGATTAGTCATGACACCACGGCACGGCTTATTGAGGAGGGAGACCTCGAACATGTTGCTTTCACAGGGTCAGTTCGCGGCGGAGAACAAATTTATCAGAGCACCGCTAAGCGCCAATTCGACTGTAATCTGGAATTGGGGGGCAAGGACGGAGCATACGTGGCATCCGACGCTGATTTGGCGCAGGCCGCTGAAATGTTGGTTGATGGCGCGATGTACAATTCCGGCCAATGTTGCTGCGGCATTGAACGCGTGTATGTTCATGAGAAGGTTTTTGATGATTTTATCGCTATATGTTTGCCGTTGGTAAAGGGCTACAAACTGGGCGATCCGTTGGACAATGGGACGACGCAGGGACCTCTGGCTGAATCTTCATCTGCTAATCTAATGGAGAAACAGATTTCTGAGGCAGTGAGAGCAGGCGCGAAGGTTTTGGCTGGTGGAAACTGTCGGCAAATCGGGCAGGGGACTTTTTTCGAACCGACACTTTTGAGTGTGGATCGAAATAATCTGTCCATCATGCAGGAAGAAAATTTCGGACCGCTTCTACCGGTAATGCGGGTTGTCGATGACGCCGAGGCTATCAGGCATATCAACGATTCTCAGTTTGGTCTCACTGCCGTAATCTGTACTACAGACCGTGGGCGTGCGGAACGTTTTGCAGATGCCGTTGATGCCGGCACCATTTTTATGAACCGCTGCGACTATCTGGATCCTGCGCTGCCTTGGACAGGTGTTAAGGGTAGTGGCAAAGGTTCCTCGCTTTCGCGTTACGGTTTGCTTGCCATGACGCGCCGAAAAGCCAAACATTTCCGTATTCAGTAATAACGCCATGGCTGCTCCAGATATTTCTGCCGACGAACTCATTGCCAAGTACCGCGAGGAAAACATCAAGCGCGTGAAGCTCGCTTTTGCTGACTTGGACGGGGTGCATCGCGGCAAGTATATTTCATTAGACAAGTTTGCATCTATTGCAGGAGGCTCAGCAGGATTTTGCGACTGTGTTCTCGGCTGGGACGTGAACGATCAGCTTTATGACAATGCGACCTTTACAGGGTGGGACACTGCGTTTCCTGACGCGACCTATCGCATCGACCTCGCCACCGAAAGACGCGTCCCGGATGAGGATGGTTGTCCCCTTTTCTTGGTGGAATTTGTTGGTGCAAATGATGGGTTGCATCCCATTTGTCCGCGGAATCTTCTGCGTCGGGTGTTGCAAAAAGCTGAAGGCATGGGCCTTGCGTTGAAGATTGCCTTTGAGTACGAGTTTTTCATCTTCGACGAAACGCCGCACACAATCCGCGAAAAAAACTATCGTGACCTCACACCGCTCAGCCCGGGAAATTACGGTTAATCGATACTACGAAACTCGGCGTTGTCCGACCTGTTCCATGATTTCATGGACTATTGCAACGATATGGATTTCCCGCTGGAAGGATTGCACTGTGAGACCGGGCCTGGAGTATGGGAGGCGGCACTGGCTGTAGATGATGCCCTCAGTGGTGCTGACAAGGCAGCGCTCTTCAAGACGTTTACGAAGGTGTTTTGCCAGAAACGGGATTTGGTGGCCACCTTCATGGCGAAATGGTCGATGGATTATCCTGGGCAAAGTGGCCACGTGCACCAGTCGTTGGTGGATGCCAAAACAGAAACAAGTCTGTTTTATGAGGGCGCAGAGGAACACGGCATGAGTGCATTGATGCGCCATTACGTTGCTGGTCAGCAAAAATATCTGAAGCCGTTTCTCTGCCTTTGTGCGCCGACCATCAATAGCTATACGAGACTAGTGAAGGGTGCTTGGGCTCCGACTGCGGCGACATGGGGAGTGGACAATCGTACCACTGCTTTGCGCGTTATTACTGGAACTGAGAAATCACAACGTGTGGAATTTAGGATTGGGCCGGCCGATGCCAACCCATATCTCATCGCTGCCGCCAGCCTAGGTGCGGGCTTGCTTGGCATTGAGCAGCAGATTGAACTGGATAAACCTGTCATCGGCAATGCCTATGAACAGGAGGCAGGTTTGCCGTCTGAATTGCAACTCGCCAAAAATCTGCGCGACGCCACTCGCGACTTTGAGCAATCAGTTGAGGCTCGCGAATTATTCGGCGATGAATTTGTAAATCATTTTACTGCTTCACGCGATTGGGAGGCACGCGAGCATGAACGAGTGGTTACCGACTGGCAGTTGCAGCGCTACTTCGAGATCATCTGACGCGCTCTAATGAACCAGTTCAACTTTCCAACCACCATCCTCCATGGCGAAGGTGCTCTGGGCGAGCTGGCTAATCGTCTGCGCGAAAAAAAACTAATGCTAGTCACAGACCCTGGCCTAAGAAGAGCTGGGGTTTTGGATCAAGCCTTGATCTTGCTTAAAGGTAGCAGGGCTGAATTCGTCGTATATGATGATGTTCACCCAAACCCAATTGAAGATAATGTGGAACAGGGTGCATCATTCTTTAAAGATAACCAATGCGACGGACTGCTTGCCCTTGGAGGTGGCAGCGCAATGGATGTGGCTAAGGCGGTGCGTTTTCTCGTAGTACATCCGCTTCCGCTTTCGCAGTATGCCATTGTGAACAATAGGAGAAAACTCATCACTGGACCTTTGCCGCCACTGTACGCCGTGCCGACAACTGCAGGAACGGGTAGCGAGGTAGGTCGTGGGGCTGTTATCACCATGCGTGAAACCGGTCGAAAGACGCTTTTTGTCGCGCCACCGCTTATGCCTGATATTGCTGTTCTTGAACCTGCACTTACAGCCAGATTACCGCCGCACCTCACAGCCGCCACCGGCATTGACGCATTCACGCATTGCTTGGAATCTTACTTCGCTCCGATTTATAACCCGATGTGCGATGGTATCGCCTTGGAGGGGATGCGTCTTTGCTTGGCTCACCTTGCTACGGCCGTGAGCGACGGGGCCAATCTCGAGGCGCGTGCTTCTATGCAGATTGCCGCCAGCATGGGTGCGGTCGCCTTCCAAAAGGATCTCGGTATGGTCCACTCGCTTGCCCACCCGCTTTCAGTAAAATATGATACCCATCATGGCCTCGCAAACGCTTTAATGCTTCCAGCCTCCATGACTTTTCTCGAATCAAAAAAAATGAATGAGGAACAACTGCGACGTGTTAGAAACGTTCGAGACCTTTTTAGTGAAGCCGGACTTAAGGACTCATCGCTAGGAATTGAAACTCACAGTTGGTTTGGAAAACTTGGGATAGAATTCGGGCTGAAAAACCACGGAATCTTTCAGGAGGATGTTCCTTTTCTTGCCGATGAAGCCTTCGCAGACACTTGCCATGCGACGAATCTAATGCCTGTCACTCGTGATGACCTTGCGGCAGTCTATACAGCAGCTCTGTGAATAGTTTCTCTGAGTAACTAATCTTGCTTGCCTTGATGTGAATGTGCGACTTCCTTGCAGTCATATTTTTCACTAGGAGAGACATTGATGGTTTTGATTAGAAAGTATATTCAAGTGCACTTATTCATGAAAGTTTGGCAGGTTGTGGCCTCAGGTGAGATTATGTCTGAATCATTTCTTCATCAGCCATTAACTCTGCGATGTCTCGCACTCTAACCTGATCATCTTTGGTCGCGAGACCATCGGTCATCATCGTTAGGCAGAAAGGGCAGGAGACAGCGACGGTTTTAGCTCCAGTATCGAGAGCTTCAGTGACGCGGCCCGATCCAATGCGTTCAGTGGCAGGATCATCGAACCACATGCGCCCACCGCCTGCACCGCAGCAGGCAGTTTGGCAACCGTGTCGAGGCATTTCCTTTAAGGACTCAGGAAGTAGTGCGCGCGGGGCATCAGTAATGCCATTGATACGGGCAAGGTAACAGGGGTCGTGGTAAGTCACATTTCCATTCATCACGGCCGCAGCTCTTAATTTACCTGCAGCAACGAGTTCTCCGAGGAATTGCGTGTGATGCACCACCTCGTAGTGGCCGTCAAATTGCGGGTAGTCTTGTCGTAGTGAATTGAGGCAGTGAGGGCAGTGGGTGACGATTTTTTTGACGTCGTGACGGGTAAAGGTTTCGATGTTGGTGGCGGCGAGTTCCTGAAAAAGAAACTCATCACCCATGCGGCGGGCCGATTCGCCGGTGCACCGTTCCTCAGGCCCAAGCACGGCGAAGTTTGCCTCAGCACGTTGAAGAAGCTGGGCCACGGCACGAGCCACCTTCATGGTGCGGCGATCATACGCAGCAGAGCATCCAACCCAATAAAGCACATCGAAGCCGGGGTTATCCTGCACGGTGGGGACATTCAGGCCCTCAGCCCACGTGAGCCGGTCTTGTTCAGGTAGACCCCATGGATTGCCCGCGCGCTGCATCTTTTGCAGGGAAGCAGCCGGAGCGCCGCGCAGTTCACCTTCGCCAATGAGATGCCGACGCATATCAGTGATGTAATCGGCTGGTCGCACTCCAAGCGGGCAGATGTCGTTGCAGGCGTTGCAGGTGGTGCAAGCCCATAGTGTTTCTGAGCCGATGGTTTCGCCATGCAATGCGCTGGGGCTGGAGGCCTCCATGTGTCCGCGCAAATCCTGCACAAGATCGCGCGGTGAAAGCGGTTTGCCTGCCTCGTGCGCTGGGCACATGTCCTCGCAACGTCCACATGACACGCAAGCATCCAGACGCAGCAAATCGCGCTGTGTGAATTGTTCCAGTCGGCCTACGCCCACTTCGCCCGTTTCCTCTACTTGTTCCAATGTAATGGGCTCCATTCGGCCCAAGGGGCGCGGCGAGGAGGCGAGGCTAAATACCGCGGCAATGGCATGCGCTAACCGACAAAACGGCAGGGCGGCAATAAAGCCAAAGGCGATAACTGAGTGGAACCACCATAAACCAAAATGAATGGGACTGACGTTGGCTTGATTCACTCCCACAGAGCTGAGCAATTTTGAGCAGGCGTAGCCCACATAGGAAATACCGGGCATCGGCGTAGCCTCCCGAATGATACGCAGACCTTCAATAAGGTAGCCGGTGACACCGAGTACAATAATTGAAGAGAGCAC
>CAYUXV010000234.1:0-4702 GCA_964448875.1 uncultured Verrucomicrobiota bacterium
AAACACGGCACCTCATTCAGTGGTGCTTCAGGGTGATTTGAAATACTTCCGCTTCTACGAACAACCAGGGTCACATTATCTCTACAATCTAAAGTACGCCATCGGCGAAACAGAAAATATTGCGGGACAAAACAAGGCCACCGTAGCCCGATTGAGCAAAGAAATGGATCGATACCACGCGGCGGTTAAAGCCTGTCTACCCAAGCCCAATCCCGATTCGGATTCCAACTATAAGCCCTATGATCCGGACAAAGCCGAAGATTGAAATCCGTGTTTTTTTAAGTACACTGGAGTCCTCACATATAGATAAATTGATGAAAACCATGAAGCACATCTACATTGCATTCACTCTTACATTCGCTTTTGTCGACACATTATTGGCAAAACCGCTCACCTACGAAGGGACTAAGGGCATTGGCAAAGGTAAACACATTGTCTTTATTGCAAGCGATCACGAGTATCGCGGTGAAGAAACCTGTCCGGCTATCGCCCGCATTCTGGCTAAGCGATATGGCTTCAAATGCACCGTGCTTTTCGGGTTAGACAATGATGGTTATATCAAGCCGGGATCCTCCCACGTACCTGGAATTGAGGCGTTGGATAAGGCGGACATGATGTTCCTATTTCTGCGATTCTTGCGCCCAAATGATGCTTGGATGAAGCATTTTACCGCCTACCTTGATCGTGGCGGCCCCGTGCTGGGTCTGCGTACCACCACCCATGCCTTCAATGGGTTGAAAGGCAAGTATGCATATAACAATTACAACTCTCGAAGCGATGAATACGACTGGGGCTTCGGTCGACAAGTGCTCGGTGAAACTTGGCGACCGCGTGAGGGTGCAGGGCACTACGGTAGAAACCATAGGTACAGCACACGGATGTTCGCTGTGCAGGAGCAGAAGGATCACCCTGTTATGCGGGGGGTCAAGGATATGCATGCAATGGCCGGCGCATACAGCGCGGTGCCCATCAAGGGTTCGGTTATTCTTGGAAGAAATCAGGTGCTTGATTCGATGAAGCCTGATGGCAAACCGCTGGCGAATAAACCGCCTAGTCCATCCATCTGGATACGCACCTACAAGTCTGCTTCAGGCAAAGAAGGTCGTGTCTTCTGCTCCACTCAAGGTGCCTCTGAAGACATTGTCAGCGAAGGTGTGCGCCGGTGCATCATCAATGGTGTCTTTTGGTGCATGAGGTTGGAGACAAATATCAAGGCTGATATGGATGTTTCCTTCGTGGGACCCTACCAACCAACAACGTTTAAGTTTGGAGGAGGTGCCAAACAAGTAAAACCGACTGATCTTGCGGGTTTCGAGAGTCCCATTATGCCAGGAGGTAAAAAGCACAAGCCGTCCAAGAAAGATCAGCGTGGCAAATAACAGTAGTTATCATAAGGAAAAGGAATTCATCAGCCGCAAATGGCTCACAATTGTGGGGCAGATGTGGCTGTACGGTTAGAAGTTCTCGTTGAAAAAAGTCTTCTGAATATATATTTTGGTCGAAGTTTTGTCATAACCTCTAAGCATCAGGCGGTTATTTTAACTTGTTATGACAAGATGGTCCGATAGAGCTTACGTAGAATGTAGTAGTGCAAAAGTAGATCAATATTTTGCATGTACTTTATAAGGCGTGTGTGTGGTGAGTACTGTTTTTGAAGAAGATTTCTGATGGAGTCACATCAATCTTATCGATCGACGGGAATGCCCCTTAGTGCGCCATTGTCGGATGAGCGTTTGTCTATCAACTGGATCATCAGTCGTCGCACGGATCTTTTTTGCTTCATCGGCGGTGCGCTGGCCGGCTATGCCATGTTTTTCCTTCATGCTGGACTGGGGCTGAACATGATCACGGTCTGGTTCTTCTGGTACATGTTTCTTGATGCCCCACATTTTTTTGGCACCTATTCACGGACTTATCTTGATCGTGAGGAGATGAAAACACGCCGCCGGTTACTTATGGGTAGCCTTTTATTGCTTTTGGTAGGTCCGCTCATGGTGCTCCTTGCATACGGGCTCCACACTATGGAAATCGAATCACACCGGACACCATTTCTGGTTTTGGTTGGGTTTGTCAGTCTTTGGGCCTATTGGCATGTGGTGCGTCAGCACTATGGGATCATGGCGCTGTATAATCGTAAAAACGGGGATGGGCAGTCGTGGGAGCGACGGCTCGACCAAATGATTCTTTACATGGGCTTGCTTGCGCCGTTTCTGGCCTTCGTCCTACGTCACCCGGAAGCTCGCGTGACAGTGGGGTTAAGCGCGGTTTCTGCGGTAAACGGATGGGAGACCCAATTGATCAATGGCACTATAGTGTTGCTTGGAGTCATTTTAATTATTTTTATAGATAGACAAATTCAACGATGGCGAACTGGTCAGGCAATCAATATACCGAAGCTACTGTTTCTTATTGCGGTGGTGCCATTGCATTGCTTCATCTGCTATCATCCTGCAGTGCTAACCGCGCCGTTGCTCGGGTTTTCAGCCTTTGTGACGATCTACCATGACATACAATATCACGCGATTGTGTACTACTATCAACGCAATCGTTGCCACCGCAAGGGAGTCGATGGCGAACAGTTTGGACTTGCAACCAAGGTGTCAAAAAATCTCCCGATGTTCATGGGCTGCGCCATTGCAATGGGAGTCACTCTAGGCCTGATAGGCTGTTTGCTGGAAGTCAGCCCCGGCTGCATACCGTTTCTGCCTGCGGGTACTATCACTTTGTTTGGCGATGTAAAACTTCAGGACTTATTTTACAGCGTGTTTCTCGGAGTGTTGATGCACCATTATTTTGTCGACCAGTTCATCTGGCGACCAGGCCGCGATCAAGAACTAAAAAAGGGACTAAAACTGGCTCCGACTAAAACTGAACACTGAGGCAGGCCACTACCGCCGGGCAAACACATCTACCCAGGCATCTGCCAGGTTGCCGACAACCTCGTATTGATATCTATTTCGCTTCAGGATATCCAAAATCGAATTCAGGTGATTACTGCGGTAATTCTCCACCTCCAGATATATGTTTTTAATAAGAGGGAAGTGTTCCTCCTCAATGCCCCGTAACACATCCAACTCTGCGCACTCAACGTCAATCTTCATCAGGTCAATGTGCTGCATCTGCTCCGAACGAATCACACTGCTGATGGTCCGCAGTCCGCATTTTCGTTCTTTTACTCCACTCTTAATATACCACTTGACCAGAGGCGTGAAAAAACGAATAGCGGCGTTCTGGCGTCCTCCATATGTTTTTGTGCCTAATTCAAATTTTTCATCCAAGTTGTTACCCATGGTTGTAGCAGCGCTGCCACGCGAAAAATAATTGAAGCAGACATCCTCCTGGTTCTGGTCGGATAAGCCGAATGGAAAGGCATGCAGATTGTTGTTCTCTCTTGTCTTTAGATTTTTGCACAAAATTTTGTATGTATCAGGGATAGGCTCAAAACTGTACACCGAAATGTTTCCGTCATGCAGCTCGTCGCACTGGATCGCGAAGATTCCGATATTTGCACCGATATCCCAGATCACACCACCTCGCGGAACCTTTTCGATATACTCATTGTAACCCTCATCAATAATAATTTCTTTGTGAACCATGTATGTAGACAAAAAATCTTTTCTATATGAATAAAGTTTATTTTTACTCATGTACTTATATGTTTTCCATAGACTCATAAAAATTAGAAAAAAATATAAGAAGTGGGTTACTTTAGTATTATTTGTGCAGTTACTGGCTGGTGGTCACTCGGAATTTGTTTGGTTTCATCAAAGAGAACTATTTCTGTACGGTCCACTCGCACAGGGCCCTTTGATAATACCCAATCGATGCGTCTTTTGCCTTTTTCGGTTTTTCTGAAACTATTGAAGGTGTTCCAGCCTAAGTTTACTTTTTCATGTGCCACGTCAAATGAGTCCTTGAACACACCTTGGCCGGTGAGCGTGTCGTAGGCACGGTTAGCCTTGGCTACTGCGTTGAAATCGCCAACGAGAATGACAGGCAGTTTGGTTTTTAACGCGTCCACCCGGTTTATGATTAATTGAGCTGATTTCTCGCGGGAGGGTTGTGAGCGGTGGTCAAAGTGGGTGTTCCAGAAATAGAATTCTTTATTTGTTTTGAGATCACGAAAGCGCACCCAGGTAACCATTCGTTTTACACTGTTGCCCCAACTCGCTGACCCGACGACTTCAGGAGTGTCCGATAACCAAAAGTGGCTTGATTCCAACGGCTTAAACCGGTCGGTTCGGTAAAAGATGGCCATGAATTCGCCTTTGTTACCGCCTTCGCGGCCAACACCAATCCATTTGTGGTTCTTTAGTTCCTTATCCATGTAAAGCAACTGGTGATGTAATCCTTCCTGCGTGCCGATCAGGTCGGCTTTTTTATCGTGGATCACCTGAACCACGCCACTGCGTCGCTTGGGCCAGGAGTTTGCCCCAAAATTACTGGCGTAGCGGATATTGAAGCTCATCACCTTGATGGTTGAAGGCGTAACCGTTTTTTGGGCTTGGGCTTCTGAATAAAGCACCAGCGCTAAAAGTAATATGGAGCGAACAATTGTGTGGGCCATGAGGTTAGTGTTAAGGGTTGCCCCCTTTTTCGGCAAGTTGGAATAATGGGGTGGTTTTGCGTTGAGGTTTGACCTTCATCAAATGCTACTTAATCCTCAATCCATGACACGTTGTTTTATGGTGATGATGTTTGG
>CAYUXV010000235.1:0-10473 GCA_964448875.1 uncultured Verrucomicrobiota bacterium
TGGGTGGCGGCAGAGTTATTGGTCAATCCGATAAGCATGTCGGAGAACACAATAGCAAATCTTATGCTCCGGGCAATCTCATCTGCACCATCCTGAGCACATTGATTGATCACGGTCAGTTGCGCCTTATCCCCGGCATTCCGCAGGAAATTACCCAGCTACTGGATCACGACCCCATTGACGGACTGGGGGTCTGAGCTTACGGTTCAGGCTCATGTTCACCTTGGGTCAGCCCGGATTTACTAGCAGTCGCCGCGAATGGTTGCGTGTGGGTGGACTGGGTGCCTTGGGATTATCCCTGAGCGACCTGATCGCTGCTGGCCAAAATTCCGGCAACAAGAAATTCGGTAAGGCGAAATCGTGCATCTTATTTTTTCTGGGTGGTGGACCGCCTCAACACGAGACATTTGATCCGAAGCCCAATGCGCCAAGGGAAATCCGCGGTGATTTCAATCCCATCCGTACCAATGTGCCGGGCATGCACTTTTGCGAACTATTGCCTCAGGTCGCCAAAATTGCTGACAAGCTCACAATCATTCGTTCGATGCACAGTGACATTAATGTGCATTCCTTGAGTGGCTATTACATGCTGACCGGACGCAAACATCCAGGTCGCGGAGAGCTTTCAGCCAGCCCTGAAGACTGGCCCAGCATTGCCTCTGTAGTTGGCCAGTTAAAGCCCAGCAAACATTCCCCGTTTTCCTCCGTAGCGTTACCTGAAGTGATTCATAATGACAACGCGCCGCCTTGGCCCGGACAGAATGGTGGCTTCATGGGGGTAACTTGGCACCCACATGTCCTTCACTGTAATCCTTCCCAGCCAGATTATAAGATTCGCGGGCTGGAGCTGCCAGAAGGTCTCGAACACATGCGTGTGCATGAACGCTCAACCTTGCGCCAACAGCTTGACCACCATTTTTTGAAGAACCAGGCAAATGGCCAAGTAGCTGGTTTCGATGTTCTACAACAACGTGCACTGGATATATTACGAGATGGCGCGATTAATTCTGTTTTCAAACTTGCACAGGAAAAAAATGCTACACGCGACCGTTATGGCCGAACGCATCTTGGCCAAAGCGTGCTGCTGGCCCGACGAATGGTGCAGGCGGGTGTGCGACTAGTGCAGGTTAACTGGCCTCGTGAAAAAGGCGACCAGATGACCGGTAACCCCCTTTGGGATACTCATCATCATAATACCGATCGGTTGCGACAAAAACTTTGCCCGCCTTTGGACCAAACCTTGTCCGCATTGATTACAGACTTGAGCGCGCGTGGTATGCTTGAGGAAACACTGGTGGTGGTCATGGGAGAGTTTGGTCGCACACCCAAGATTAATAAAAAAGGCGGTCGCGACCATTGGGGTTCCTGCTACTCAGTTGCGCTGGCTGGAGGTGGCGTTCCCGGTGGGCGAATTATTGGTTCCAGCGACGACCATGGTGGTTATCCCAAGACTCGTCCCTTGATGCCACCTGATTTGGCGGCCACCATCTTCCATCTGCTGGGCATTTCGCACCACGCTGAGTTTAAAGACCAACTTGACCGACCGTTGCCCGTAGTTGAGGGAGGCCAGCCCATACGGGAGATAATCGAAGGTTAATTGCCAGCCTGAAACTCAATTCGATGCTGCTTTTTTATAGCTAGGCTCTTGACTGTTTGTTTCACACCTCCAGGCCAAGTAATTTCCGCCGTTACGCTCTCCTTGTGATTTCCCAAACCAAAGTGAAGGCGCAGATCATTTTGATTACCCTCGCCAGTTCCGGTCTCCACATGTCGGGTTAGTACCCTCTCACCAATTTTAATACGTGCTATAGCTCCAATGGCCGATCGGTTGACCTTTTTGCCGTCACCAACAAGGGAAAGAGTGATCCAATTCCCTTCACGATTTTCGTTTAAAAACAACTTACCTGCTGTGCAAAGATCCAAATCGCCGTCGTTGTCAATGTCGGCCCAGGCAGCTTGATATGTTGCACCCAAGCCACCTACCTTTTCAGGCGCAGTCACGTTCTTGAATTTCCAGTTACCTTCGTTGCTATACAACACGGGATAATTTTTGATTCCGTAACTACCGGTGCCGTAAACTGTGGTGAAATACAGGTCGAGGTCGCCATCGTTGTCATAATCGCCCAGTGTCGGCGAGGCAAAGGACTCCTGCCACGCAAGTCCCGCATGGGGCGACTTGTCCTCGAACTTGAAACCCTCCTTTGGCCCGCGGTTGCGAAGGAACTCCGGCCGATCCTGCGATTTCGGCGGGTGGCTAAAGTTCCCCACAAAGAGGTCGATGTGTCCGTCGTTGTCCAGATCACCAAACGCCGAACCGATCGTGTGCCCGCTGATACCATACTTGATGCCGCCGGTATAGTTGATGACTCCCTTCGGTTTGCCCGCAGCGCCAAATGTCGCCGCCACATTTTCTAGTTTCCCCTTGCCATTACTGCGCCACAGGTGGTTGGGCTGCAGGCGATAGTTGGATACAAACACATCCATGAAACCGTCTTCATTGAAATCGGCAGACGTCACGCCTCTCGCTGAGTAGTTGCCCTTTGCTGAGCGCCAGTGCTCCTTGAAGCCGTCGCTGCCGTCGTTGAGAAAAATCACATCCGGATTCACGGACTTCTGCCAAATTTCATAGCCGCCAACGAAGAGATCCAGCCGAGCATCGTTATTGATATCCAGCCAAACCGCCCCCCTGGAATTTACGGTTGGCAGTTTGGGAAATTCTATTTTTTCAAATTTCCCTTTGCCCGTGTTGCGATGTAGCGAGCCTCCGCCCGTGAATTGAAACAAATCGAGATGTCCGTCATTGTCGAAGTCTGCAAAAATTACCTCGCCACCTGGGGCTCCTGAATCTTTCGCCTCCACAAATTTTTTCCCGCCTTCATTGCGCCACAATTTGCCAGCGAACAAGTCTATAAACCCATCCCCGTTATAATCCCCAAACGCTGCTTTGCCACCGCCTGAATACTCCCATTCGTTGCTCACATCTTTGAATTGCGCTTGGGAGGGCAACAGAAGGCTCATAAAAGCGAAAAGCGCGCAGAGCGTGATAAATTCATGTGATCTCGGGAACATCAACCGATACTGACTTCCCTGTTCCAAGCACACAATCGTTTTATCGTATGAGATTGCGGTTGCCTTTCAAGGTTCTCAACAGACAATTGCCGCATGAAGTCAGTCGTTGTCTACGTCGCCCTGTTTATGGGTTTGACTGCAACGGCAGACGAAAAGTCCGTCCTGCTGGACAACAATCTCAAGTGTGTAGACTTGTCGGACTTGAAAGGATTACTGCCATTGGATGCTGTTTCAACTACGCAGATTCTCGAGCAGACCGAGGATTGGGAATACGGCTCCTACAAAAACCCGCAATGGCCCAAAGGTGGGCATCGGTCTCTGGGCTATCCCACCGTCGTCAAAAATATCCACGGCAAAAACCCCGACGGACGCTACTATTTATATTACGCACATCACGACCCGATGTCGGGCATCGGCTGCGCAGTGGCAAAATCCATCAAGGGACCGTATATCAAGATTGCGATAATGCAGGGTGCTGGCCGCAAACACAGTCGTGTACTCACTGTGCCCAACTATCGCGCGGCTGGACCAAACCCGGACGATCCATCGCACTATAGCAGTCCTTGTGTAATATGGAATGAAAAGGAACAGCTTTGGTTCATGTATTTCCATTACTTCAACCACTTTCATGGTGCATGGACAGCCAGCACGGGAGCTCCCGGGGAAGGCTGGCAAATGACCGCGTTGGCCACATGCCCTGACCTTTCGGAAAATGAATGGACGATTTGGAAGGACTCACGGCAGGGCAAAGTAAGTGTATGGAATATCGTCCCAGTGCTGACTACTACCAATGAGGCATGGATGAAAAGTGCATCGTCCTATCACGCCATCCAGCGCCTGCCGGGTGGTCAGTGGCTTGCATTTCTCCGCGGCACACCCATCCGCCATCCGGGGCCCACTGTAGGCTTTGCCACGTCCCGCGATGGGCGCAACTGGAAACACTTTGACGAGAACCCTGTCATTGCTCCCGGCAAACCGTGGACAAAAAAAACAACTGAGTACCGCCCCGCCTTTATCGGCTATCTCGGCAAAAATAAAGTAGGCAAAAACAAGTATCTAGTTGCGTGGTCCGAGCATTCCGAGCCGCATGTCATCTACAGTACGACGACCGACTTCAAGATCTTCCAGCGCGATTCGCGCGGTTATGCAAAATGGAAAGGCCCGGACGGTCTCGTCAGCCCCTGGCGCGAGGGCAACCGCCTGTACCTTTTCGCCGGCAAACATCTACACGAAATCGTCCTGCCAGTTTCACAGTGAGGAATCTCAATCAAGAAACAGATTACCTTTCAATTCGTGTGTAGTCTCACACTGCTATTTACCTCATAGATCAAGCAACCCACAAACGCTAATCTCAAGTAAGATATGGAATGGTAACTTTGGGAAAATGAAATCATCAACGAAAAACTCAGCACCTCTCGGCCTGTTTCCCTCGTGTTTTATTTATCTTCTTTGACCTTGGGTGTAAAAGGGTTTTTGCCCGGTGGATAGACTTTGTGTGGCTCGTGACAACTGCGACAATTGGTTGCGGTCTTCAGGGCATCTAAACCACCTGAGCCATCAAGTACCGATTTCGCAGCGTGGACTACAGCTGATGTTTTCTTGGACCAGCCAGAGCCTTTCTTTGGCACGAAACCAGGCAGTGTTTCTACGTAAGTAACGAACAAAGCCTTCTCATCCTGTGTGGCTCTTTCCTCGAGTATTTTCTTCAACAGCGAGTTGTCACCCTTGAAACCCTTTTGCATAACCGTCTTCATCGAAGGGCGTTTCTCGAGCAGCGTGCAGGCAGTTGCCAGAAAGACAAAACTTACACATACAGTGCACCAGCGCGTTATAAATTTATACATTAATACTTTCCTTGGTTTTTAAATAAATTACTAGACTACCAGCCTCAGTTAAAACTGTAATGTCTTTCAATGTGGCCTTTCTGTAGTTAATGCCAAAAAAACGCAGTCTAGAGCCGCCTTTTTATAATTGAAATCCTAGAAAATTATTTCTTGTGGGCGGAATGGCAGGCCTTGCAGTTGGCTGCTTTATTTAGGGCTGCTTGATCGTTCTTTTCTACGGCAGCCAGTAGTGCTCCAGTCTTCTTCTTCCAGCTGCCCGCGTCTCCCTTGGGTGGCTTATACTCGGCTAAAAGGGTGAAATATTCCTTTAGCTTGGCTTTGTTTTTACCCAATTCCTTAAACATTTTGCCCTTCATTCCTTTTTTCATGACCTCCTCGATCTGTTCATGGGTCACTTCGGCAATTACTGAAAAAACCACTGCCATGCAAAAGCTAAAAGCCATTAATATTGGAAATAACGTTTTCTTCATAGGTGTGCTCCTTATTTTTTGTTTTTTCCTGCTGAAGGACGATAATAGACTATAAAATTCATAAAATTAAAGATAAAAACAGACCATAAATTTGTATCATGCACTTGCATACATTGAATTATATGGTACATAGAGAGCGTCTGAGGATGAACGCCCTTGGGCGTAAGCGTTAATTAATTACATTACTATGAAATATATTATGACAATCGCATTGGCCTTGGGCTTCAGCGCCTCCGTTGCGCTGGCCGGGGAGAAACCCGTTGTAGGGAAAGTTGTTTGTGGCAAGTGTAAGGCAAAACTTGTTGGTAAATGCGCTCCTGCCTTTACTTTCAAAGGCAAGGACGGCAAAGAACAAACATTGCTTTTGGCTGGAAAATTAGTAAAGGGCAATACTTGTAAAGGAATCGAACATGGAGAATTTTGCAGCCCCAAAAAGTCGGTAGCCGTAACAATTACCGGTAGTGCCAAAGACGGCAAATTCACCGCAACAAAAATTGTTAGGAAGAAGTAACCTAAGTTGTTTCACATACCCCGCAGCTAGTTGCGGGGTTTTTTTGTGCCATGCTATTTTTTCCCGCTTAGCGTTTTTTTTAGGTTCTCAAAATTGGCGCGCATGACCGTGAAGTAGTCACCTTCCTTTGGCGCGTTGCCGCAAGGATTAAACAGTAATGGCTCGACACCCAGATCACGAAGTTGCTTGGCCGTTTCCGGCAGGGGATCATCTTCCCAGATCATCCACTTGGCTGGGTGTTCCTCGAGCTTTGTCTTCAAAGCTTCCCATTCTTCCGATGGCGGTACAGCTTCAGGTTCCCAGTGGACACTTTTAAGATTCAGACCAAATCGTTTCTTCAGATACTGATAAACTGGATGTGATGCCAGCAGCGGAGAGTCAGACTTGGGAATATCTAGAGATTCCAGTTCTGTTTTCAGCTTTTCAAAATTTGCCCTGAACTCTTCCTTGTGATTCGGTTTTTCTCGTTCGAGTGCTTTTCGTATGGCATCGGCCTGCTGGATTGCCAGTATCGGATCCAGCCAGATTGTGTAGGCCACTGCCGCATGGCTGTGCTCTTCACCATCCTTACCGTGTTTGTGAGCAGCTTGATGCTCTTTATCGGTCTCCAGTAAGCTGTCCTTGATAGTCGACGACGTATGTACCAACTGAGCTTCACTCCAGGAACCATACTTGATCCACTTCGCATAACCGGCGCCATTAAGCAGGATCAAATCTGCCTTCTGTGTCTTGGCAATGAATTCGCGTGCCTGTTCACCTGATGGACGCCAATCAGCAGGATCCTCATCTAAAGGCACAGGAATAGTCGCCTTTATGTGCTCGCCACCTATGCGTTCCGCAAAAAATTGCAGCGGATAATTCACCGCTACCACTACCAGCGGTCCTGTTTTGGTTTTTGGTGAATCGGCACTTTTCTTTGACTGCCCGCAGGCGGTCATAATAGCAATTACAGCATACACAAAATATTTCATAACAATCAAAGTCCCACGCCACGCATAAGGCTGTCCACGTAACCTAGTGTTACCCAAGACAACGTTAACGCCAACATTGTGCTGGCGGCTGAAATGATTACCAGTTCAGAAACCTGTAACCAGAACATTGTGGATCGGCTACACCCCAGCTGAAACATTGTGTCCATCTCCTCACGTCTCAGACGCAACGAAAGCAGGATGACCAATGTGAGGAATAATGCAGTGCAAACCGCTATGGCAACCTGATTTGCATCAATAAACTGCTTGGCTTGAATCACAACTTCCAGCATCTCTCCGACCACCGTAGCTGGAACCATGGCCTGCAAGGTGGATTCCTGTTGAAGGAAACGATCTTGGCCTTGGAGTATCACCGAGTCGGCCTCGCTGTAGGGCAAAGCAATGATAGCGGTTAAGGGAAGTCGGTCTGGAGAGCCGTGCAAATGAAAGTTGGTGAGTTTGTTCTCGCTGACCTTTTCTTCTGTCATCAGCGAGGCGTTGAAAATCGTGGTGTCACCCTCACTTGTTAGGGTGTCTTCAGGATTGGCTTCATTATCATGGCCATGGCCGTGCCCGGCAATGATCCATGCCGTTTTAAGGTCGGTAAATATACCTTGATCATCCGCAGTGTGTGTCTTGGCAAGAACCCCGGTTACGTGGAGTTTCATGGGCAAACTCATCAGGTCTGCCAATGAACCCGGATCCGGTGTTATCGAGTCCCCCGGTTTTACATTTAACGCCTTGGCAGCATCTGCGCCCAGCACACAATCACCCAAGAGCGTCATTTGCAGGCCCTCGGCGAACTGTAGTTCTCGAAAATGCATATAATCAGGGGTGGTGCCGATGATGGGAAATGCCCGGCCTTTCTTCCTTTTGTAATCATGAATGAAGAGTGGGATAGGTGTGGCCAGGCCATCGTGTCGAAGTTTCTCCAATTCGGCTGCAGCGAATTCGTTGCCATCGGGCAACGGACGAAAGTTCAGCGCATGCAACACTAGGTCGAACCGGCTGCCGCGTGTCCCTATCACCAAGGGCGTGGCATCCTGTGCACCTGCACGGGCCGTCATTCGCGCATCGAACTCGCCGACCAGCCAGTGGCTGGTCATTGGCAGATAAATCGTCAACCCAATACACACCACCAGGATGGCTGTCTTGGCCTTGTGAAACCGCAAGTACTGACAGGCAAGCCGCAGAGTGTTCATATCTGCAGTTCTCCAAAATCCATCACGGCATCAAACCTGTCTGCCAGCGAATGATCATGTGTAACCATGACTACGGTGGCATCAACTGCCTGCTCGAACAGCAGGTCCATAATGCGTTGTGTGTTGTCTGGGTCTAGGTTGCCGGTGGGTTCATCGGCTAGCACCAGCCGCGGGCCCGGGAGCAACGCTCTCCCAATGGCCACACGCTGTTTCTCTCCTTGCGACATTTCGTCCGGATATTTTCCCAGATGCTCAGCAATTCCCAACGATTCTGCCAGTGCCTCAAGACCCTGGGCGGCCTCCATCGAAAGCGCATTGTTGATGCGAAACGGAAGCAGCAGGTTCTCGCGTATATTCAGGTATTCCACCAACCGGAAATCCTGAAAGACAAATCCGACGTTCTGGATGCGAAAAGCACGCCGGTTTGCATCACTGAGATCGCATAGATTCTGACCATCCAATTCCGCTATGCCCGCATCAGGTTTTAAAATGCCGGCTAGCAACCGGAGTAATGTGGTTTTACCAGAACCGCTTGGCCCGAGGAATGCCGCGTTTTGGCCGCTATCGAGTTTCCAATCTGGAATGCCCAAGCGGAAACCGTTGCTACCGTAGGAAAACTCAACCTTCTTCAGGCGAATCTGCATGAGGTTAACGCTGCGAGTCAGGATGGCGAGTGGCGGTCTCGTATTTCACGCGCTTTTGGCGCCGAAGCTCATAGTCGGTAATTTTCCACTCATCTGATATGGACGCCACGGTGAACGTACCCTCGTATTCATTCTCCTGCGTGTGGGAATGGCCCCAGTGCTCAACCGTGCCAATGACGCGCCATGTGCAGTCATAAACAAAACCATTTTGGGCGGGCTTCATTCTGCCAGATATAATTTTGACGCTTTTGACGCGGGTTACCGCGCCGCCCTGCTCAGTCATGACCAGGCTGCGCTTGAACTGAAGAAAGAGTGAACGCAGCAAATCGCCATCAACACCTGCGGCAAGCGCACCATAAATTGCGCGGTCATCACGCAAGCCGAAGGCTCCATAGATATTTGCGTGGAGTTGGGTGAAAATCTTAGAGGCATCCTGCTCCGTAAGTTTGTTACCAAGCTTGTGCTTCACTGTCGTAACATTGGCGGTTACTCCAAGGTTAGGGGTCTTCCAATCAAGTACTTCGCTGCCTTTTGAAAAAATATACTCTTTAGGGGCTTGATCTTCAGTGAATGTTGTCGAACGCAGGTTGGGTGCTTGAGAATTGATGGCTGCCCAAGTCATCTTCACAGCTTGAAATGACCGGGGGGCAGCATAAGTAACTATCACCCCGATACGTGCTTGCGGCACACTTATCCGTTGCGGCTTAGTCATATTATTGAAATCAGTAACATCAGGGCCAAAAAAAATCAGTTGTGTTAGCTTTGGCTTTATCGTGAGGTCATCTATTTTCACCAAATTGTTTTTTTGAAAAAATGCCTCGACGGTGCTGCGTGCTTTTTTTTGTTCCGATATCTCGAGTAAATCAGGGGTTTTTCGTTCAAGTTTCAGCCACTTTTCAAACGTCAACAATGGCAAAAGGAACTCATGACGCACCTCACGCCGAGTGACGTAAATAAATGAATGCAGTCCATTTGATGTATGATTCTGTGAACGAGTGGTCGATGTTTTTGTATCAACTGAAAGCATTTTTGTTAGATCCAGCTCGTAACTGGCTTCGCCGGGGAACAGGACATTCAAATCCTGTGGCTTGCCATCAAGAAAGTTTACAAAATTTACGCTGAACCTGCCCTTGGGTAGTGCCTTGATACGGTAACCACGAATACCGCGCGGAATTTTTGTTTTCCATTCCGCAAGAATCACCACGGGAGTTTCAATATCCTTTCCGAGTGGTTTACCACCCAGTGTTGCGTAACGGTACTGGAATTTAGGGTTGAATTGTCCTGCTGGTTCGAACCGAAACTCAACTGATTGGGTGATCAATTTGCCTGCCTGGGCATTGAATTCTTCATGCTCCTTTTTGGTCATTTCTTTGACTGCCCAGTTCTGAAGATAAGGCGTGTTCTCAGAATCTTTTTCGAAACACCGCGGGTCAATTTCCACCTGAATTGTGGTGGTGCCATCGCTCTTGAAAAAGCCGCGAACCGGAATATCCGGAACCGGGTGAGCCAAGGCGGACCACGCAACGGCCATAATAATAGCTAGGCAGGCTTTCACGGTACAGCTGCGAGCATGAGGAAAATCTCCCGAAATGTACAGCTCACAAATGTTGAGAAAAACCTTGCGCAACCACTCAAAATCTTCAGAATATCCGCCGATAGTTACCCGAATAAATATATATTACACAGAAAAACTATGAAGAAATTACTAGCTACTCTGGCAATAGTTGCTGTTTCAGCGGGCTCTGCATACGCGGGTTGTGGCAAA
>CAYUXV010000236.1:0-7613 GCA_964448875.1 uncultured Verrucomicrobiota bacterium
ACAGTGGTTTGCTTGGAATTAATGACTCCTGGGATTTTAACGAGTGCAGACCGCACCGCGCTGGCACAATTGGCTTGTCACGTCATGCCTGTGACTTTCAGGTTGATAAATTCTGTATCTTCGGTCGCCTCGTTATCTCCAGTCTTTTTGGCACTGGTGACTGGATGTTCAGGAGATTTTTCTGTTGCGCCATCGTTGCCCGACTGCTCTGTGCAGCCGAGGGCGAAGGCTAGGATGGCCGCCAGAACTACGGCCATTTTTGAAATCTTTTTCATAACCATTGTCCTGTAACTATTATCACAAACATTAGTTTAGTCAATTGTGTTCACTTACTTTTGGGATTCGGTAGGACAAGGTCCGTTTTTCAACCGATCGTTCCGTAAATGGCTGAAAACGACATGGTGGAACTGCCCGGACTGCGCGTCAATATCGACGACGTTGTGTACCAGCCCCAATTTCCTGCGCCAACGGATCATCCACATTGTTTTGCGTATTATATCACCATACATAATGACAGTGAAACTACAGTAACAATCAAGGGTCGCAAATGGGTTGTGAAAGAGTCCTCCGGTGAAGTGACGGCAGTGGAGGGGGATGGTGTGGTTGGTGAGTTTCCTTGTTTGGAACCAGGCGAAAAATTCAGCTACAATAGTAGTCACGTTTTCAATTCGCAAAAAGCCGTGGCAACCGGAAGTTACCTGGGGATTGATGATTTTGGTAACAAGATAATCATCCGCATCCCTGAGTTTGAAATGGTGGCACCCGATCCTGAGATTGGGTACGCCTGAAAACAATACAGTTAATAGGGGGCGACTTCATTCAATATTGCCAGTGGTGTGTGATGGTGTACATTCGAGCAGCGGTGAGTTGAAGGCATCGTGTATTAATGAGGCACTTCGTATGATCAACCAATTCTACCAGTCACACTTGGGAATC
This sequence comes from uncultured Verrucomicrobiota bacterium, assembly GCA_964448875.1. Classification (GTDB taxonomy): domain Bacteria; phylum Verrucomicrobiota; class Verrucomicrobiia; order Limisphaerales; family UBA1100; genus UBA6614. The sequence goes on from CAYUXV010000236.1 coordinate 937, forward strand.
TGCCTTTCACTTTTCATAATTTTGTCATTTGCTTTCGAGCTGAGAGGCAAGCAGCCAAGCCTCGATCCGGCCAGGACTCATGCGGTAATTGTCGGCGTGCTTCATTGGCAGGACAAGTCGCTCACCAGATACTCTGCAGTCAATCGAAAGGATCGAGAGCTGTACGAGGTGCTCGTCGAGATTGGTGTTCCCAAAAAGAATATGTTCTTGTTGTTGGATGAAGAGGGCAAGCTCTCAAACATTCGCAATGCAATACGCAAAATCGCCCGCGGCGCACAAAAGGGTGACACTTTTATTTTCTATTATGCCGGTCATGGGGTGTCGGCGGTTAACGGTGTTTGCTTCATGAATTATGATGTGGGAAAGGCTCCTTCGTTTGCCGTGAAGGAAATTGCCGAAATTCTTAAGAATGACTTTCGCGGTTCGCAGGTGTTAATGTTTGCCGACTGTTGTTATTCAGGTGGGTTGGGGCGAACTGCCAAGAGCCTTTCCGAACATGGTTTCAAAGCCGCCAGCATTACTTCGGCAGATGTGACTAATGCGTCGACTGGTAATTGGACATTTACACATATTCTTGTTGATACCTTTCGCGGCCGACCTGCGGCTGATAGAAACGGAGACCAGGTGATCACATTGGACGAAGCTGCCAGTGAAGTGGCCGATGCGATGAAATATCGTGAATCACAACAGCACGGACAGTCACGTTTCAAAATTCCCGGGGATTTCCGTTTGTGTAAGGTGTCAAAACAGCAATCAGTTGTTGCAATCCCGACCCCGTTCAAACTTTTCGAATATGTTCAGGTCAAGGCAGGCAATCGATGGCAACCAGCACGGATAGTTGATTTTCAAAATGGAGAGCTGGCCTTGGAGATTCAACAATACAGCACGCGCAAGATCGTAAAAGCCGATCTTGATCGAGTGCGTAAATTTCCGCCGGTTAAATTGAAGACTCGAATTCCGGTTCACACGAAACCGCCCAAAGTTCTTGGCGAGAAAGAATTGCTTGCGAAGGCTCGTGTCGGGGGAAAATACAAGACACTTTTGAAGAGAATCAAAGTTGAGGGCGACTACCGGTCTTACTCCTACTTCAACGATTTCGGTTACTATCAGTCAACGGGCTACGCTGGACACGAAAACCTGCCGGCTGGGTATTGGGTGTATGTTTACCCGTTCTGGCACATTTGGGAATCTGAGAATAAAGGCACCAGCAAGCTTGATCGATAGACAGGTGCCTATATTCATTCTGAAGAGGGATCACTGTGGTGCTGGATTGAGTCAGTTTCAACCTCGTCAAAATCAAAAAATCAGCCAGTGAGTTCTCCGTTATAGGGTTGCCCACAGAAATCACACTCGGGAACTTTGCCGGCACTGATCACCACATTATTTTGCGCGCCGCATCCAGTGCATTCGAACTTTGCCTTGTTGATCATGTAACTGGTGTGGCCACCTCTTTCGTTCATTTTTAGTTTTCTGATTTTCCCAGTTCGAGGGTCTAGTTGCCAACCGATCAATTGGTTTTCATCCAAGAGACTTTGCACTTCCCTTTGCACTTGCTTTGGGTCTCGGCCGATAATAGCCGCAATGGTTTCGATATCGCGGTGGCCTTGATTTACAATCAGGCTAAAGTAGCGGTCGGCATCTTTTTGTTTCTTGATGGCGTCAGGGGCTTTTGCCCACAACTGATATCCCGTAAAACCAAAGAACAAGGCTATGAGACCAACGCAAATCACCATTTCGGCAGGGTCATTTTTGTCATCAAATAATGAAAAGAGCCCTATCAAGCAAAACAACCCGCTAAGCAAGAGGAGGGATACTCCAAAGAATTTCCTAATAGCCAGCGAGACGCGTTGGATTAATTTTTCAAATGTATCACTTAATGACACGGTGATGTTTGTTGATACTGATTTTTTGTGTGGTTAAGTGTGACAAGGCCGGGGAATTAATAAGTGTAGACGAAACGTTGTCAAATTTATCACAAATGTATTGGAAATGGCCTTAATGGAAAATCCTCGTTACAGCTCGGCTTGTTTGAGGCATAACGACACTGATGGGTGAGCGTGTCTTGGCATCTTATACTTGTTCGTTGAATGAAGCGCAGGGAACAGCGCTGGAGAGATATTTACAGGAGCATGAGTTTGAGATGCGTGAAGTGCCATATGCACGTTTTGCAGGGAAACGGGACAAGATCAATGTGGTGTTCTACGAGAGCGGCAAGCTGGTAGTGCAGGGTAAGGGGACTCGAGAGTTCGTGGAATTCGTACTTGAGCCGGAAATTTTAAAGGAGGCGCGACTGGGGTACGAAGCGGAGTTGAACCCGGAGATGATGGAGGCGCGCATTGGAGTGGATGAATCCGGTAAAGGGGATTTTTTTGGGCCTCTGTGTATCGCTGGGGTTTACGTGAATGAAAAGGTTTGCCGGGCATTGGAGGAAGCAGGCGTCCGTGACTCAAAGCGAATTACAAGCGACAAGCGGATCGCGGTACTGACAAAGGCGATCCAAGAGGCGCCGGGGTGTGTGTGGTCGGTGGTGTCAGTGGGGCCGGAATCATATAATCGGTTGCATGGCAAGATGGGGAGTGTAAATCGATTGCTGGCTTGGGGACACGCGCGGGTAATTGAGAATTTGCTGGAGAAGGGCTCTGCAATGAACCCCGCACCGGTGAAGGCTATAAGCGATCAATTTGCCTCGACGAAGGCGACGGTGGAGAAGGCATTGCTCGCCAAGGGTCGGGAATTGGAACTGGTGCAGCGGCACAAGGCGGAGTCGGACATGGCCGTTGCGGCGGCATCAATAGTGGCACGGCATGAATTCGTGACAAAGATGGCGGCCCTAAGTGATGAAATGGGGCTGGAATTGCCGCGAGGAGCCAGTAAGGCCGTGGATGAGGCAGCCAAGGTGTTGATTAACCAGCAAGGTGAGTTGAGTTTGAATAAGGCCTGCAAAATGCATTTTCGTAATTCAGCGCGTGCTTTGGGTAAACCTGAGCCGCCACGCTCGGAATGGCGCAAAAGAGATTAGAGTGCATAACTTTTTGTTTTTGGGGCCATAATTAGATTGACGCACAGTATTTAAACAGTAGGTTCCCCCGACGTCGTTTGGTAATTGAAAGGTTTCCCTACGGCAAAACTCAATAGTACCCGAGTCATTGGTTTTTTTAAATGAGAGCCTTTGGCGTTGGGTTGTTTTGTCGTTATGTGGGAATAACCTTGGGATAACTGTGCGGCGTCAGGCTGGAGCCTGACAGGTATTTGGGCTGCCCTTGTAGCTCAGTCGGTAGAGCGCGTCCTTGGTAAGGACGAGGTCACCGGTTCAAACCCGGTCAAGGGCTCCATGCGTTAAACAACTGAACACGACTAAAAGGACATGGCAAAAGAATCGTTTGAACGGACCAAACCGCACGTAAACATTGGTACTATCGGGCACGTGGACCACGGCAAGTCGACCCTTGCTGCGGCAATCGTGGATGTGCAGGCCAAGAAGGGCATGGCGACGCCGATCTCCTACGCGGAAATTACCAAGGGCGGTACGGTGCGTGATGAGGAGAAGACAGTCACCATCGCCGTCTCCCACGTGGAATATGAAAGCGAGGGACGGCATTACGCACACGTGGATTGCCCAGGCCACGCGGATTACGTGAAGAATATGATCACTGGTGCGGCCCAGATGGATGGCGCCATTCTGGTCGTGGACGCAGACAGTGGTCCGATGCCACAGACTAACGAGCACGTGTTGCTCGCGCGGCAGGTGGGTGTGCCCTCCATCGTGGTCTTTATTAACAAGACGGACCTGGTGGATGATGAAGAGATGCTTGATCTGGTCGAGCTTGAGATTCGTGACCTGCTTAGCAAATATGACTTTCCTGGCGACGACACCCCCATTATCAGGGGCAGTGCGAAAGGTGCATTGGCATCCGAAGATAAATGGCTCGAGAAAATTGCTGAACTGCTGAAGGCATGTGATGATTTCATACCGGAGCCTGAGCGTGACTCGGACAAGCCATTCCTGATGTGTATCGAGGATACGTTCATTATTGAGGGTCGTGGTCTAGTAGCTACAGGTCGTGTTGAGCGCGGTGTTCTCAACAAGATGGACAAGGTTGAGATTGTTGGGATTCAGGAGACCGAGGAGACTGTGGCTACGGATATTGAGATGTTCCGTAAGTTGTTGGATTCATGCCAACCCGGCGACAACGTTGGCATTCTGCTGCGCGGCAAGAAGAAAGGTGAAGTAGAGCGCGGTCAGGTGCTGGCCAAGCCCGGTTCGATCAAGCCGCACACCAAATTTAAGGCTGAGGTTTACGTTTTGACCAAGGAAGAGGGTGGTCGTCACACGCCGTTCTTTGCCAATTATCGTCCGCAATTCTATTTCCGAACCAGTGACATTACTGGTTCGGTGACAGCGCTTAAGGACGGTGTGGAAATGATCATGCCTGGTGACAATACTGAGATTGACGTTACGTTGATTCAGCCGGTGGCAATGGAAGAAGGCTTGACCTTTGCCATTCGTGAAGGTGGCCGCACAATCGGTTCCGGTCGTGTAACCAAGATTGAGGAATAACGAGCCGCCCTTCCGACGTAATTCGTCGGGGATCGTGTTGGTATGTCGTCTATAAATAGTAGACATCTAAAGACTTCATGGAAAGGGCGATAGCTCAATTGGCAGAGCAGCGGTCTCCAAAACCGCAGGTTGCGGGTTCGAATCCCTCTCGCCCTGCCAGTTTTTTGGCCCCCAAGGGAGGGGTGGCAGAGTGGTCGAATGCGGCGGTCTTGAAAACCGTTATGGTGCAAGCCATCGGGGGTTCGAATCCCTCCCCCTCCGCCAAACCGGGTTTGTAGGTATAAAATAAATGCTTTTGCAGGAAGAAAACAATTCGCAGCCGGGTAACAACACAGCTCAAGAAGATGGTCTGGGTTCAGGCGATAATGGTACGGTGGTGAAGCCGGTCGATCCTGTTAAGGATTCGTCAAGGGAATTACAGCCGCTGAAAAAAGATCCAGAACCACTTGAGGGCGAGAGTATAACAGGTGGGGAGGGTTCAACCACATGGACCTATATTTGGCTGGGTCTGTTGGTGGCCCTAATAGTGTTTCTTTGGCAACGCGGTCATCTTGCGCGGTTCAAGAAGCATATTGGCGAGTGCCGGGAACAATTGAGGAAGTGCACCTGGCCCACACGTGACGAGCTTTATCAACACACAGTGGTGGTGATGTTGTCTACGCTACTGCTTGGATTATTTACATTTGTGGCAGATTTGGCTGTTACAGAGCTTGTATGGGGATTGCTTCTTGATACGAAAACAATACTATTTGATAAAGGATAAGGAGCATGATGGATAGCCAGTGGTTTGTATTGCAGACGTTGTCCGGCCAGGAGCAAAAGGTCGAGAGGAGCCTCAATCAACGTATTGCGGCGGATGAGATGGGTGAGTTTATTGATGAGGTTCTTGTGCCGATGGAGAAAGTTGTTGAGGTGAAGGGCGGCAAGAAGAGTGCTTCAAGCCGCAAGCTTTTCCCAGGATATGTGTTTATTCGTATGAAGCTGTTCGATGAGGAAAAGCGGATTATTGAGAAGCCCTGGTACTTTATTCGCAACACGCAAGGCATCACAAAGTTTGTGGGCGGTGATCACCCGGTGCCGACGCCCGATGTAGAGGTGGACGCGATCAAAGCACGCATCGATGAGAGCGAGGATGCCGAACGTCCTCGCGTGGAGTTTGAGTTGAACGAGCAAGTGAAGATCAATGATGGGCCGTTCCTAAATTATACCGGCTTGATTGAAGAGATTGATCCGGACAAGGGCAAGCTGAAGGTAACCATAAGCATCTTTGGCCGTAATACGCCTGTTGAGCTGGAGTACTGGCAGGTCGAGAAAACTTAGCAAGATTTGTAGGAATTAATTATGGCAAAAAAAGTTATCGGCGAAATCAAGTTGCAGTGCCCGGCTGGGCAGGCAACGCCTGCGCCTCCTGTGGGGCCGGCCCTTGGTCAGCATGGGATTAATATTGGAGAGTTTGTAAATCAGTTTAACACTCGCACAAAAGATCAGGCGGGTCTGAAAATCCCGGTAGTTATAACAGTGTATCATGATCATTCTTTTAGCTTTATCACGAAGAGCCCACCAGCGGCGGTGTTGTTGAAGAAAGCTGCCGGTATTGCGGCAGGAAGCGGTGAGCCGAACAAGGAAAAGGTTGGTCGTGTTTCGCGTGCGCAAATTGCGGAGATTGTTAAGACAAAAAAAGAGGACCTCAATGCTCGTGACGAAGAGGCAGCATCGCGGATTATTGAGGGCACTGCACGTAGTATGGGCATCGAAGTGCGTTAAATTGAACCGCGGAAGGGCATAAAACACCCGTTAACACCGCAACGTATAATGGCAAAAAAAAGTAAAAGATTTAAACAAGCGCTCGAAAAACAAAATGGTGAAGAGGCAGTCTCGCTTGAGGAGGCGGTAGAACGTGTTCAGTCGTTTCCCCGTGCAAAATTCAGAGAATCTGTCGATTTGGCCTTCAAGCTTGGTGTGGATCCCCGGCAATCGGATCAGCAGGTGCGCGGTACTGTGGATTTGCCGAATGGAACCGGTAAGAAGCGGCGTATTGTTGTGTTCTGCGCACCTGGGCCGGTGGCCGATGCTGCAAAAGAGGCTGGTGCTGATGAGGTGGGAATGGATGATTTGGTTG
>CAYUXV010000237.1:0-5974 GCA_964448875.1 uncultured Verrucomicrobiota bacterium
TCTCCTCTGTTTTTCTTTCTTCGTGGAGTTATCGCTCCTCCGCCTCCTTTCTCATCTCCTCCCCCATGCATCCCTCCACCTCCTCCGGGATTAACTCCTCCTCCAGGAAACGCACCTCCGCCACCGCCGGGCATTCCTACACCACCACCGGGGGCTCCGCCGCCGCCTGGAATCCCCACACCACCACCGGGAGCCGGTTGGCCAACGAGTTGCCCCGTGCTGAGAACCAAGCCGATTGCGCATGGAATTGAAAAGAAGGAAATATGCATATTGTAGCGCTTCATCTTAATCCACTCCCTATCTATAACTAATCACGGTTTGAATCCGGTTACAAGGCAAATTAGACCAAAATAAGCCAATTGCAACCGGCAAAATTAGTTTTTCTTCGTTCCTATGCAAAAGAGGTGCTTGTCGCCACGAAGAAAAATCTGGCTTTGACTTACGGCAGGGCTTGAAGAAACCGGTTCACCAATATCATTCCGTGAAATAACTTCAAACTTAGGACCTAGACGAAGAACCGTTGTTACACCTTTGTCTGAAACGCAATATACACGTCCTTCAGCAGATATTATAGAGGCGCTGTGCCCACCTCCCAAGCGCTCCATCCAAAGACGCTTTCCTTCATTTGCCATAAAACAACTTGCGACGCCGTTGTCTGAAACAACAAGAAGGTATTTCCCTTCGACAATGGGTGAAGGAACGTAAGCAGCACCTCGGTTCGTTCGCCATGTAATATGCGTGTTGGTGACGTTACCGTGGCCATCGGGACGGATGGCTAGAATATGGCGTTCAGGATAACCTCCCGTGACGAAGAAGTGTTCTCCATTATACACCATCGAAGCTACAAACTGTTCTGTCGGTCCGTCGATTATCCAGTGCCGCTTGCCTGTGTTCGGGTCATAGCTAACTACCGATTTGCTACCAGAGAGCACCATTTGTGTGCGCCCGCCAATTTTACGAATGATTGGCGTAGCATAGCTCCGCGTTTTATTTTCACGTTGGGTCTTCCATTTAATCTTCCCAGTATTACGATCGAGCGCCGCGATGTATGAATCACCGTCATGGTCTCCGTTGATGATCACGAGGTTCCTATAGAGGATCGGGCAAGCATTGAATCCGTGTGCACTAACGAAGCCGCCAATCTCTACAGACCATTTTTTCCGGCCCTCCATATCATAAGCGGCTACGAGAATTGTTCCTGGCGTAATGAGCCGTGGGGCCCCAACATTGGGTGCTGGAATCTTTTTCCCATCAACTTTTAGAAGCGTGACAAAAACCAGTTTGCCATCAGTAGCAGGGGTGCTAGAAGCGCGGCTATTGAGTCTGTGTAGCGTTTCTAACGGGGATTTAATCACTACCTTTTGCCACAGGACTTTGCCATTATTTCTGTCCAAACATATTAATAGACGTTCATTCCTGTCTGGCAAGCAAGTGGTGAGAAAAACTCTATCCTCCCAGACTATTGGAGATGAATGCCCTTTGCCAGGGATGATGGCTTTCCACACAATATTCTCTGTGCTACTCCATTTTATAGGAACATTTCTCTCGGAACTAATTCCATCCCCATATGGGCCGCGCCAGCCCGGCCAGTTTTCAGCCAAAAGCGAAACAGACACTAAACAAAATAATGAAAACAAACGCATGGGAAGATTTTAGTAAAGCAACATGCGCATTCAAGAGGCAATTACTCGATTGTTCGCTCAATTACACTACGAACATCAGTCGACTTCAGAACATCCTCTTCCAGCCAATCCGCTTCTGGCGTGATTAGCAACGGCCAGTCAACAGGGCTTGCCGGGCGACAACCATGAGAGCCTTTGACCAACGAGGCATCAAGGGGAATAACATCCATAAGCATACGAAAGCCCAATTTCTTTTGCAGTAGACGCCAGGCAATTTTGCCTTTTACGAATGGAATATCCGAATCAAGAAAAAGTTCAACTGGGTCGTAGCCCGGCTTACGGTGGATATCCACACTCCGGGCAAAGTCTGGAGCCCGGTTATCTTCAAGCCAGTAATAATAGGTAAACCATGCATCCTCCTCAGCCACCACAATGAGGTCACCAGCCCGCTCGTGGCGCGCCCCGCATTCAAGTTGTTTCTCTTGGTTCAGCACAAACTGCACACCATGCGTTTCTTCTAGTAATGTATGAACATCGTTGACGATGGCATGGTCGTTCAAATACACATGCGCCACCTGATGGTCTGCAACCGCAAAGGCTTTGCTCGCGCCAGCATCTAGCAGTTCGAGCCCCAATTCCTCTTTCACCACCAGCCAGCCCTTATCGCGCAGCAATCGGTTAAGATGAATTGGCCGACTTACTGGAGTGATCCCGTATTCTGATAAAAGAATCACGCGCACATCACGTTTGTCGAAAAACTCAATGAGAGCACCGACGATGTCATCAATTTCATTTAAGTCTTTTGCAATAGCCGATGCATCTGGCCCGAGTCGTTGGAGGTTGTAATCCAGATGCGGGAGGTAAACGAGCGACAATGTTGGTGAGTTTTTTTTCTCAATCCATTTAGCCGCCTCAGCTATCCAGCGACTCACACAATCTGCAGAACCTTGCCGTGTGTCCATCCCTGCAGCAGGACCCCAGAATCCCGGAAACGGAAACTCACCTAATTCGCTCGTAATGTCTTTACGAATATTAAAAGGCCAAGTGTAGATATCGAACACCTTTCGACCGTCCGCTGGGTACATTGGTCTCGGTGTGATCGTCCAATCAGCATCGGAGTACATGTTGTACCACCAGAATAGTTTTGCACACGTGAAGTCTTCATGTTTTTCACGAAGCCCCTCCCAAACCTTTGAGGATTTTACAAGGTGATTTGACTGCTTCCAGAATTGTACCTCTGCAAGATTGCGGTCATACCAACCATTTCCCACAATTCCGTGAGACCCAGCTTTCTTGCCTGTAAGGTAATCGGATTGCGCAGTACATGTAACGGCTGGAAATGCCGGCTCGATGTGTGCTTTAGCACCATGTTTCAGAAACGATGATATGTTTGGCGTGTGCTTTCCAATGTGCTTTTCGGAAAGCCCGACGACATTTAGAACCGCCGTGCGATGCAGCTTAGCCATGTGCGGGAATCACCTTACTATCGGTATCAGCATGAAGGTCATTCAATTCGCGAATAGATTCCAATACACGCGGCACATTCATCTCATTCACTTCAAAACCTTTGCCGATGGCTTTCAACAGTGTGATCGTTAGACGACCGCCAAGGTGTTCTCGGAATTCCTCCAATCCCTCCAAAACCACCAGTTGGCCATCGTCATCTTCATGCAAAAGTTCTCCCGCCCACAACGAAAATCCTAAACGTAAAAGAAGCTGAACGATACGGTCACACGACTTCGGATCAAGGTATTCCATCCGGCGCGCATAAATACAATCCAGCGCAATGCCGACTGCTACTGCTTCGCCATGTCGTATGCGGTACTCTGAAAGTTGTTCAAGCTTGTGTGCCGCCCAGTGACCGAAATCTAGCGGACGTGCAGACCCCATCTCAAAGGGATCGCCACTGGTCGCTATGTGATTCATGTGCAACTCCGCACAACGGTAAATAAGTCGTTGCATAGCTGCAGGCTCAAAGTCACGCAGTGCATCTGCGTTGCGCTCAATATCGCTGAAAAATTCAGCGTCACGTATGCAGGCTACTTTTACAGCCTCAACGTAACCATTACGCTTGTCACGCGGCTTCAGCGTTATAAGCAATTGGAAGTCATTGATGACTGCGAAAGGAGGTGCAAAAGCTCCGATAAAGTTTTTTTTGCCAAACGCATTGATTCCGTTCTTCACACCAACACCGGAATCATCCTGACTGAGTGTCGTCGTAGGAATGCGGACATGCCTTATGCCTCGGTGTGCTGTCGCTGCTGCCAAACCCACCATGTCCAACAATGCGCCACCGCCTATGCAAATGAGATACGAATGTCGATCAATATGGTGACGATCAATCTGCGAATGGACTTCAGAAACGTGAAAATAGGAATTCTTGGTGCGTTCCCCACCTTCAATCACGATGGGCGGACAAACCAAATCTAATTTGTCCGCGTGTGTTCTAAAATATACCTGGATTTGCTGCACTAACGTTGGTTGTGCCTTCGCCAATGACTCATCAAGAATAATCAATGTTTTACGCGGCTCGCGTTCTTCATTGTCAGAAATCACATCACGTAACGTAGCGTTCTCTGCATCAAAGACATTTTGTGTGAAAAATACCTGATGTCGCCAACTCACCGCTACGGCGCGCTCAATCCGGGAAGACATTGCCGGAGGATGGCAGAAATACTTCGCCATGACAATGCTGTTTGGCGTTGCCGATTGTCTGCCAATGTCGGAGCATCCCTTTATGCACACCCGTTTCTTTTTATTTCTTGTATGTTGCAATATTTCATTAGCAGACGATTGGCCCCAATGGCTCGGTCCGCAGCGCGATGGGGTCTGGCGTGAAAAAGGCATCATTAAAAAATTTGATGGTGTTCCCAAGTTGAGATGGAAGGTGTCAATTGGCGGTGGGTATGCTGGGCCGGCGGTGGCCGACGGGCGGGTTTATGTGCTCGATCGCCAACTTTCCAAAGGGGTAAGAAATCCGTCCAATCCTTTTGCGCGAGGCCAGTTGCCGGGAACTGAGCGTGTGCTTTGCATGAATGAAACTGATGGCAAGATCTTGTGGAAACACGAATATGACTGCCCTTATGAGATTAGTTATCCGGCTGGGCCGCGTTGCACCCCAACGGTAGATGGCGACCGCGTTTATGTACTCGGTGCTATGGGAAATTTATTTTGTTTCAACACCAAGACCGGAAAGTTGTTATGGAAGAAGGATTTTAGAAAAGACTTCGGAGCAAAGGTCCCTATCTGGGGATTCGCTGCCCATCCTTTGGTCGACGGCGACAAACTCATCTGCCTCGTTGGTAGTGAAAAGGGAACGACGTTTGCCTTCAACAAAATGACCGGCAAAGTGTTGTGGAGCGCGTTGCAAAGCCCGGACTTGGGCTATTGCCCCCCAATGATTTATGAGGCAGGAGGCAAGCGGCAGCTCATCATATGGCATCCCCGAGCACTCAACTCGCTCAACCCCGAAACAGGCAAGCCTTACTGGAGTGTGCCTTTCACAGCTCGTTCCGGGTTGACCATCCCCACGCCGCGATTGCACGGAGATCTATTGTTTGTCACTTCATTTTATAACGGCCCGCTAATGATGCGAATGGCCAAGGATGCCCCACGTGCCACAGAAGTATGGCGTGCTACCGGACGCAGTGAACGCGTTACTCAACAGCTCCATGCCATCATGTGCACACCGTTCATTGAGAAGGGACACATCTACGGTGTATGTAGTTACGGACAGTTTCGTTGTCTGAAAGCAGATACTGGCGAGCGAGTATGGGAGAGCTTAAAGCCTGTCACTGGCGCAGAGGGCCGTTGGGCAAATGCATTTCTGGTAAAGCATGAGAAACGGTTTTTTATCCATAACGAAAAAGGCGACCTTATTATCGCAAAACTTAGCCCCAAGGGGTATGATGAAATTAGTCGCGCAAAGCTCACTGAACCTACAAACTCTGCTCGTGGACGGAACCTTGTTTGGAGCCACCCAGCTTTCGCAAACCGCAGCGTATATCTCCGGAATGATAAAGAGATTAGATGCTACTCATTGGCTGAGTAACTAATCTACTACTGGCTTGCGAAATGCCATGAGAACGGGTAGATTAATATTTATGAGTACATGGCAAAAGATTTGCTTTGTTGCGTTTCTAACTACTTTCACAGTGGGCTGCGAGTCCCTGACAGAAGCACAGAAGGCTGAACGCGATTTTGAATCTGCTAAAGCGGAATTGGCGCTTGTTCAGGCTAGCCGTAAACGCATTACGTCTGAAGAGGCTTTGCTCCCGAGTTCTTCCCCAATACTGATCGACCTTAAACATAAGGCTATATTGCTAGATCAAAAGCTTGCAGCAACCCGGAAG
>CAYUXV010000238.1:0-11354 GCA_964448875.1 uncultured Verrucomicrobiota bacterium
ACATCCTCTTCGTGCTTGAAGGCAATAAACGCCGTTTTTTGCGCGACTCTGAAGCCTACCACATTCTCATCTTCGGCAAACCCGGCAACAAGGGCGCGTGGGGTTGGCGGTTTGAAGGCCATCACGTGTCCCTCAACTACACCATCGTCAACGGCAAGGTCAGCGTGGTGCCCTCATTCTGGGCCAGCAATCCTGCCGTGGCTAATTTCGGACCCGGACGCAAACTGATCGCGCTCGAGGTGGAAGAATTCGCCGCGCGAGCCCTTCGCAACTCTCTCAGTACCGAGCAAGTCAAAAAGGCTGTAATCGCCGACAAGGCACCACGTGATATCCTCACTTCCGCACTACCCGAAGTGAAGGCCCTTGAGAACACCGGCATTGCCTATGGCGACCTGAACAAGAAACAGCAAGCCCAACTCACCAAACTTATTCAGGAATACATCAACCGCCACCGGGCCGTGGTAGCCAAGGAAGCCTGGGCTAAGATTGAAAAAGGCGACCAGAATAAGGTTCGTTTCTCATGGGCCGGCAGCACCAAACAATTCGAACCACATTACTATAGAATACAGGGGCCAAGCTTCCTTCTTGAATATGCCAACACGCAAAATGGTTCTAATCATATCCATGCCACCTGGCGTGATTTCAACGGTGATTTCGGCCGTGATGTATTACGCGAACACATCCGCAAGAACCATTAAAGGCGGGGCTTAAATTTTAGATTCAAATCGAAGGGGGAATTAACCTAATGGAGGAGACTGTATCTATTTCGCAAGGGCCAAAAGTAGGCGATAAATTAGTAGTCGAGATCACAGATATTGCCTTCGGCGGCGAAGGAGTGGCTCGGAGTGATGGGCTTGTCATCTTTGTACCATTCGTCATTATCGGAGAATCCGCCTCAGTGGAAATCATTGAGCGAAAAACCGATTTTGCCCGTGCGAAGCTCTTACAGATATTGAAACCAAGTGCCGACCGCGTTGATCCTCCTTGCTGTCACTATGGGGAATGTGGGGGCTGCCAATATCAACATATTTCTTACGAAACACAACTGAGCATCAAGCTAGATCAGGTTAAGAGCATCTTCAGCCGAATAGGCCACTTTTCACCGGATTTAGTCGAAGAGATGATTCCTTGCCCCGAGCCTTTTGGTTATCGAAACCGGATCATGGTAAGAAGACAATGGAACAAGTTCAAACAATCAGAGGTCTATGGATTTCTGCAGCACAATAGCCGACTTGTCGTGGATCTCGATCGTTGTGAGATTGCCGAACCTGCACTCAACAATCAATTAACTGAGCTGCAAAAAAATCCGCCACCACGCAATATGCAGAAAGTGGTGCTGCGTATCATGCCCGACGACTGGGAGATGCATAGGGATTCATTCTTTCAAAATAATTTCCACCTACTGCCCAAGCTCGTAGATACAGTGCGTGACCGCCTTCAATCAGGTGGAACACAACATCTCGTAGACACCTACTGCGGCATAGGATTTTTCAGCCTGTCACTGGCAGACTTGGTCGACTCGTTCGTCGGCATAGACATCGACAAGCAATGCATCCTGCCCGCACGTAAAAACATGGATCAACGCGGTGTAACAAACGGCGATTTTATCCTGGGCAAAACTGAGGAGCACATGGACAAATTGTTGAGTCGGTTTAAGCCGGAAAACACAACTGTCATTCTGGACCCTCCAAGACGTGGCTGCCAAAAGGAGGGGCTTGAGATGCTTGCCAATGCCGGTCCGCGCCAAGTCATTTATATTTCCTGCCACCCCGCAACATTGGCGCGAGACCTGAAATGGTTATGCGAAAATGGAGGCTACACGCTCAAAGGAGTGACGCCGCTTGATATGTTTCCACAAACTCAGCACGTGGAGTGTGTGGCGGATTTAATGAAAATCGACGAGGGTGCTTAAGCCATCAGGGCACACTACCCCATCACCAGAATTTCAGCCCGTCCTTTCGCCATTGGAAGACTTCCCAGGCTAGGTTCTGCAGATACAACGCCTCATCATCCCGAATTGCCCACAACTCACCCTTCGATAGACCCACAGGACTTTGCCACGTGATGTACGCATAGAACAAACAGGCATTGAAATATGTACCATGGATTGTTGGCAGATATGTGTCACGCTGTCTTAAAACAATATCCGGGCGACGCCACTCTGAAAGCTGCCATGCCCGGCCAACCGGCACGACGGGCATCCCAAAGGTTTTCCCCAAGAGAGAGTACGCGCCATCGGTACGGTCCATGAATTCGTCAGAGCCGAAAATAAAGTCTGGGCGCGACCACGTCATAAACAGCATCCCCTGTGAATTTTGATTTGTTATAACGGTGTTCAATCGGGCGATATTGGTGCGCATTTGAATCCAGTTATACACCGGATAAAAAGTGTGTTCCTGTAGAATCATTGCATCCCATGGACGGGCATTGGTGAAATTCCACCGATCCGTCCAAACGTTAGTCATCTTTTGGTACGTCCGGTAATCAGCCGCATGAGACTCAAGCGTGTATCCATCATTCGCCACCTGCTCAGCTTCAATTTTGAATTTTCCACTCACCGCCATCTTGGTGAGCACATCGGCCAGATTGTTTTCTCCCGTCAACCGATTGCCGATAAACAGAATACGAAGATTGCTGGGATTCTTGGGGCGATTTGTAGAGCTGTAAACCGGCACCAAGTTGGTTATTGGAACCCGCCCGAAAGGGTACTGCCCTCCCAGCACGGGATTACTGCGTGCCAATGGAATATTAGACCGGCGCCCCCACATCCGGAGATCCAGTCGGCTCCAACGAAGCGGTGCGCTGGCGAATATTTCCAGAACGATTAGGGCAATCAGCGCAACCATCACGCCGAACACCCACCGGATTGGTCTTCTACCAGTCATATAATATTAGCCGTAATCGGCCTGCTATCTCGTATCTTCATTAATGGACGCATTTTCGCCCTTCCCGGTTACATTTGACGGCAAAAAGATCCATTTTCCCCCAAAATACAGGTTGCAAGGCTATCTGCAGCACGGCATCATCCGCCGTTTGTCGGGGCGTAGCGCAGCCTGGTTAGCGCGCGTCGTTCGGGACGACGAGGTCGAGAGTTCGAATCTCTCCGCCCCGACCATTTTTTGAAAGTACTCTACGTTCATCCAGCCCAATTCATACTTTAATTCCTACGGTAGAAGTTTGACGCATCAGTGTTTCTAAGTGTTGAATAAGTCGTTCCCGGAAAACCATGCCCAAGATTTTCATCTCCTATCGGCGAGACGACTGCCAGGGGACCGCCGATTTCCTGTATAGCCTGCTTGAAGACCATTTCGATTCGAAAAACATCTTCTTCGATGTGGACTCGATCGACCCGGGACGCAATTACGTGGAGTATCTGGATGAACAGGTATCCCAATGCAACGTGCTGCTTGCCTTGATTGGTAAAAGATGGATTAGCGCAGAAGATAATGACGGCGAAATACGCCTGTTTGATGAGAATGATTTTGTTCGGAAAGAAATAACCAGCGCCATGGATCAAGGCATCACGGTAATCCCGCTATTGGTGGAACGAGCTGAAATCCCGAAAAAAGAAATGCTGCCAGAGGCGCTACATAAGTTATGTGATCAACAGGCAACTCACGTGCGACCCTCGCCGGACTTCAAAAAGGATGTGGTTAAACTCATCAAGGATTTGGAGCGCATTGAACTGGCTAAGGACAAGTCTCCACCGGATGAGAAGATAATCGAGCTAAGAGTTCGGAATGAACTCAATAAGCCTACAGGCAAACTTACTGCAGCACACTTTGAAGAGGTGAAGCAGCTTGAACTAGATGACCAGCAGATCACTGATATACCTACCTTGGCAAAACTCAAGCAGTTAGAGGTGCTTTATCTAGGAAAAAACAAACTGACCGACGTAAGTGCTTTAGTAGACCTAAAATATTTGAAGGAACTTTACCTTCAAGAGAACGAACTTAATGATATTGACACCTTGGCTGGCCTTAAACAACTGGAAAGACTTAACCTTAAAAGGAACAAGCTCAATGACGTGAGCGCCTTGGCAGGGCTCAAGCGATTGACGAAGCTTTCGCTTAGCAGCAATAAGATCACTAATGTAAGTGCTTTGGCGGCACTTACCCAGCTGGAGTATCTTAACCTCAGAGACAATCGGATCAACGATGTGTGTGCCTTAGCAGGGCTTGATAATTTAAAGATACTCTACCTATCCAATAATAAACTCACTGATGTGAGAGCCTTAGCAAGCATTACGCAAATCAATGAACTCTACCTTGGAGGGAATAACATCAGGAATATTAGTGCTTTATCAGAACTTACGCATTTGGAGAAACTTACTCTCCGAAACAACCGAATCACTGACGCCCGGCCCTTGGCAGGGTTAAAGCAATTAACGGTCCTAACCCTCCAGGGAACTCAACTCTCCGAGGTAGAACTAGACAGACTCCGAAAGGCAATGCCGGACTGTAAAATTCTTCCCACCGCCTTATAGACGACATTCTAACGGTGCAACTCCTACCTCGGCGGTGCACATCGGCTACAAGGTAAGTGACTCAGCCGCGCGTTCCTTAGTGCTACCCCGATTTTTGATTTTTTCAAATAACTGCAACCTTGCCTATGATATTTTTTGCCACTACGAGTGACGAAAACTTGCACGACCGGTTTCCCTGCGGGCTCTTTAAATGGCAGGGCCAATTCCTTCAAAACCGGCGGTGCACAGGCACTACAGGGCGTATATCGTCCAAAAACACCTGCGAGTGTCGAGGACAGCTTTGATTTCGCAACAAAACGGCAATCATCCCGATGATATTTGGCACCCGTGCGACTCAAAAAGACCGGTGTAGTTGGCTGCCCGATCTCCATCTTCGCCACGCCCTGCCCTCGCCTGAAGTCCCAGGGTGGCGTGGGGTCGGGCATGGACCAGATGCCCACCTTTGCCGCCCTTACCTTGGTTTCCGCAGCAGCCATGGCGGCGTCCTTGCTATAATATTTGTAGTGCCACGCCATACCTTCGTGCACCATCTCAAGATTGACCCATTGCTTGCCGACGTACACATCGCCTAGAATACGTTTGTAACGGTCCATCTCCTCAAACTTTATGGTGACAACCTTGCCAAATACCTTCTTTGAGAGTGCCTGCTTGGCCTTTGTTCCAAAGTCCTGCGCAGATTCCGGACAATCAATATGCTGAAGGCGAATCTTGTATTGTTTCTTGCCCTGATACAGCACGTTGATGGTGTCTCCATCGGTAACACCAACCACCTTGCCGGTAAATTCGAAGGCTTGGGCTGTAAGGGCCAGAAGTAGTATTGGAATATATATTTTCATTGTTCAGTTTCTTTCATTTGTGTTTTTGGGTCGCTTTGAATCCACCATTTCCGCTCGTTACGTAAACGTTCTATTAATTGTGCATCCGCAGGCGGGAATTCGTAATTTCCCATCTCATCAGCCTTCACCCACTCAAGATTTTGGCAGTCCAGTAGCTTTGGCTCCCCCAAGATGATGTTGCAGCGAAAGAATTTTATAAGCACTTTGCGCTCCGGATATTGGTGACTAATTGCCTCAACCAGCTCACCCACCTCAACGTCAATTCCCAGTTCCTCACGCAGTTCACGGCAAAGACATTGCTCAAAGGTCTCCCCCGGCTCAATTTTGCCCCCGGGAAACTCCCACATACCCCCCAAATGATCGGATTCATTGCGCTGGGTGATCAGCAACCGGCCTTGTTTAAAAATCAGCCCTGCCGCAACCTGAATTACCTTTGCCATCTCAAATAAAATGCCCGCCGCTTAGGCGGGCATTACTGGTTTTGCTGATGTAGCCGAAAATATTTTAGCGCGCGAAATCTACGTAACCATCTGTATCATCGGTGCCGTCTTCAACGGCATCAACATCCTCATCACGTAATAATATCCACCCGCAAACCAAGCCTTCCAATGCTCCTCCTACCATCTGGCCTATCCAGTAGTCTGCCTGTTGTTCCCAGGTTCCCGTTACAAACGCCGGCCCAAATGCACGCAATGGATTCATGACTCCCCCGGTCAATGCCACGGTCGACAGCGAGCCCGCCAAGACGACTAGGCCAACCACTAACCCTCCGGCTACTGCAGATCTCCCCCGGATTACCGCCCCATAAAAGGCTGTCACCCAAAAAAATGCCAAACCGCCTTCAACCAACATTCCCTGATTGTTGGTCAATCGGCGCGCGTCATTTGTCATGACCGGCTGGCCTGCCATGCTTCGTTTTTGTATTTCCGGCACAGCAGACTGGATCGGAGTTGGAGGCTTTGTGCCATCGGTCTGCACAATCTCAGTCTTGCCCAACACACTCTTCAGCATCATGCACGCAATTACCGCGGCGATGATTTGCACGACAATTATGCATCCACTGCGAATAACAGATAAACGTCCCCCAACCAAAAGACCAAGCGTGACGGCCGGATTGAGTTGCCCTCCGGATATGGCTGCAAATGCTGCCACCATGGCAGCCACGATGCCTCCATACACCAGCTGTGAACCCATTGGAATACCTCCCAACCAGTAGGCAGAAGAAACGGACATGAAAATTATTGCGAACACACCTATGAATTCGGCCACCATTTGTCTGACAATCGACGGCCGATTCAAATCCAGCCCATCACCGCTCGGCACTTCAGCCATTTGAACCAGGCTACCCCTGTTTACTTTTGGCTCCGCAACCTCGGTTGTCCCAGTATTTTTATACTCCACAACAGGGCTATTCATAACGTCATCCATTATATTGTACCTCCTCTACAGACACACCACTGTATATCGTGGCAACCAAGGAAATAAGTACTAGAAGGCTTAAATCGTCAAGGGAAAGTTATCAGGCCACGAATTGAAGCTAACTAAAATAACCTGCCTTACGGTTTAACTTTTGCCTTAGAATTCGTCGAATTACCCTCAGGCTTGGTAGAATTGGCATCCGGACTTGTCTTATTGCCTTCCGGCTTCACTAGACTTTTCTCCGAAGTGGAAGAGTTACCCGTCGATTCCGTTGCGTTATTTTCCGGTTGGGTACCGTTTCCTATATTATCAACTTCAAGACCATCTCCGCCATTTGTGTTGGGTAACAAGGGACTTTCAACAAGCTCCGGATGGTCCTCCAAGAGCTTGCCTCGCAGTCCTAAAGCAGTCTGGCCGGCCGCACTATGAAGCTGACTTTGCCCTCCTCCAAACATACCCATGCTTCCGGCAATACGTTCCATGAAGAAATCAGTGTCGTCCTCAAGAATCTCATCCAAAAGTTCCTTGGCTTTCTTTACCTGATCAGGGTTTTTTGCTAATCCCGCAGCTTTATTTATCTTAGCGTAAAGAGCAGCCTGCGTCCCTTTATGGTTCCCAATAATCGCGTCATACTCCTTTTTAGCCGCATCAAAATCGCCACTTATATCGAGGCAAACCGCTTTACCCAACCGGGCAATCGGGATTAGAGGATGGTCCTCATGGTCAGTGATGAATTGTGAAAATATTGTTTGTGCACCAGGTTCTTCGTCTGTATCTACAATCCTGCCAGCATTAAATAAGGCCTTGGCATATAGTAATCTTGCACGAATTCCCGCAGGCGTATCCGGATATCCATCATAAATGGCCTTGAAGCTTTCAGGTGATACCTTTGGTATCCCTCCACTAAAGCCGGGTTTTAGCGAATCTTGGGCCTGCCGCATTAGATCGATTTGGTTGAACCGATTAGTTTCGGCAAGACCAGCTTCAGCGTCCTCCCTATCCTGCTGTAAGTTATAGCTGTTAATATAAAAATAGAAACCAGCCATGATCATTACACAAAAAATAATGGCCGCCTTTAACCGGTGAGTATCCAGCCAAGCCCAAAACTCAAATAGCCAATCTGATTCTTCTGCGTCGTGTTCTGCCACGGGGCAGGATTTATGCGAACCAAATACCCAATTGGCAAGCCACAAATCACCCTTTGCCCTTGCCTTTCGCACTGACGACACGCAACCTCCTGCCCGTGGAATCGCAATTGGACCAATATTTACCGGTGTTAATACTGGCCTTAGTTGCCGTCGCCTTTGCTGTTGGCAACCTCCTGCTATCGTGGCTTGTTAGCAAACGCTTCAGTCAGCGCACGGGAACCCACGAGCCTGTTAAGGACACTCCCTATGAGTGTGGCATGATCGCCGAGGGAGAAGGTGCCAGCCGTATGTCTGTAAAGTTTTACCTCGTGGCGATGCTTTTCATCCTGTTTGACATTGAGGTCGTCTTTCTCTACCCGTGGGCTGTTGTCTACAAGGACATGCTCGCCACCCACGCTACGTTGATCTTTGGCAGTATGATGTCCTTTCTGGGCATCCTCTTCGTTGGCTATATCTACGCACTGAAGAAAAAAGCCTTTGACTGGAAAAACTAAGGCATGGGCGATCCCCTGCCCCCCATCAAGTTCGGCACCTCCGGTTGGCGCGGCCTCATTGCGCGTGACTTCACCTTTGCTCGTGTACGCCTCGCCGCGCAGGGCATTGCCGATTACATGAAAACACAGCGGCGCAAACTCAAAACCGACAAGGTTATCCTTGGGCACGACACCCGTTTCCTTGGCCCGGAACTCACCCTTGCCGCCGCCGAGGTCCTGGAGGCCAATGGTTTCAAGGCACTCCTCTGCGAACGCGACGCACCCACGCCGGTCATCAGCCATACCATCCGCACCCGCAAAGCCTTGGGCGGCATCAATATGACCGCCAGCCATAATCCTGCCGAGTATCAGGGCCTGAAATTTTCCCCTGCCAACGGCGCCCCAGCTCCACCAGAGGTCACCCAGAAGATCGAAGCCAACATCGCCAAGCGGCAGAAACAGAAATGGACCTTTGATGCGGTCGTTATTGGCACATACAAATGCAAAATCATCGACCCGCGCCCGGCCTACCTCAGACGCTTGCGCCAGCTGGTTGATCTTGAGGCAATCAAGAAGGCCAAGATGAAAATTGCCGTGGAATTGATGTACGGCACTGGACGCGATTATCTCGATGCACTCCTTGAGGAAGCTGACGCCAAGGTCGCGCGATTCCATGAAAAACCAAACCCGCTCTTTGGCGGCAAACCACCAGAGCCCGACAAGCCGGGCATGGCTGATGTGCGAAAATGTATCCGGGACGGCAAAGCCACACTTGGCCTTGGACTGGACGGCGATGCGGAGCGTTTTGGGATTGTTGACAAGGACGGCACCTGGCTTACGCCCAACCAGATTCTTGCCCTCACCCTGTATCATTTGAAAAAGAATCGCCGATGGACGGGGGCTGCAGTGCGCACGATACCCACCAGCCACATGATCGACGCCATTGCCGATCACCTGGGCGTGAAGCTCCATGAGACACCGGTCGGCTTTAAATACATTGGGGCACTAATGGAGAGTGAACCCGTCATTGTGGGTGGCGAGGAAAGTGGTGGACTGAGTGTGAAGGGGCATGTGCCGGAGAAAGATGGAATTCTTGCCTGCCTACTGATGGCCGAACTTGTGGCCGTGGAACGCAAGCCGCTACGGGAAATCCTGAAGAAACTGGAGAAACACATCGGCAAATTCTATACCGACAGAATCAATGTTCATATCAACCCCAAGCAAAAGGCTGCTATCCTGAAGCGCCTTTCCAAGGGGCTGGATAAGATTGGCACCGCCAAGGTGGAAAAATTTATTACGACGGATGGCTACAAGTTCCTGCTTCCAAATGGCGAATGGGTCGCTTTCCGAGCCAGCGGCACCGAACCGGTAATCCGATGCTATCTTGAGACCAAATCGGCCGCTCAAATGAAACGGCTGCAAACCGCCTGCCGAAAGCTACTGAAATAGACTAATGAAGGTTCGTATTCTCGAGGGCGAAACCCGCCTTATCAATCTGCGTACGCGAATGCCTTTCAAGTACGGTATCGCGACCATGACCGATGTACCCTATGCATTCCTGAAATTGTCCGTTGAAATAGACGGTTCCCGTCAAGAAGGCTACGCAGCCGACAATCTCCCCCCGAAGTGGTTTACCAAGACCCCCGAAACTCCGCTCGGAGAGGAAATGGCTGAGATGCTCCGCGTCATTGAACACGCCCGTGAAATTGCTATTGGCATGGAAACCGATTCCCCATTTGATCTTTGGCTGGATCTCTACGAAGCGCAGGCCGAATGGGGCGAGTCAGAAAATCTTGCCCCGCTTCTCACCGGCTTTGGCACCTCGATGATCGAGCGCGTGCTCATTGAGGCCACCTGCCGCGCCCTCGGCAAACCTTTTGCCGCAGCCGTAGCGGACAACGACCTGGGCCTGTCGATGGATGCCATCCAGACACAGATGGGTGCCACCAAGCCGCACGAATGGCTGCCTGCCCAGCCGCTAAGCGCCATCATTGCACGTCACACCGTAGGATTGGCTGACCCTCTTTCGCCCGCGGATATTCCCGATGACGAACGCGTGTCCGACGCCCTGCCACAGGCCCTCACCGACTGCATCACCACCTACGGCCTTCGACATTTCAAAATCAAGGTCAACGGGCAGCCCGATACCGACCTTGAACGACTCAAGGCTCTTGCCAAGATTATCGCTTCCCTCGCTCCCGCCGACTTCGCCTTCACGCTGGATGGCAATGAACAGTTCAAGTCTATCACCGATTTTCAATCGTTCTGGCAGAAAATAAAAGACACCGACGAACTACGTGATTTTTTTAGCCGACTCCTTTTCATCGAGCAACCACTGCACCGGGACATTGCGCTGGGAGAATCTCTCTACGACCAATTCGAGCAATGGCCCGATCGACCGCCGGTGATTATCGATGAATCCGCCGCCACCCTTGAGAGTCTCAACACCGCCCTTCGCCTTGGTTATGCGGGCACCAGCCACAAGAACTGCAAGGGCATCTTTAAGGGAATCACCAATCGTTGCCTCATCGAGAAGCGCACCAAGGAAGGCGATCAGGTGGTGATGAGTGGCGAGGACCTTTGCAACATTGGACCCGTGGCACTCCTACAAGACCTCGCCGTCTGCGCAGCCTTGGGCATCGAGCGCGTGGAACGCAACGGTCACCATTATCATTCAGGCCTCTCGCAATTGCCTGAGTCTATGCAGGCAGCCACCCTTGAACACCACGCCGACCTTTACCACCAAGGCCCCGACGGCTGGCCAACCCTCAATATCCAGAAAGGACGCGTGTCGATGGAGAGCATAAACAATGCCCCCTTCGGCATCGGGTTTGAGGTCGCCATGGACAAGCTTACGCCAACTGCCGATTGGGAACCGCCCATTCGCCCATGAAGCGCGCGCTCCGCAAGGCCTACCAGCTAATGCGTAAGGAATTCGGCCACCGTAACTGGTGGCCCGGTGATACGCCCTTTGAGATTTGTGTCGGTGCTA
>CAYUXV010000239.1:0-7035 GCA_964448875.1 uncultured Verrucomicrobiota bacterium
ATTGGCTGGAAAAATTCTGCTGATTGTTCGTCAGGCCACTTATCACCGTCGCTATATCAGCTGCGAGAGCGTACTTAATAGGGATAATCGCAAATTCCTCGGTTGTTTCTGCAGGAACATCAACCTTCTCAATAACATCAAGCATACGGTTTACATTAGCAGAATAATCCCTCAGCACGATCGTGCGGGAAGCATCGACAGCCAATACAGCATCCCTGTCCAGTTTTGAGAAGGGCCTTAGCACATCAATGAGTTCGGAAGGCAGCACATGCTTCAGTTTCACTGTAACAGACACATACCTACCGGCCTCCGGCAGCAGCTTTTGCTTGGTTGAGTCCGTGAGATCAATGAACTGGGGCGGATTTTTCACCGCCTCTGCATCGGGCACCAACACGACAAACTTCTCACCCAACGGAATAATGGATAGTTTATTGAGCGACAACAGGCTCTCAATAGCCTCGATATAATCCGACTCTTCCAAGCCATCCTGTGGATCGAAATCAATCGTCAGTGTAGGAAGCCCAGCAGCCGCTTGCAGGATAGTCTTGCCAGTCAAATCACTGTAGTCCCCCAGCACTTGTATCAGAGGCGCCTTGTTGTATCGAAGCTTTGGTTTGCCCGGGGCACCTTCAAGTGCTCCGATCAAAAAGCAAGCAACTACAAGTAAGCTTAGTGTTTTTATTAATAATCTCATATCTTTCTCCTAATTAATTTCTACGCGAGGGCCTCTTATTTGATTCATTGGCTTTTGGAAGGCTGGCGATAATTGTGATATCACCAGAAAACTCCTTACGATCCCGGTCTGCAGGTTTGAGGTTAAGTGTGTTTAACCGAATCATTTCTCTCTGCCCCCCCAGTTCACGCAAAAACAACATAAGTTGGCGTGGGCCGGTTCTGAAGCGTGCTCGCACCTCCTGTTTTTCAAAGGAATCAAACCCTGACTCTTCACTGCTTGTACTACGACGAGGACTGGAGGGGTTAATACCTTTCCAGTGATCCATATTACGAACGCGAATAAACGGATCAAATTTTTCTCCACTCTCGTCCCCATTCCTTTCTTTAAGCTCTTTCATGTATTGATCCCATTTCTTTTTTTCAGTCGAAAGCCGCTTGATTGACTTGTGGTAACCTCGCGTTTCCTTATTAAGATCAGAAAGTTCATCATCCAGCTGATTCCACTCCGTAGAACCAGAGAGATACTTCCAAGCCCATAGCCCATTAAAAACAACGAACGCTGTGAAAAACACAGCGATAACCATCCGTCGCTCTTCTGGCCTCACATTAAGTTTTTCAAATAGCCCAATCATCTACGCTTCTTTTTTTTTGGCTCATGCTTGGTTCGATCAATCTCAAGTTCACAGTTAATGAACCACCTTTTAAAATCTTGTCCAGCACGAGCATCCGTAATGTTGTCAAAAGCTACATTTGCAAACAGGCTTGCGCCCTTGTCATCCTTTACAGCTAAAAGGGCTTTTCTGAAATTGTCGATTTCCCCTTCCAATGTGCCGGGCACTACACCGTTCATTGTCAGATTCTTGACAACTTCCTTGCCACCATTGAACCGAAGCTCCTCCATTGTTACTCCTGCGGGCAGCACAGCAGCCACTGTCTCCAGGCATTTGGCAGCCTTCATGCGCATGTTATCATACTCCTTCTTCTTTAGAAACTTCTGCTCTTCTTTCTCCAGTGGTCCGAGCATTCTCACACTTTTTTTGAGTGCTTTTTCCGCTTCTTCCTTATCGTTTCGAAGATTACCCAAGAAATAAAAGTAGCCGGCGACAAATAGCGAATAAAACAACACCAACCAGCCCGCTCCAGCTAACCACACTCGATCAACATCATCACGGTGATAACGAGTGCGATGTTCTTCTGGCAGTAGATTAGCCTCCTCAAGTGGGCGAGCTGCACGATTTGCACTGACAGCCGCCAAGGCAGCTGATTCAGGTGGATCATGAACCTGCACCCCGCACCCTGCCCATTCATTCAGTACAGGCAACCAACGTTCAGCAAGTTCCCGGTCGGCCACTAAATGCCACTTTGGAGAAACCGGCAACCACCCCTCCATTTCGGCAGACCATGCACTTGCAGTAAGGTGCTCCGTCAACTCGTTCAGATTACTACGCGAGCTAAGATGCGTTACGTTAATATCTCGCAGGATGCCACCCGACCACCACGCCACAAGACACACCGGGTGACCATTCAAAATGCGGACATAAATCCATGCACCATCTACTCCATCTTCCTCCTTTACCGTAGAAAATATCTGGTTTAATACCGGCACTTCCAATCGATCTGGCCGATAACCTATCTCTTCAAGTTGTGACACCTGATCTTCAACCAAAACTTCATCGGCAATAATCAGCACCACGGTCTGCTGCCCATCTAGACGCTCACCCACCGACGGGGCAACATCATAGGTCCACACGGCCTGAGAAACTGGCATGGGGGAATTTTTCTCAACCTGAAGCTCCACCATTTCGTGCAATTCTTCAGGGTCACATTGCGGCAGCTGCAAGACCCGAAGAAATACTTGATCAATTGGCAACCATGCATCGTTCTGGCAATGCGGGGACCACATTTGACTAGCATCACGTCGTGTGAATTTATCAGGAACGGGCTCATCTACCTCCGTATCACGAACGTCAACCAGTTTCATTGAGCGCCCGCCGCTAAAGCGCCAGAACTGTTGATGGTCGCGCGTACAATCGATTACGTTGCAGGTAGAAAGTGCATGCTGTTTCTTTCGCTTGCGTTTACGCGCTTTTTTCTTTGGGACTTCGACTGGCGCCGACTCGGGTTCTGCCTCTGGAATCGCTTCTGTCAGGTCAGGAGCGACAACTTCCTCACTGTCGCCTTTTTGCGCCGTTGTAGGAATTTCTTCCTCAATTAACGGTGCTGCCGGCTTTTCTCCACTCGGCGTATCTTCGGGTGGCCCTGGTGATGGTGCCATGGGCAACTCCCCGGACGGGGGTGTTGTTGGAATTTCTTCACCGGATTTGCCCTGTTCTTGTGTCATGGTGCTGTCACCTCTTCGTCAGACTCAGCTGCAACCTGCGTCACACGCAAAACCTCCTCAAGCGACGTAGTTCCAGCAAGCACCTTATCCCATCCATCATCTCGCAGTGTCCGCATCCCTTCCACACGCGCTTGCTGAGCAATCACTGATGCTGAAGCACGATCGATTACAAGTTTGTCAACAGACTCACTGCTGACAAGTAATTCATAAATGCCCATTCGACCGCGATAACCTATCTCACCACATTGGTCACAGCCTTCTCCTTTTAACAATTTACCCTTTTTAAGTTTTTCGATAGGAAAACCGACCTTTACCAAATCTTCATGCGGATAATCGTGTGGTTTTTGACAAGTCTCACAGATTGTTCGAACCAAACGTTGAGCCATCACTGCCACAATGGCGTCAGCCACCAAGAATGGTTCTGCGCCCATGTCAATAAGCCGCGTATAGGCACTCGGCGCATCGTTGGTATGTAATGTACTGAAAACAAGGTGGCCCGTGTTCGCCGCCTGAATTGCAATATCTGCAGTCTCACCATCACGAATCTCACCCACCATTATCACATCAGGATCCTGTCGAAGAAAATGTCGCAACACATGTGCGAAAGTTCGCCCAATATCAGTCTTAACAGCCACCTGATTGATCCCTTTCAACTCATACTCCACAGGATCCTCAACCGTCATAATACGCTTGTCGACAGAGTTGATGGTATTTAGAAACGCATAAAGCGAGGTCGATTTACCCGAACCAGTAGGACCGGTTACGAGCATGATTCCATGCGGCTTAACAATGATCTCCTTCACCGCAGTCTCAATATTAGTCATCATACCCAATGTATCAAGGCCCTTCAAAATACTGCCACGCAGTAACAGGCGCAACGAGACGCTCTCGCCGTATACCGTCGGAACGGTGGAAACACGGATGTCAATCTCCTCACCCTTTATCTTCACATTGATACGCCCATCCTGCGGAAGACGTTTCTCGGCAATATTCATTCCGGCCATTACTTTAATGCGCGATATCAAGGCCGCTTGTAGTTGTTTGAGCGAGGGGGGCAGAGACATCTGATGCAAAATACCATCAATGCGATGACGTATACGCAATTCATCTTCGTGTGGCTCAAAATGGATGTCAGTCGCTCGGCTTTTATGCGCCTGCCAGATAACCTGGTTCACAAATTTGATGATGCTGGCTTCCTGATCCCCTTCAGCTATTTCCTTGTCGCCGATGAACAGCTCCATGTCATCATCTTCAGCCATCTCACCCTGCGCCAGTTCGTCAATCGTCTCGGCACCTACTCCGTAATATTTCTCATAGGCACGCCCAATCTCCTCACGTGTGGCCAACACAAACCGTACCGGTATACGCGCGGCAAAACGCACCGCCCCCAACAAGCCTGGCGCAAACGGGTCGCACACTGCTGCCTCAAGCACTCCCTCCTCAACCTTCAGCGGAATGACTTGGTATTGCACTGCGACCTTTGAAGAAATTCTGCGAATAGCATCTACAGATGGCTTGGCTTCTGCCATATCTATGCGCTGCCAGTCAAACGCCTCTGCTACACGATCCAAAAAAGCATCCTCCGAATGCCCGCCTTTTAGGCAAATAAATTCGGGCAACGTCTCTGTGCCACCATTATCACTAGCTGCCTGCCATGTGTTGCGGAAACCAGCAAATTCTCCCGGTTTAACCAGCTTAGAAATCTCACAGAACTCCTTGAAAGATGCAAAAGCCATAACTAATAAAGAGCCATAACATCAGCTCTCACACTCGCCCAAAACCTCCTTTATTAAACCTCTGAACGAACCACTCCAAATAGCAGCCCCTAGAGAAGCTAACATTCTGCAAACACCCAGCAAGTGGAAAAGTGAATAACTTATCCCCATTTCGCCAAGATTTTAATGTTTTAGCTATTTTCTGCACCCGTGATTAGCCTACAGACGCGTGTTTCAGCTTCACGTTACCACGTAGATTTGGCTTGCTCAATGCTGGCACCCAAGGAGTATCGATCACGTGCTTTCCGATTTTTCAGGTCAAACCGTTTTGTGTTGTGTTGGTTGCATACTGATGGGATGTGTATCCAATAATGACCAACCATCACTAAGAATCGAAGCCTCTACGCATGGTAACTCCTTGCCTGTCGTTGTTGCATCTCACAATGGCAAATGGCCGAAATCACACCCGAATGACATTCTGACCTTCCGCCTTCCTGACGGAAATCACCTTCTTGGACAACATCAATTCAAAGGTAACTCTCTCACCTTCAAACCTCGCTTTCCTTTGGTAGCTGGCATTCGATATAAGGCCACCCTTTCCATTCCGGGAACCAAAACACAAATAGCGTTTTATACATTACCCAATCTTCAAAAATCTGCGCCAAATATTTTGAAAATATTTCCCTCTACCAGCACCCTGCCAGCCAATCACCTTAAATTCTATTTATGCTTCTCCATGCCCATGGAACAGGGGAATATTTTCAGGCACTTACAACTTTTAGACGCGAAGGGAAAACCTGTGTCAGAGCCGTTTCGAGAAACAGAGTTGTGGGCGAAAGACGGGAAAAGACTGACACTTTGGTTTCATCCAGGCAGGCAAAAGACGGGTGTAAACCTGAACGTTGATCTCGGACCAGTGCTTATGAAGGGAAATCCATACACACTCGTAATCTCTGGCAAATGGAAATCACTGGCAGGTATTCCCTTGGGCAAGGATTTCAAAAAGACCTTTGACACAATTGCATCAGATCGTAATCGACTTGTTATTGCCAACTGGCAAATTTCTGCATCCTCTGAAAAAGTTGCACTGGAATTTAATGAACCCATGGACTGGGCGTTGTTGCACTCACAAATTACCGTTTTACGAGCTAACGGTGAAGCTGTTTTAGGAAAAGTCATAACAACTCAATCCGAACAACGGTGGCAGTTTTTCCCCGACAAACCTTTGAAACGAGGTAAATACAAAATTCTAGTAGGCTGGGAACTCGAGGACTTAGCTGGAAACAATCTCCATAGAGCCTTTGAGGTTGATCTTGAAAAATCTACTGAGTCAGGCAACCCCAAGCCTCTGCTTTTTCCTTTTATTATACATTGATCGGGCTTGCGACAGTTGATACATGCGACTAGCCTAAAGGCATTCCATGAAAGCACTTTTGTTTTTCCTTTCGTTATGTGTCGGCTTAACGCTTTTCGGGCAGCAAGCTTTTGAGATTGGACCGAAAAATACCGGAGAATTGCCTGGCGGCAAGGAGGCCGACGGCATTATTGGTGATTTTGTGCTGCGCAATGGGGAAGTAGAAGCGGTCATTTCTGGTGATCTGCCTTTGCGCCGTGCGAATATGAGTACGTTTTACGGTACAGGCGGCCTAACGCCCGGATGCCTTTTCGACCTCACTCTTCGTGGAGCAAATAACGACCAACTGACGATCTTTGGCCCACACAACCAGCGAGGCGATGTGTCACACGTGCGTATTATTGAGGCGGGTGGCGAAAATGCTGGTGCAACAGCTGCCATTGAATCCGTAGTGTCCGCTGCCATTAACAACGGCCTCTACAAGCGCCACCTATATCGCATCGACAGTTTGATGCGCGGCATACTTATTACTACCAGTTACCACAATCAGTCCGCTGAAGAACGTAAGGGTACAATAGATGACTACATCAAACCCGTAGGGCGAGGTGGAACATTTAATAACATCCGCTGGGTAGATTCAGTCGATCCTGCCGACAAATGTGGCTACGCAATCGGCTGGCTGGACGGAGATGGCGGACGCGGCAGCAACCTGATTCCTGCTCCCCGCAGCATCACACTCAAGCCTGGAGAAAAGCGATCCTTTACGCGTTTCATCGCCGTAGGCATCTCTCCTGCAGCGGCTGTGGGTGAAGTGCTGTCACACGCTCATGTGGCCGGCACGGGTGTGATAGTCATAGAATTGAACGATGCGAAATCTGGCGCCGCCGTTACTTCCGCTACTATAAACATCTAGTCTGACAAACAGATCCTCCCCGCTTACCCAGATGGCA
>CAYUXV010000240.1:0-3840 GCA_964448875.1 uncultured Verrucomicrobiota bacterium
CCGCCCCACCTGCTCAAGGATCATCAAAGTTTTGCCCTTATCCGGGGCACGCCGAGTCTCAAGGGGTCTCCTTACAAATTCGCTCCCCGTGGACAGTCCGGCATCATAATGTCCGAGCTGTTGCCCCACCTCGCCACGGTGGCGGATGACTTGACCGTGATCCGCTCGATGAAGACGACCACCAACGTGCATGACCCGGGGGTCAACATGATGAATTGCGGCACCCAGTTGTTTGGACGCCCGACCTTGGGGGCCTGGCTTTCCTACGGCTTGGGTTCCGAAAACAGCAACCTTCCCGGATACGTCGTCCTGACCTCGGGCTCCGATGACGGGCAGCCTCTTTTGCAAAGTTTCTGGGGCAATGGCTTCCTTGATTCCAGGCACCAAGGCGTTCCTTTCCTCAAGGGTCCCGAACCAGTCTTGCACCTGACCAACCCCAAGGGAGTCGATCGCAATCGCCGGCGCCAGCAGCTCGATCTCATCAACTGGATGAACAAGCGTCATCACGAGGAGGTCAATGACCCGGAGATCCTGTCTCGCGTCGCCTCCTACGAAATGGCCTACCGCATGCAGGCCAGCGTGCCGGAGTTGACCGACTTGTCGAAGGAGTCGAAGAGTATCCTCGGCCTCTATGGTGCCAATCCCGGCAAACCGTCTTTTGCCAATAATTGCCTGCTCGCCCGGCGCTTGGTGGAGCGCGGGGTGCGCTTCGTCCAACTCTATGACCGGGGCTGGGATTCCCATACTCATATTGAGCGCGAGCACAAGCGGCAGTGCGGAGCTGCGGATCGGCCGATTACCGCCTTGATCAAGGACCTGAAGCAACGCGGTTTGCTCGAGGACACCTTGATCATCTGGGGTGGGGAATTCGGGCGCACGCCTGTCGCCCAAGTGTCCGGCAAAACCTATGGACGCGACCACCACCCGCACGGGTTCACCATGTGGATGGCGGGTGGTGGAACGAAAGTCGGACTGACCTACGGAGAGACCGACGAGTTCGGGTATCACGTCGCCGAGAATCCCGTTCACGTCCGCGACCTACACGCCACCATTCTGTACCTCTTGGGAATCGACCACCACAACTTCAAGTACAAGTTCAAGGGCTTGGACCTGGGGCTGACCGGCGTGAATCACTCACGGGTGGTAAAAGAGTTATTGTGCTAGACTAAGTAAGAGTAAAATAGTCGATCTCGACTGGGCTTTTGTCTAAAATGGCGATTGCCTCAATGAAAAGATTCTTCAGCTTATTGGCCGTATTTTATCTTGCGGTGGTTATGCCGCTTCAAGCGGCAGAAAAGCGACTGCCTCTTAAAGGTGAAGTGTTCCTCATTCAGGAGCATACTGCGTTCCTGATTCTGCCCGACAAACCGAAGACGGGTAAACCGCTCCCATGGGTTTGGTATGCGCCAACATTGCGTGGGCTGCCGGCTAGTTCGGAGAAATGGATGTTCGAGCGGTTTCTTAATGCGGGTATCGCCATTGCCGGAGTAGATGTGGGCGAATCCTACGGTAGCCCGAAAGGAAGAGTCGTTTACTCCGCGCTGCATGAACATTTGGTTAAGAAACGTGGACTAGAAAAACAAGCCTGCCTCTTGGCCCGCAGTCGTGGAGGCCTCATGCTCTACTGCTGGGCAGCGGAAAACCCCGACAAGGTGAAATGTATTACCGGTATCTATCCGGTCTGCAATATCGCCAGTTACCCCGGCCTAAAACGTGCCTGCGGAGCTTACGGTTTGACCGCCAACCAACTTGAGTCGCAACTGACTAAACACAACCCGATTGACCGGTTAGAGTTGCTCGCCAAAGCGAAGGTGCCGATCTTCCATATTCATGGCGATCAAGACCGAGTGGTTCCTTTGGATAAAAATTCGGCAATCGTCAAGGAGCGTTACGATAAACTCGGTGGCCTCATGACATTGGAAGTGGCGAAAGGACAGGGACACAACATGTGGGTTGGCTGGTTCCAAAGCCAAAATCTGGTTGATTTTATAATCAAGCACGCGACAAAGAGAGGAGAAACAAACAAATCTTCAGGCCGCTCAACAATTGAAAAGCATAAGAATCAAATTGTTTACCTTGACCTTCAATTTACCCGGGATGGCAAAGCACCTGTATTGATGGACCTTTATGTGTCTACTGATACTAAGCGCAAGCCTCACATCGTACTTTTTTTCCATGGTGGGTCATGGCGGAGTGGTTCAAAAAAGACCTGTCACGTGCATTGGTTGACACAACACGGGTATGCTGTAGCCAGTGTTGGATATCGGCTCACCCAAATAGCTCCATTCCCGACCCTGCTTCATGATTGTAAAGGGGCGGTGAGGTTCCTTCGGGCCAATGCGGATAAATATCATGTCGATGGAGGAAATATGGGAGCATCGGGAGCCTCAGCCGGTGACCACTTGGCACTACTGTTGGCAACCAGTGGCGGTGTAAAGGAATTAGAAGGTAATGTCGGAGGTAATCTCAATCAGTCCAGCAGGGTTCAGTTTGGATTGGGTTTATTTTGTCCAACCGATCTGCTGTATGATGCGGTTGAAAACAAGGCCCGGTTTGATAACCCCGGCAGCTCCATCTACCAGTTACTGGGATGCAAGCCTTCCGAGAATCTGGATAAAGCTAAAATGGCTAGTGCCACCGGGCATATTACCAAGGATGATCCGCCGATATTGATTCTTGCCGGGGACGCGGATAAGGAAGAGCCAAGGATTCACGGTAAACGTATGAAAGCGGCTTATGATAGAGCCGGCCTTGAAGCCACCTTCCAGATCGTCGAAGGCGCAGGTCATGGTGGGCCACAATATCATGATGCAAAGCGTAAAAAACTGATTCTGGGTCTGTTGGCCAGAGAATTGCGTGGAGAGTAACGAGGGCTAACAATAAAATTAAAACTCTTTGCGAACCTGATTGAATTTCAGCAGTACGATTGAGCAAAAATGAAACACTCACTAGAAGCGTTGATAGTATTTTCCATGTGCTTGTGCTTTGGAGGATGCAGAACTTCCGAGCCAAAAAATACGGGGACCAAAGAAGCGCTTATTGCCAGAGCAGCTTCCTTTGAATTAAAAACAAAATCGATTCCTCCTCCCGGAGATCCACAGGAGCACCATGCTTCCGGTTTTGCAAAAATTCTTTGTTCAGCTGTTTTTATTAGTGGATTGGACCCGGAATTTGCTGCTGAGAATATTGGCTATTTTACCAGTCCTTATAAGGAACGGGTCAAAACGACTTGGCGTGTCGACCGAGAAAATCAGGCTGTACATGTTACGTTACCCAATGGCATTACTCGTACAGCAAAGCACATCGGTGATCTTGGTTGCCTGACGTTGCCGCAAGGGAAGAATTCACCTTTCTTTGCCCCTCCAAAAATCGAATCAAATGTGCCGGACCCGGCTATCACAAAATGGCCAATGGGAGATGTATTGCCAAAGGACAGGCTTCCCAAAAGCCTGAATGCGTCACTGATAACTAAAGCAATCGACGCTGCCTTTGAGCCGGAGGAAGCCATGACCGCCTCCTATGTCGTGACTTGGAAAGGTCAGATCATCGGCGAACGATATCGCCACGGAATCACAATGCACACACCTTTGGAAAGCTGGTCCATGGGCAAAAGCCTAACCGCCACCTTGTTGGGAGTACTAATCAAGGACGGTGTCTATTCACTGGATCAACCGGCCCCAATCCCTGAATGGCAGAATAAAAAAGATCCACGTAAGAAGATTCGCATCGCTAATATTCTAAACATGTCAAGCGGATTAAGATTCCGTGCCCCCCTGGATCCGGACTGTGATCCAGCCAAGGGTTATTCTGATCATCGCTTCGTTTATACTGGAGCCATCA
>CAYUXV010000241.1:0-5204 GCA_964448875.1 uncultured Verrucomicrobiota bacterium
TATTCGGATTCACTGGAGTCGAGGCACACCCCCCCACCAACGCCACCACCATCGCTAATATCAAGAGGGGTTGTTTCATGCCACCGACCATACCAATCTCAACGCTGACGTCAATTCTGGGCCTTTCTGAGGACTCGCAAAAAATCTCACACGCCCATATATATTAATGAGGGGCCGCCAGAAGGGGTGGGTGGGGTCGGTTTTTCAGCCGCCACCGTGGCCAAATTAAAGCATTCTTTTTAAACTGCCTCAGCTTCAGCCCGACGCCGCAGCATCTCAGCCTTGGGCGGCAGCGCAGCCATCACACGAATGTCCACTAGCGGCTTCTCAACACCTTTATCCTCAATCTGATGGTTGCTGCGCATCGTTTTATCCCACGTTGACCACGAATCAATCGCTGTCTTGAGTGCCCGTATGTCACCGCTCTGCAACGCTGCCAAGCCTTGTCGCAGCAGTTGATGCAATTGCTCTCCAGTCTGCAACGAACGCTCGACGTGTTGTTCAGCCGTCAGAGCTTTAATCTGTGCCAGCTCAGTTGACTTTTCCGTTACGCGTTTCATCAATGCTTCGTTGGCGACTTGCTCGGCTTGCTGTTGCAGTGCGCGTCGTTGTGGGTACCAGCGTTCTTTTGCGCTCAACCCACTGACATGCCGATAGCTTGCCCCGTGACGTTTGGCCAGTTCGCGCAACGTGACATTTGATTGCATGAATTCCCGCCGCTTTCTGTCTCGATCGAATTTGCGTTTTCTTTGCATGACAACTTGAAGTGTAAACCATTTGCTTGGGCTTTGTTAAGGGCCATTGATTTACACCTATGGCGTGTTCTGGTTTATGTCCTACTTTGGGTTTGAAACACCCAGCAACACCTAGAGGCTAAGAGGTTGAAAGTTTCGATATGCCATGCAACAATGAGCAATCCTGAAACGGAGTGAGGCGTTGAATTGAAGTTAGATATTTCATGGGAATATTATTTTTTGATAGCGCAGAGAAGTCTTGGACACATTTACCTTGGCATCGGATTGCGGGCTGGATCGTAAGGCATTCTGCTCCAATCCGAACAGAAGGGGGAGGCGGGCAGTCCCGCTTTATTAAATAAATTCCACGGCCGATCCTTAGACGCTTGTGGGTAGCAGGCATAACGCACCGCTGTCGGTTTTTTCACCGCGTCACTCTTCACCACCACGTTTTTGCTCTTAATGATTGCCTTTGCCGCATGCCATGCTCCCGCCTTATCCGCTACTTCAAACCCGTTCAATATACCTTCCTTCACTTCAGTCACCTTGCCCACACCTGCTTTACCAATCATGAGCCCCACACCCACGTGATCGAATTCCACTATGATGGTTCCGCCCTTGATAGTGTTCGCTCGATAAAACGGACCGCTAAAGTGAACCTTGCGTGAATAGATCTTTGCCAAGGGCCAGAGGGCTAAGCGTTCGCCGACATCAATCTTGTTGGGCGGATGAATGTCATTTTTAAAATCCAGATCGACCGTGACGACCATGCCGGTGTTTTTAACGTTCATTGCCCGGCGCTGTTCTTCACGGGCATACGTCCATGCGTAGCTGCGCCATTGAGGGAGCTGAACAAAGTAGAAAGGAAGATTCGGACGATTCCACACATTGCGCCAACCGTTAATCAGTGCCCGCATCTTGTGCGCGTAATCGCGCGGGTCCTCGCCGGTGCCGCAGTTGGATTCAGCCTGATACCAGATTGCCCCTCGAATGGCGTAGGGAGCGACCGGTGCGATCCGACCATTGTAGATTGCTCCGGCCAACCATGCGGGGCTACGCACAAAGGTGCCGCCCCGCATTTTCTTGATGGCCTCGACATCGCCGACCATGGCCAAGGCGGCTAATCGTTTGAGGGTCGGGTGGTCGGCAAAAGCCTCAATAGGAATATAAGGCTCACTCGGGGTGCCCCCCCACGCGCAATCGATAATACCGATGGGTACCTTTAGTTCGAGATGCAAGCGCCGCGCATACACAAAGCCTACGCCGGAAATGCCGTGAACAGTCTTTGGATTGCAGACCACCCAACCGCCACCGGTGAGATCAACCTGTGGTGTGGGTGAATTTTTCTCGTTCACTTTGCGATAACGAATGCCATTGAAGTCTGCCGCATCAGCCAACGATTTGCCCTCCGGTAAACGGTGCGCCATACCACGGACTGTATAGCCCATGTTTGATTGGCCTCCAGCAAACCACACTTCACCCACCAACACACCACGAATGAGGATGGAGTCTTTGCCACTGATTATCTTGAGTTCACGCCCAGTGCTATTGGCTTTCAGGGGCCTGAGCCATACTTTCCACCTGCCTTGGTGATCAACCTTGGTCTTTACGGTTTGGCCGGCAAATTGCACAGAGACTGATTTGCCGGCATCCGCTTTACCCCAGATGGGCACTGGCAGTTCGCGCTGCAGCACCATGTAATCAGAAAAAATCCTAGCGGTATGAACCGAAGCACGCGCATTTGTTGCGCACAAAAGAACGTAACCCACGAAAATGGTTATGAAAGGTTTGCCCATGGAAAATTTATTTCTCCAACTTTGTCAAAAACGCGCGACACGAAAAGGCGACGAACATGGCGAGGTCCTTGTCACCGGGAAGCACCACGGTGGCGGGAGTATCAGGCGGACGAATTGTCTCGGCGCGCTTCAGAGCTGCGGCCATAGGAATCTTGGCGGCAATGGCCTTTGGCCCAAGTAGTTCGAGGGTGCGCGCTGCGTGGGTGACGATAATGAGATTCTCGTGTGCCAGATCTTTGATCAACGCCTTCACGGCTGGCTTGGGATCGCTGTGGCGGGCAAGAGTATTGGCTGCCTCAACGCGGACGGCAGGGGAGGAATCCTTCAGAGCCTTGAGCAGTTGTGCTTTGGTCTTTGGTTCCAACGCCTTCAAGTGTGCGAGGCCCATGGCGCCCCAATAACGGATGCTGGCATTCTTTGAGCGTAGATTTTTTGCAAGAGCATTTTCATCGGCCACACCCACCTGTGCGGCAGCCTTTTGGATGGGTCTCATCTTCACTTTGCCGGCTTGGCCGAGTTCCCAGCCAGTCTTCTTGGTAAACATCTCCCATGCCTCGCTCTCCGGCAGGAAGCCCAGGTCCACGGTTTGAGTGATGTGTTTACGGTGTGCTTTGCGCAAGCGATTCAGGATCTTTTGATGTTTTTCCGATCCAGCAAGGTTCTCAAGATTCTGCGGATCGACCTCGCAATCGTAGAGTTCCTCCACCGGCCGTGTGGGGCCGGCGAAATGCCACTGGGCAGCACTCATTTTCTGCTCGCTGGTTAGCCGATAAAAATCGTGGCGGATCTCACCGTTGTCAGGCCAGGCCGTAGGTTGGTTGTAACCCAGATGTGGCATGTAGTTGCGGATGTAGAGGTAGCGCTGGTCGCGTACGGAGCGGGCCAGATCACGCACCTCATCCACTCGATCGCGATGACCGTACACATAGCGGCGGGGCGGGGCGGACTTGGACCCATGGATTGGTTCTCCCTGCATTGCCTCAGGAAGCGGTAGACCCAACAGATTCAGGACTGTGGGCGCATAATCCACATAGCTTACGAGTCGGTCCGTGGTGCTGCCCGGTTTGCCCGGCGCAAAATGTTGCCATTTCTTCGGGAAGCGAATGAGCAAGGGGACATGCATGCCGCTATCGAGCAACGCCCGCTTATGGCGGGGCATGCCGCTGCCGTGGTCGCTGTAGAAAAACACGATCGTGTTTTCCATGAGGCCATCCTCCTCCAATTGACTGAGGATCGCGCCCACCTCCTTGTCCATGGCACTTACGCAATCGTAAAAGCGCGCCAATTCACGACGGATTAGTTGGCTGTCCGGATAGTACAGCGGCAAGGTCACCTTCTTGGGGTCATGAATATCACCCGGTGAAAGCTTGTTCTGAACCTCTTCCATGAATCGCGCGTAAGGCCAGCCCATCGAGCGGCTTTGGTGCGAGGTCATCAGGTTGAAGATGCTAAAAAAAGACTGAGCTTTTTCGGGGCGTTTGCGCCAGTGGGCAGTAGCACTACTTTCATTCCAAGAATGCTTGACGATCCCCGCGTAGTTGCCCGTGTTGTAATCGGTCTTCACATTGTTGCTCGTGTAATAACCACGCTTGCGCAGGTGCTCTGGAAACCCGCGCATGTCCTCGGGAATTGCAAAGCCCGAGCGCATCTGTTGCGTGCTTAGTGAGGTTGGATAGCAGCCGGTAATCAGGCACGAACGCGATGGGGAGCACACCGGCGCGCTGGCAAAAGCCTTGGTGTAACGCACACTCTCTTTAGCCAACCGATCGATATTTGGGGAGACAGAATATTCATCACCGTAACAGCCCAGAGTCGGGCTCATGTCCTCCGCGGTTATCCAGAGAATGTTCGGCTGATCGGCTGCGTGTATGCCAGCACACAACCCCAACAGGGATAAAAGAAAGCGCATGCCAAAGTTGTAGCCGTGCCTCGTCCAATTGGCAACTACTGTAGATCTTCTTTCCTTGTGTACTTTTTTAAGCGTTTGCAGGGCTACCGTGAAAACAAGAGCAACGTGTTGGACAACATCATCGTCCTCTACGGTTCCGGTACCAGCACCACACATATGCCCAAGAATTTACCCACCATCGTGGCCGGAGGTGCCAATATGGGTCTAAAGCATGATCAATATTGGCGCGAAGGTGACACACAGATGACCAACGTTTTACTCAGCATCTTACACTCCATGGGCATCGAAGAGGAGTGCTTCGCCGACAGCACAGGCACCGCCGCAAGCGCGGTGTTTTCCAAGACGTAGTATTGCCAGTTGTAGTTGACCGTGCTAGGCCAAGGTATGCCTTTTCGAATTCTGTTTCTGCTATGCGTTTCTGTGTGGAGCCTTCAGGCGCAGAATCACCCTTCAGTTTCCAAACCGGAAAAGGACAACTCAGTGAAGGCTGAGCTGGCTTCTTTCACGGTGGACAAGCGATTGCAGATGAATCTTTTTGCCGACGAATCGATGGGCATCGCTAATCCGGTGTGCATGCGCTGGGACGGACGCGGGCGATTGTGGGTGCTATGCACGTGGGCCTATCCGCAGCTCAAGCCAGGCACGAAGCCGAATGACAAGCTGCTCATTCTGGAAGACACCAAGGGCGACGGCAGGGCAGACAAGATTTCCACCTACATCGATGGACTCAACATGCACACCGGTTTTGCCCTCGGCCATGGCGGC
>CAYUXV010000242.1:0-4316 GCA_964448875.1 uncultured Verrucomicrobiota bacterium
GTTGCCACAAAAGCTGCAGGTGTGTCGGATCGCAGGAAAATCCAACGCGTAACACCACGCCTGCTCGAATGGTATTCCATCCATGCACGTGACCTGCCGTGGCGACACACGCGTGACCCATACGCGATCTGGATCTCTGAAATCATGTTACAACAGACGCAGGTGACAACAGTTATACCATACTGGGAACGCTGGATGAAAATCCTTCCGAATGTGGTAAAGCTTGCGCGCGCGCGGCCCGAAAAAATCCTAAAGCTCTGGGAAGGCCTCGGTTACTATTCCCGCGCGCGCAACCTGCAAAAGGCAGCACTGAAAATCGTAGAAAAACACGGAGGCAATTTCCCTAGTGATCCCGAGACCCTCAATGCGCTTCCCGGTATTGGACGCTATACAGCAGGTGCAATCTGCAGCATCGCCTTCGATCTGCCGGAACCAATCCTCGACGGCAACGTGACTCGGGTGCTTGCGCGGTTGTTTGCCATTGAAGATGAAGTCAGTTCCGCTGCAGCAAACAGGAATTTGTGGGCACTGGCGCAGAGATTCGTCAATGCCACGGACAAGTGCGGGTCGCTTAATCAAGCATTGATGGAAATCGGAGCGACGATATGCAAGCCGCGCCAACCATCTTGTGGCGAGTGTCCACTTAAACGCTCGTGCGCAGCCAAAAAACTGAACAGTATTGAGGCATTCCCCAACAAGCCCAAACCAAGGGCATCCAAAGGGTGTCATTGGCGGGTACTTGTACTGAACCATTCGGGTCGTTATCTCATTCGACAACGACCAACCGGGGGTATCAATGAAGGTCTATGGGAATTCCCTACAGAGGAAAGTATTTCTCAGCAATCACCACGTGAATGGCAGACTGAACTGGTAGGATGCGAGGTAGGGCATCCAAGGAGATTCACCAAGTTATCGCATACGATCACGGATAAACGAATTCGCATCGAGGTTTGGCTGGCGAAAACAAACGGGCACAAACCGGTCGGGAAATGGGTAAAATGGTCACAACTACGAAAACTGCCTCTTGCGGGGGCACATCTGAAAATACTTGCCTTGATGAATGAGGAGATTGCCGACAAAGCCCGTGTCTGTTAGCTTTACGGCATGTCTGCGCCTCCAACGCCTCCATCGCCAGAAGCTCAGCCTGTTCCGGGGGCGCCTCTATCCCCGACCATAACGACCAGCAAGGGTCCGTCCATACTCAAAAAACTCATGCCTCTTTGGTATGGCTTGGGCGCACTGGCGGGACTGGCCGGTATTGGCGCGCTTATTTATTTTTTTGGCGGCGGCAAGTTTTCAGGGACAAGGCTTGATGAAATCAAAAGCACTGAAATCACTTGGAAGCTTTCCGGCTCCACAGGGGGTGGCCGGGATCATGACGGGCCCATGATTGATTTGCTTCCCGACTTAAACCTAAAAGCCTCAGGCCTGAATATTACTCCGGACCCATATCAAGTCGGCTGGCCGGGTCAATCCAGACAGTCGATAAAAGCTGTCTACAAGAACAATGAAGGAAACAAAACTGTAACGGGCCGGGTAGTCGAGTACGATAGTAACGATGTGAAGCGGGCGGAATTTATCGTTGTAGGAGGCATCTTGGATGGTGCCGCCTCCGCTTGGGACAAGAATGGGCACCTTATATTCAGGGGAAACTTTGAGAAAGGAGAGCCTCTAGGAAAGGTCACCTATTTTTTGAATGATAAAAATGGCCAAGCACTAATGCGTCGAATGATCTGGTGGGACAAAGTTTTACCCACAACAGTCCAATTATATCACTTCAACACCATTGTTATGGAGGTTTCCATCAGTGAAGGCAAAGTAGTAAAATTATATCACTGGTTTAACTTTAAACTGTCCAAACAAAGGCAGGATGATGGCGAGCAAGAAAGAATGATGAAACAGAAGATTTGGAAGATTGAAAAAACAGGCTGGCGATATGGAAAAATTCAGATGGGCAAACAAACCGCTGAAGGCATCCCGGAACCTGGACGATTAGGAGGCATGAGGGATGAGAATGGAACCATGGTTTATAAAAACCCACAAATTGTCACTGAAGGCGATAAAGATAAAGGAGCCGTTCCTGATGGAGCAGATTCGTCTTCGTCTTCAATCACAGGCGAAGTTATTCTGGCGCATCTAAAAAAGAAGCTTCTGGGAGATAAAAAAGAACCTTGGGCTGCCCGTTTGGAAAAGGCAATGGAGGATGCGGATACACCATCATTGGTCTTCAATAATGGACAAATTGATTCTAAAAAAGATGACCCCTCAGGGGGTGACGGGGGCGGCGACTCAGGAGGAGATTCGGGTGATCCAGGCGGTGGTCCGGGTGGCCCAGGCGGTGGTCCGGGTGGCCCAGGCGGTGGTCCGGGTGGCCCAGGCGGTGGTCCGGGTGGCCCAGGCGGTGGTCCGGGTGGCCCAGGCGGTGGGGTTCCCGGAAGCCCTTGAGTCTAAGTATACCCGGCTAGCAGGGTTGAAACCGCCAGTTTTATCAGATAGAGGAATCCCAAAACTCCAAAAATTAGCATGATGGTAAGCATCCATTGAGGCTGATCCTCCATTTTTCTCGAGCGACCACAGAATTGATCGTAAGCCACGGCGTATGCAGTAAGGGTAATGGCCGGCATCATGATTAACATTAATCCCCCGAGGATATAAAGTAGGATAGTCCCCGCATAAACCACCTTCGCCCGCACAGCAGCTTCCGTTTCCAGACCGACTGGATAAAGAACAACATCGACAACAATTGCACCTGCGCCAATTAAACTCACAATAAGCGGTAATAGTGCCAATTTCCAATTTTGACTGATAAAATACGCTGCCGCTATAGCAGCCAAAGCTGGGAACAATAAATTCAACACTTCAACAATGGCTTCGAGAAAATCCAATCCCAACACCGCGGCTAGAATTTTTAACGCTACTATGAGAATACCCAAACCGGGTGGCCCAAGCATTATATATCCCAGTTTATCACTCACGGTAAACCCAGCTACCATGAACCAGATCCACCCAGCAAAAACGATAATCACTCCCGGCACAATCAAGGGCATGGTTAGGTACCCAAGGAAAAACAACAGTGGCGAGATCATGTTTAACCCTAATGAATAAATGATAAAAAATATGAAACCTTGGCGATCATTGCTCACGAGTTTTGTGCTCAACTTCATGGCATCGCTAAACGGAATATTATAATGTGAAACAAGCGGTAGAGTGAAAATATAATTGGCTCCAAGCATGAGTGGCAGCATCACTACAAGCACACCGCCAAGTATGGCAGCAAGCTTGCTCATGAAGCCAAGTGTTCCAAGCGACGCAAATAGTGATGAAAGAATTGCGGAAAAAGTTGAGGAAGCTGCATTTAAGTAAGCCAACATGTCTTCAGCTGTTTCTCCTCGACTGATATCGGCCAATGCACCAAACCCAGTGGATAGCATATCGATTAAACTACTTAACTCCCCGCTGAGGACGTAAGGATCAAAACTGTACAAAACACCCCAAAGAATCAGCAAACCGATCAAAGGCGAGAGGCCCGCAATCAGGAATGGTACAATAAAAGCCAGTGACAGGTTCACAAATTTTGAAGAGAAGCCGATGAACATCCCTCCAATTCCGATTCGACGCAGGCGTTTTTTCTTGAGGAAAAAGTTGAATATGCCCGCCAGCATGGGCCCCCCAGGGATGATAAGCGCTACCGAAAGCAGCCCTAGAGGGAAAGCCACCCATGCACCAAGCAGCAGTGTCCAAGGGTTCTTGATGAAAAAGACCCACCCGTTGAAAAGGCATGTGTCGGCTTCAAGGTCTTGCTCACGTTTTACCAACTCGTCGAGTTTTTCATCGTCGAGTTCCTCCTTTATCGGTTT
Source organism: uncultured Verrucomicrobiota bacterium (assembly GCA_964448875.1). Taxonomy (GTDB): domain Bacteria; phylum Verrucomicrobiota; class Verrucomicrobiia; order Limisphaerales; family UBA1100; genus UBA6614. The sequence goes on from CAYUXV010000242.1 coordinate 3,858, forward strand.
GACAGTCCGCTTAGCTGGGCCTGAAGCTTCTGGCGGCTTTGGTGGAGATGGAGCTTCTGGCGGCTTGGCCGGAGGCGCCGGCGGTGTAGATGGAGCCGCCGCTGCAGGCAGCTGCACTCCGGGAATATTTTGCAGCGGGCCCCAATCAGGAAGCCCCTCATGCCACGCCCGATCCGTGGGCAATACCTGACCACCGGCGAGATACGTGTTTATCTCCTCAACCGTGTAGGGCCCAAAGCGCTGACCGTTTCTGTCTATGTGAACCTGCAAACCCGCGACAGAGTAAACATGTTTCCTCTACTCGGGCAAGAACGGGCAGGCCTAATTACGATTGACTTCGCACTGTACTCCTCCAATTTTCAGCAAATGAAGTACTGGCTAATATCCTTTCTAGGAATGCTGACGCTGATTGGATGTATTCAACCCGGCGGGACACATGTTCACGGCGACTGGGGCACG
>CAYUXV010000243.1:0-6097 GCA_964448875.1 uncultured Verrucomicrobiota bacterium
ACTCCGCTGGGCCCGACGTAGTTGCGGGTGTGAAACTTGGCTTGGGCGGCAAAGCCCTTGGCGTTCAGGCCGCAAACCTTGTGAGCGTCAACCACAATGCGCTGTTTTCCGGTGACCGGATCGAACTCCACCAGGTAGGCATTTTCACCATATTTGGCGGTTCCCACGTAAATGCGTCCGTCGTTTCCTTCACAAAGCGAGAAATATCCGGATTCATCGGAATGGGTTTCCGGCAACACATGGTGGGCGGCCCCCCAGACATATTCGAAGGGGGCCTTGGCAAATGCCGAACTTGCGGCAATCAGGAATACGGGCACGAGAGGGCGGAAAGAAATCGGGACTTTCATTGTTGAGGAAATCCTACCCCACCATCCTGATTCAGAGAAGTTCAGTGCCATCCTACTATTTCTGATAATCTGGGTTGGGTTCCATTTTTTCTGCTCCCACCTTCTCTCGCCAATCATCCAGTTCCCGGCGTAGTTCCACAAGCTTGGCTGGCTCCTTGGTTGCAAGATTGGTCGTTTCACTCAAATCACGACCCAGATGATAAAGTTCCACTCCTTCAGGATCAAAGCTCTCAATTAATTTCCAATTGCCCTTGCGCAGAACACTTGAGGGCACTGATGAGGGGTGGCTATTGTAGTGCGGGTAATGCCAGTGAAGTGCATCACGTTTAAGCGCGCCCGATCCCTTTACTAGAGGGAGCAGATCAAAACCATCACGATGCTGCACGGGATGCGGGGGTAAACCGGCCGCAGCCAGGCAGGTAGGATATAAATCCATACTGATTACCGGCACATCATTTACATGTCCGGCCTTGGCCACTCCCGGCCAGTGAATGATGAAAGGGACTCTGATGCCACCCTCATAATAGGAGCCCTTGTTACCCCTCAAGGGAGCGTGATTAGTGGCCTTGGCAAAGCCGCCATTATCGGAAGTAAAAATGACCAGGGTGTTGTCCAGTTTTTTAAGCTTCTTCAATGCGTCCATCACTTGGCCCACACTTTCATCCACACTTTGGATCATTGCCGCATAGACAGGCTTACCTTGACGCTTGCCCTCGGGAACCTTCTCGTATTTTTTTATTATGTTGTCCTTGGCTTGGAAGGGCGTGTGAACTGCGTAATGCGAAAAATGCAGGAAAAACGGTTTTTTATGATCCTGTTCAATCAAAGATAGCGCCTCCGAAGTCAGGCGATCGGTAAGATACTCGCCTTTCTTGCCATCTGGCAGAGTGATTTTCTGTACCCGTTCATTGGTCGTAGGGATTTTCCAACTGCCCGTGTAGGGATAAAAATAATGGCCTGGTGCCCCGTGTTCGTCCCCTCCCACATTCACATCAAAGCCGTGCTGGGCGGGCAGTGAAAATGGCGGTCCACCCAAATGCCATTTCCCAACATGCAACGTCCGGTAACCGCCTTTGCGCAACGCCTCGGCCAAAGTAATTTCCTCCAGCGGCAAAGCGCGCAAAAAACGGCCACTGCGCAATTTCGCCTTAGGATTCCATCGTCCTGAAGGGAGCCATTCAGTGAGCATCAGTCGCGCCGGATATTTTCCGGTCAGGATCGCCGCGCGTGTGGGCGAACAAACCGCGCAGGCAGCGTACCCGTTGGTGAAGCGAACTCCTTGGGCAGCCAGTCGGTCAATATTCGGAGTCTTGTAATATTCACTCCCGTAACAGCCCACATCCTTCCATCCCAAGTCATCAATGAGAAACAGGACAATATTCGGCTGAGCTGCAAACAGTGATTGATGCAGAAGTCCCGCAAATATTATTGCGACTAATCTTGCCACAAAAAATTAACTCACCCGCTTAAGCCGCGTGATCCGACCGGTGGCAACCCATTCAGCGACAAATATGTTACCCTCATTATCAAAGCAGGCATCGTGTGGATGGACAAACTTGCCATTAACCCAAGTCTTGGGGTTGCCTCGATTAACCTGCTTCTTTTTCACTACGCCCTCGACATCATCACCCAACCGAGCAACTACCTCGTTCTTTTCATTGAGCAAAGTAACTCGCGCATGGAGTTCGGGCACAAGTAAGAGATTCTTGTAACTGTCTATATTGGCTGGCAGGCCATAACCGCGAAGGGTTGTAAGATGCTGGCCTTCAAGGCTTAAGTATTGGAGCGTGTGATGGGCACGATCACAGACTACCACCCTCTCCGGACGTCCGGGGCGGCGGTCTATCCAAATACCATGCGGAGTTGCAAATTTTCCGTTGCCACCACCAGGTCCACCAAACTTGGAAACCCAATTACCCTCTTTATCATAGCGATGTATGTAGAATGAACCATAGCCATCGGCGAGCAGAAAGCCGCCGTCATTTAGGAACGCGAAGTTGGTAGGCATAAAGGCATCTCGGCCCCAGCGTTTCACTCGCACCTTATCCTCATCCTTCTTGTACACGCCACTATCCATGGGCGCATATTTTTCCCAAACTGGCTTGCCCTTAAGCGTGAGCTTGGCAAAAGCCTTTACCTGTTGATAAGCACACACATAAAGGAACTGCTCCTTCCCTTCTGTGCGCACCTCAATGCCATGGCCGCCTCCCTGAAATTGCTTGCCAAAGGCACGAATAAACTTGCCCTTCTGGTCGAACACAAAAATAGAAGGATGATCTTTCATGTTTGCCCGGCCTTCATGAATCACATACAGCAAACCTTCGGCGTCCACCGCCACATTATGAGTTGTCTGCCAGGTGTATTTATCCGGGAGCTTTGCCCAATCATGCTGCACCTCGAACTTATGTTCACCTTGGCCAATGACCATTTGTTTGGATTCCTTATTGGCCAACAAAAGGTTGGGCATGGAGATGGCTACGGTGGCACTAGCAGATGCAGCAATAAAACGACGTCGAGAAACATGTGTATTCATAAGCCAGGTGGTTGAAGTGAGCTTACCCTTCGGACTGGGAGACGCAAGGCTTGGTTGGATCAGCTCTCCAACAGAAACCACTTGTCTTTCGAGCGCAACAGTTTCTTGATCTCAGTATCTTTACGACCGGCAGGAGACACAATCTGTGTCTTAACCCGTAAAACACCCTCTTTATCAGGCAACCCAATCACCTTGAGGGCACGCAACTTGGTGCCTCGCCAAAACCGATATCCCTTGCTGAATCGTTCGCGATATTTTGGCGCGATATGCATGACTGCCTCAGTAGCATCCTGCTTTTCCAATGCCTTGGAAAAAGACTCGAAGAATTTCTTGGCCTCAACATTAAGTTGCTGGACTTCTTCTCTATCTGTCCCGGTTGATGGCAAACATAAAAACAACCCTAAAGAGATTATAGATATCCTTTTCAAACCCTTTACTGAGTATGCAATTACTAGAAATATCGGTTAAAGCCGAGGCATTGATAGACGTCCTCTTAAATAGTAGCAATCTTTTACCCATTGCCTTGTAGTTGGAATTCTGCTTTTTTGCCTCCCCTAATTGTAACTGAACATATTTTTTCACGTCTAAGCCCCTATGATACGCTTACTTTTCTTTGGACTTACTGTGTGCATGGTGGCTTCGCTGTCGTTTTCGCAGTCTCCCCAGGGCTCCGGTCCAGAGCGTCAGTTTTTACCGCCACCAGATCCCCTTACTCTAACACTCGATTCCAATAGAGATGGAGAACTGTCCGCAGAAGAAATGTCTAAAGCGCCCGAAGCACTTAAGTCGCTGGATCTAAACAAGGACGGTCAGCTCACATTTAATGAACTTTTTCCGGGTTTTCAAGGTGACCGCCCGGGCTTTGGTCGCCCCAGGGGAATGGGGCCAAATCGTGTGGAACAAAAGCTTACCGATAAATATGATGCTGACAAAAACGGGTATCTGGATTCAACCGAACGCCAGAAAGCATTAACAGAAGTCCAAGCCGGTGGCAGAGGGGGACGTCGTCCAGGTGGCCGACCGGGAGGAGGCCAACGTCAACCAGGTAGTCCCGGTCCTAGAGTTTCACCGAAGGATGTTAAGCATTATCCCAAGGCAGGGCTTTATGACCCGGCCGTGCTGCGCACCGTCTTTATCGAGTTTAACACGGAAACCTGGGAGGATGAAATGGCTAGGTTCAAAGATACCGATGTTGAAATGCCAGCAACCGTCACTATCGACGGCAGGAAATACCCAATGGTCGGCATCAAGTTCCGCGGACAATCATCCTTTGGGCACGTGCCGGCAGGATCAAAACGTTCCTTGAACTTATCCATGGATTTTATTGATGGTGACCAGCGCCTTTACGGATATAAGACTATCAATCTGCTGAACTGTAATGGAGATGCTTCATTCTTAAGCAGTATTTTGTTTTCGCATCTGGCGGCAGATTATCTGCCCGCCCCCAAGGCAAACATGATGAAAGTAGTCATCAATGGCGAGAGCTGGGGCGTTTATTCCAATGTCCAACAATACAACAAGGACTTCCTGAAGGAATTTTATGGCACGACTGCCGGCGCCCGCTGGAAAGTTACCGGGAGCCCTCAAGCTGATGGTGGACTGCGTTATCTTGGTGATGAAATCGCCCCATATCGACAACGGTTTGAAATCAAATCCAAGAACGATGACGATTCCTGGAAGGCATTAATTAATCTCTGCAAGGTTCTTAATGAAACGCCGGCCGAAGATTTGCCAAAAGCCATTGAGCCAATCCTAAACATTGACGGGGTCTTGCGGTTTCTGGCTATCGATGTTGCATTGGTCAACAGTGACGGTTACTGGACACGTGCCAGCGACTATAGCATCTTTATGGAGTCCTCGGGAATGTTCCACATTATTCCGCACGATATGAATGAAGCTTTTCGTGGTGGCGGCCCCGATGGTCCTCCCGGCGGTGGATTTGGTCGCCCAGGCCCAGATTTCCCTCCACCCCATCCAATTGAAGAAGCCATTGACCAGAATAAGGACGGAGAACTGAGTGCGGGAGAACTGAAGAATATTACAAAGGCCCTCGCTGCTTTGGACAAGAACAAGAATGGCCAGGTTGATCCGGAAGAGTTGCGACCACAGTTTGAATTCGGACCTACGGGTGGCGGATTTGGTCGCCCAGGTGGAAGAGGTGGTGGTCGCCCAGGTGGCGGCGGGGGTCATGGTGGCCCGACCTTGGATCCTCTGGTGGGTTTAAATAGTGAAAGAATGCCCTTACGCAGCAAGCTACTTGCGGTGCCCCAATACCATGCGCGTTATCTTCAATACATACGCACAATCGCAGAAAAAAGCCTAACACATAAAAACCTTTCCCCGGTAATCGCTCACTATCGTGAATTAATGGATGCCGAAGTTAAAGGCGATACCCGTAAAATGTCTTCGTATGATGCTTTTACACATGCGACAGCTCCCTTAGAGAGAAATGTAGATCAACCTCATGGAAGTCTTAATGACTTTATAAAGACGCGGCGTAACTTTCTATTACAACACGTGGCAATCAAAGAAGTTGCCGTACTTGATAATGTAAAACGCCCCTTGGTTCCAAAGCCGCGTACACCCAAGGGAAACGCAAACACCGCTGTGGCCATTAGCGAATTTCTTGCCTCCAACACACGGACGAACAAAGATCCGCAAGGCGAATTTGAAGACTGGATTGAACTCTTTAACTACGGTAACACCGACATAGACTTGTCCGGAATGTTTCTGACTGATGACAAAAACAACCTGTCCAAATGGAAGATCCCGACCGGGACATTAATCAAAGCAGGCGAATATCTCGTGATCTGGGCGGATGAAGATGGAGGTGATGAGGGGCTACACGCAAATTTTAAACTCTCCAAGAAAGGTGAAATGATCATTCTCACCAAGGACCATACCATTGTAGATAAGGTCGAGTTTGGCCCTCAGACATCAGAAATTTCCAATGGCCGCATTTCTGGGCACAAAGGAAAGCTCGAGAAGCTGCGACCCACACCCGGTACCGCTAATCAGGCAAGCGACTAACTCCACCTGTTTCGCCCTGCCATTCGGTTGAGAAGCTTTCTATGCCTACTCCGGTTTTTGGTGGCGTATACAGTTGCCAACATTGCTCTCGTATTAAGTCTAAGGATTTTTCGGGGTATGCCCGCCGGCTGCACCGCTGCGCTGGTCGCGTCCCAAAGTTATACAAGTCAAAGTACCCGTCGCATTA
>CAYUXV010000244.1:0-5667 GCA_964448875.1 uncultured Verrucomicrobiota bacterium
CCACCTGGGGCGGGGGCGTACTGTTGGTCTCTCCTCCGGGCAAATTCGGTCCTGGACGGAAGGGGTTCTCCCCAATATCGGTTCTATTCGTATCGGTAGTTGCTGTGCCGGATCCGCCTTTGCCGGGATCCGTGGGATTCGGAGTATTGTTGCCGCCATTTTCTTCACCGGATCCTTTGGCTCCTTTATTTTTTGTGTATTTCTTGTTTGGGGAAGTGTCGGGCTGGTTGAAGAAATATTCGTACCCAAAATAGCCACCTGCACCGAGAGCGGTAACGCCAATGATGATGCCAAGAACCATTGGAAGTTTGGATTTGCCCGTACTTGTAACGGCTGCTGGTTCAGCGTTCGGCGCGATATCCAGGTCCGCTTCAATAGTCGGGGTGGCTTCGTTGGTCGGGGTAGTTGGTAAGTCCGGCAACCCTAGCTTCGGTTCTAAGCCTGCATTGGTGATTTCTCCTACAGTTGTCCAAGCAGAACCGCCTTCCTCAATGGCCAGGTCTTCTGCAGTTAAACTTCCGGAGGTATACAGTTGTTGAAGCTGGTCCAATTCATATGGACCATGATTTTCTCCATTACGATGGATCCAGTAGGGCATGGATGAAGGCTACAATGAGCCCCTGGAAAAGCCAATCGAATTGTGATGCTGACGAAGGCTGACTATTGCCTGTTATCCTCTTCGTTTTTGGGCGAATCTGGTATGGCAGGAGATTCCCGTTCGATCTCAGGTGAATCGGGAATATCCTCGATCACTATAGGATCATCCGGATCAAAATCAGGTTCAATAATATCTCCCGGTTCTCCAAAATCAGCCCCTCCCTGATTACTCGATTCAAGGGCTGCTTTTAGAAGTTGTCGCAGGCTGTTGTGTTCGCGTTCCTTGAAATGTAGGGATACCTTGAGTTGGTGTTTTTTTGCGTCAGATTTAGCGGCAAACGCCAAGATATCAAAAGATTCCATGCCTTGGGTTGAGTCCTTTAGCATGGGTAATTTTTCCGCCAGCTCTTCCAGTCTAGTGTAGTTTATGTAACCCGCAACATGGTTGCCGGCCAATAATGCTCTATGGTCGGCTGAAAGCGGCGTTGTAGCCTTGCCACTTTTTTGGATTTCCTCGGCGTGTTTTGTTGATGCCAGGAAAACAGTTTTATCCTTTGCAACCACCTCAATGCCCAAGCCGGATATAGCTGACTCCATGTGGTCAATTGATTCCTGTAAGGAACCTGGTTCGCGCGTTGTGAGCCCGGCAACTAGTTCAACCTTTGGCAGCTCAATCGCCGGTAGGTTTAAGCTTGGAATGTATTTTTCCAACCCAAAGAGTTTGGGAGGTTTTACCTCCTTAGATTCCGGCAGTTCTATGTTTCCAACCGAAAGCATAAAATCGCCACTGAGCTTCTCTGTCAGTTCCTCGCCATTCATGCCCAGCATGTTCTCTAGAAAAGTATTTGCTGCTCCTAACTGTTCATCCACTTCTTCTGGCAACTCAGGCACTTCAGACAGCATCTGTTTCGCTACCTTCATCATGGCTTGAACATCCAGTCCGGCAACCACGGCAAAAAGAGCATCGCCCGGTACGGCGTCTATTAGATGATCGCTTACCGAGTGTGTCGGCAGTTGTTGTTCTCCATTGTGATAGGCGGTGCCTTCCAATACGGCTTTGCCATTTTCAAATCGCAGCCCGAGGCTGACGGTGTTCTTTAGCAGTTCTTCCAAGTCAGGAGGCAATAATTCCCCGGGCAATTCATCCAAAATTTGTCCGGAGGCTTTTTCTCCATTATACCAAAGCCCGAGATCATAATTTGCCGTACCGAAATCGCGGAATGCCTCGTTTGCATCCGTCAGTCCTCCCCCATTTTTTAGAAGGTCAATTGCCATTGCATTCAGGTCAATTGCGGAATCACTCTGATGCAAAAACAACATCGCCTGGTGCGTGTAGACAAAAGCGATGTCTTCCATGGACTTACTGAACATGCCTCGCGTTCCATCCCTTTCGGTGATTTCGTAATCATCCTCATTGCCGATCATAGCCATGCTTAGCACGGGTGACTTCTTTAGTTCTTCCAATGTTTTTTCAAATTGAGCGCGATCTGAAAGCGGAGCGACTGCGCCGATTATGACACCGCCCTTGTCCGCAATCGTGAACACCAGGATCGGTTCGCCACTACGAAAACCTTTTTCCGATAAGTCTACCTGCAAGCTGCCGCCTCCCATCATTTGAACCATCATCATCATTTCCGGATTCTCCTTTAGGAGCCCCGGCAGATCGGATTTCTTGAGGATGCTGTCCAAATTTAGGGATACTACCACCGATGCATCTTCGGGCACAAAAGCTGAAGCAAGTCGATCTGCTCCGCGAGATTCCGGCTTGAACACCAAATATGTGACCAGACCGGCTATCACGAGCACGGCAAGAAGGGCGATCACCACCATCGCCGCTCCGCCACGGCGCGTTAAAATAGAAATTTTGGATGGGAAACTCTGCATAAGGTCAGCTTAAGCGAAAAGCAGTCTTGTCGCCACTCCAATTTTATTTGGAAACGTTGGGAATACCAAGTGCACGGAGACTGTGTGCCTTGGGATCGTTCGTTAGAAGCCGAAAGACAAGCTTACATTTGCCCGGTGTGGCTTCATTGGCTCCAATGCGAAGCTCCCTGAAGCTTCTAAACAGGTTGCCTGTTCCGTCGGTTAACTTTGATAGCTGGGATAGATTTAAGTAACCGGCCACGGCATGCTGTGTCAGCCAGTCGCGGCGATCTATTGGCAATGGGGGGACAGCTTGTCCGGCACCAATGAACGACCTGTTTCGTGAGCTTGCGAGAATCGCAGTGTTGTCCTCGGTGAGTTTTAGGGTCCAGTCTGCAGCCTTTGCAGTTGATCGAAATGGGTCGGCACGATTGCTGTTCGATTTGCTGGTGGCGATGATGAATTCTGTCGTCTCATTTGCCTGGGGCGGTGAGGTTATTGCCGCCACGCCACTGCCATCACCCAGAGCTCCCACGATGGTGGGCACCAGCCCGCGCGCGTCAGTTCCTAACGAAAAAGTGCTGGAGCGCAGCACAGTCCTTAGTGCATCGGCCTTAAGTGAAAACGCCAGAGCCGCCGGCGCATTGCCGGGGAGCCATTTTAATAGGTGATCGCGGGATTGTCCTCCCGGCAGGTTATTGTGTTTCTTCAGGGGAAGATCCATCGTCAACTCTGCTACGCCTTTCTCGAAAACGAAGCCAATACTGAGTGACTCCAATATCTCTGTGTCTGCGAGCCATTCAAGCGCTGGCACAGAATCGAGTTGTCCGGCCAACCTCTGTCCAGCTGTCATATCAAGCCAAAGGCCAGCGTCTTTTTTCTTGCCTAGATGCGCGCGAAAATCTGCGTTTCCTTTTGCCAAAGGCGCGGTGCGCGCCAACGTTTGTTTCAACACTGCGTCGAGATCAGCGTTTGATTCTTTGGTGTTGCAACTCACGAGCACGAACCATTTTTGATTAAATGCCAGTGCCACGGGCAAATTGCGTGAAGACATTTTCCAGTGGTCTTTCTCTCGCTGCAGGTTGCGTGCCTGTGCCTCCCCAAATCCGCCAAGAGTTTCGCCTATGATCACTGGCAGGTGACCATCCAGTTCACCCATGTCGCGCACGGCGGCAGCGACTCCAATTGTCGTCGATAAGCCTCCCGGGGCGTTGGTGCTTGCTTGCAGCTTGAGAAAAATGTGGATGGGAGACTCGAGGTCCAAACCAAGGTCAGTGGCATCGCGCAGTATGCGTCCAGCCAGAGGGCTGTACTGCAAAATTCTCGATTCCGCGCCCTGCCAAATTGGGACCTCGTCTATCCGTTGCGACTTCGATTTCTTGAGCAAATCCTGCACGCGAATAGTCATCACCGCAACACTGTCCTCCGGGATGAATTGAGCGTGAGGATCCACGGTGATTTCGCCCTGCTTTTTTTCTTGGATTGTGGCATTGGCACTGGCGGTAACAGCCGTGGGTTGGGTGTCCTTGACCTCGGGTTTGGTTGGCACCGGTTCAGTTGGCCAGAACACAAAACTCGCAACTGCCAGTATTAGCATTGCGATCGCGGCTGCTGCCGGCTTTTTCGGCACGTGCCGCGCCGGCGCATTGATCTCCTGTTTGTCATGGCCATCCTCATCGTCCTCCGCCAACAGGTCCATCAACGACTTTTTTGCCGGCTTAAAATAATCCGCCACAGTCGCCCACTGTGTTACGTCGACCCGCCGGCAGCAATCAGTCGACAAAAGCGTGCCCTCCGCGAGGGCACGCCGCAACTGCTCGGGAGTGTAAGGGCCAAATTCCCTTCCCGCCCGATGGACGAAAATACTCATTTCCATAGATTAACAACAATAGGCATCATTGTGGCTATTCCAAACAATTCACATGCGCGCCCTTGGAAGAAAACTGTTGGCGTGATGAAATGTGGCGTATAGCCTAACAGTCATGAGCTTAGCCCCTCTTGTTGTTTTTCCTTCTTGTCCAATCACAGTCTTTTAATCACTCATGAAATATGAAAATTAGAAAACGCAAAACACTGGGCATGACCATTGTGGAATTGCTGCCGCCGATCAGCATTGCCTTCACCCTAGCCAGTATGTTGCTGCCTGCGCTGGGTAAGGCCAAGAATAAGGCCAACCGTGTCAAGTGCTCGAGTAACCTGTCGCAGATCGCCCGGGGCTTTAATGGCTTTGCGGCCGATGAAGCTACCGGGGATTATCCCTGGATGCTGACACAACGGACCCTCAACGCGATTTATGATAATACACCAAGGGGTACGGCTGGCAGGACTTGGGGCACCGGCAACTGGTGGCACTGCCGCAACATTGAACACATGTGGACTCCCGAGAGCGGCGACTTGGGCAGCATCAAGACATTGCTATCGCCCTGTGACCCCGGCACCAAGCCCTCCAATCAGGAGGCTTACGCGCGCGCGATCAGTAGCGAGAGAGGTGACGCCATGGGTTGCTTTGCCGGCAACAACAAGGTGGAGAACCACGCCCAAAGCTACGCTGTCCACAAGGGTGTTAGCGTGCTAGCACCTGGAACGATTTTAGCCATGACCAAGAATTTCGTGGGTGCCGATGCACGAAAAGTCCCCGGCACAAAGCTGATGCCAATGCAACCCTATGACCGGAACGGTGATGGCCAGTATGATCCCGTGAGCCCCGGCAATAGCTGGGGCGTGATGAGTAGGATGGCAGATTCGGTTTATTACCGGAACGATGCCTGGGCGCGCGACAAGGGGGTCCACCAGATGGTTTACACCAGTATTCCCAGAGAGATCGATTACGATGGCTGGGACAGGTATCTTTGTCGGGGCAACAATGACAAATTATATCATGACAAGAATGGCAACGGGCAGCATGACCCCGGCGACATCATGGCCAACGGCTTCATCGGCCCGGATGTTGACCCCAAGGCCACATACCTGCGGGCACATGAACCGTTGAAGGTGTTTGACAGCCTGGCGATGATGGGGCTGCAGGCCAACCAGGGACAGGTTGTTATGGCACATGGAGGCGTGTCCCAGGCGAACGACCGGACGTTGCAGGAGCACATCCATGAGACGGCGAGCTTGAAAGGCAACCATATTCATCCCCTGGAAGTTCTCTCCCAGCCCACCCGTCAGGTGCGGCCGTAATTAACCAATACAAACCTTGAATTATGA
>CAYUXV010000245.1:0-16733 GCA_964448875.1 uncultured Verrucomicrobiota bacterium
TATGTCTTTCGCACGATGTCGTGATACTCCTTTTCGGACAGGTTGTGGTCCTTGAGAAAGCTCGAGACCTTGAAAAAGCCGCCAAGGAATGAGTTTCCCTGCATGCGCAGTTGCAAGTCAGTACGGCTAGTTGCTTTTCTGGCTACATCGAAGCCTGGAAGAATAAACACACGAATATTATTCTCCTTTACGAACTGCCGGTGTTTGGCCGGGATACGTTGCCACGCTGTCTCTGGGGATTCGTCAGATTCCCAGACAAAGCTGGCACCCTTTTTAAGACCTTCAAGCGGGTTGCAGTGCGTAAATGCCTTTGGATCGCAGCAAAGCACTACATCCACGTGATTCAGTTCGCAGTTTACCTGAATACGCTCAGGCGCAACAGTGAGGAAGTAATTCGTCGGCGCACCTTTTTTTTCAGAGCCATACTTGGGGTTGGCCATTACGAAGAGCTTGTCCTCAAGTTGGCCAAGATCGTCATATGTCGGGTTACGCTCGGAAATAATACGCCCAAAGTCGCCAACAATTGTGCCGAGATTTTTACCAGTGGTAATCATGCCCCAGCCGCCAATTGAGTGGAATCGCACCGCGATTGCGCCTTCTGGTAATAGCGATGGCGTATCTTTTGAAATGACCGCGTAAGGGTGATCTACACCGAGAGTAAAATATGTCTCGCCGTCCGTAGCACTCTTGCCATCCGTTCGCTTCGTTTGGCCGGTAACAAACTCGTACGCACCCAGTGTATCCTCCGGACGGAACTCGCGTGATCCAATACCATAACTGCCGCGGAATATGCGTGGCGTTTCCTCCGGTGTGATGCTGGGCAATTCGCCACCATACTTTGCTGCTTCCTGGCCTTTACCTAAAGCGGTGCGGATATCGCGTGCCAGCGGATTGTCGCCCGCCATGCCCTCGTCCGTGCGCTCGATGATGATGATATTCTTTTTCCCACGCAGCGCCTCAATGATAGCTGCCTCCGGGAATGGTCTAATCACATTCACGTGAACCGATCCGACTTTGGCATTCCGTTGCTCACGCAAATAATCGCAAGCCGCTTCGATATTCTCCGCCGCGCAACCGAGCGATACAAATACCGTATCCGCATCTTCTGTTTTATATTCTTGCAGTAGGCCGTACCGCCGACCAGTCAACTGCGCAAACTCGTCACTGCATTGTCTGATGAATCCAAGTATATGCTCATTAAAATTATTTCGGCGGGCCACCACGCCATTCATGTGATGCTCTTGGTTCTGTACCGGCCCCAGAAGTACAGGGTTTTTTAAATCCATCATCTCTGGAACTCGCCGTCGTTTTGGGCCAAACAGTTCACGTTGCGCCTCCGTCGGGCATTCAATCATGCCATCCGGGGCTCCTAGATATTCTCTCAATAAATCTGCTTCTGGGGCACGATAAGTTCGCTCTGAGTGCGTCGTGAGCATTCCGTCTTGAATATTCATCCCCGGATTCAATGATAGCTCATTCACCTTGCGCAAAATGATCGCCGAATCCGCTGCTTGCTGCGCGTCGCGCGCCATCATCATCGTCCAACCTGTATCCAGTGCTCCATAAAAATCATCATGTCCGCAATGAACATTCAACGCATGCTTGGTGAGTGCCCTTGCGCCGACCTCTAACACCATTGTAGAAAGTTTGCCGGGTGCGTGGTAATATTGTTCCATCGCATACGCGAGCCCCTGACCTGAAGTGAAATTGACTGTTCGTTTTCCTGTTACCGCAAAGGCGGTAGCACCACCTTGGGCGGCGTGCTCGCCCTCACATTCAATTGCAATCTTTTGGTTTCCCCAAACATCCAGCTTTCCCTGCGCAAACGCCTGCTGATAAATCTCGCCACCTTCGGTTGATGGCGTAATTGGATAAAACACACCACCCTCTGTGATCCGTGTTTCCACATGTTCAGCCATCAAATGATTGACACTGCTGGTGACGGGAATACCTGGATATTTCGGTTTATCACCTTCCGCAATTTGCGAAGCGGGTGTTTCCGTTGTTGTTTGATTTGGCATGTTATAAAAATTGGGATCGGAACTTGCCAGGGGGCAAGCGATAACGCTGCCCTGTGGATTGGCTATTGGCAGAAAACGTGTTGTCGGTGCCAAGTCATGTTCCGTGAAAACATCTAATCTCCGTAAGGCACCATCCTATCAATGCACGAATCGCCGTGCAACCCCGTTTTGTAGACGTTGAGCGGAGTTTACTTCTGGTGGGTTTTTGGGCAGGTTTTCACCGGTGACTAACTCTACCATCACGAATCCATTACCAACTGGCGCAATGCACCCCTACACGGCGTTGCTGGAAACTCTGTCGTGTGTGGATGACCGGATGCTGGTGGAGACTGTAGAGTTGCCTGCCATAGTTGTTGCTTGGCGGCACGCAATAGCGAACGAATCTCGCGAGTTGGTTGCTCTGGATAATGCGATTTACAATAATCCTGAGTACACAGTCGAGTCTACGGCCAGCGCAGAGCTAGGTGCGGAATATTTAAAAAACCTCCTGTCTCTCCGTGATGAACGTGTCTTGAAACGACACGCTATCGCTGTTGAAAATGGCGTAGCGCCAGGCAGTCACTTGGTGGTGTTTGGATTGATGCTGGCTGCGTTTTCGGTGCCCCCGCGTCAAGGGCTCCTAGACTATTTTCAGGCAAGACTAGCAAAGGTTGACAAAGTGCCAGCAGTAATCAGCGATCTATTAGACTAGGTGCTTTAAAATAAACCGTTGAACATCACGCCTATGACGCTGATAGGACCTTGATCCTCCATTGTCTCCGTGGCGTTGTCAACTTTCTGCAACGTTGCACGCGCATTCTTAAAGAGACTATCGTCGTTTACCAGCATCCCTGCGGTACCCTTGCCCTTATTAATTTTTTCCATGATTTCGCGCATATGGCGCATTGCGCTGCGAGTCTCGACATAAAGCATATCCTCATTCACAAGCTTACCGAGAGTGCCGTTACCTTCGTTTACCTTAGTGAGCACTGATTGTGCTGCTGCTACCGCATTGCTAGCATTGTCGATAAAATTCTCTGCTTTGGCCGTTGTGTTTTCCAGTGCCTGCGCGCTTTTCTCAAGTGAGTCGTAAACTTCTTTATTGTTAATCAACTTACCGACGGTGCCCTCGCCTCTGACGACCTTTCCAGTCACGTTTTTCAGGTCGGTAGCGGCAGTGTCAAGCTTGGTGAAGAGTTGCTCGTCATTAATTAATTTGCCGACGGTGCCTTCACCATTGGCCACCTTTTCGGAAATACCCTTGAGGTCGCCGGCCATTTTACCCAAGTCTTCGGCAGTGGTTTGAAGTGAAGCGAATAATTTTTCATCGTTAATCAGTTTGCCAAGGGTGCCTTCGCCATCTTTCATCTTGTTAGTTAATGCTTTCATGTTCGTGGATGTTGTCAGGAAATTGTCTGCTACACCCCTAAGTTGTTGATAAAGTTCGTCCCCAGAAAGCATTTTACCAACCGTGCCTTCACCGTCAGCAAGAAGGCCTGTGACTTTTTGAAGGTTTACCAACGTTGACTGCATGGATTCATACAGTCTTTCATCACGAAGTAGTTGTCCTGCGGTGCCGTTGCCTTCAGCGAGTTGTGTGGTGATTGTTTCCATGTTATTGACGATCTGGTTCATGCGAGGCGTGTTATTTTCCAGGAAGTGTTTCAGTGGCCCAACCACATCAACAAATTCAACGCCTTCGAAACTTTGAGTGACCTTCTGTAAACCTTTTGAGGCTTCGTCAAGAGTGGTCATGATCGTGTTTAGGTTGGCCTGTTCGCTGGTCTTTAAAATGCTATTCTCCTTCATTGCAACGGTGCTTCCGCCGCTAGGCTGGATGCCAACAAAGTTTTGCCCCATCAACCCGGTGAAATTGATCGAGGCTGTGCTGTCATCCTTTACACGGTTTTCGTAGGTACGATCGAGTTGCAACGTGACACGCACGGGGTTTCCTTCTTCTTCGCTGAAACCTATGGATTCTACCCTGCCGATTTGCACGCCAGCCAATTTAACGGGGTCACCTACTTTCAATTCGTTAATGTTGTTGAAGTCTGCGTACAGCACATATGTCTTTCGGAAAAAGCTAAAGTTGTCCGAAACCTCCAGCATTAGGACGGCTGCGAGGGCAGCCAGAACAAAAAAAAGGCCTACACGGGTTTCCAGTCTATTTTTCATGATTCCAAGCGGGTTTTGTTTTCTTGTTTAAAATTGGCGTTCAAGAACTCTTGCACGGCTACATCGTTGTTTTCTCGGACAGCTTCTGTTTGGTCGACGCAAAGAATCCGTCCATCGCGAATAATCGCCATTCGGTGTGCTATGCCGAATGCCAAATCGCGGTCATGGGATACAACTATCGAAGTGACGCCTTGACGCTTCTGTAAATTCACTATCTCTCTACCAACAGTAGTTGCCATCAATGGATCCAGTTCACTGGTTGGTTCATCGTAAAGCAGCAGGTTTGGCTCCATTACCAGTGCGCGTGCAATAGCAGCACGCTTCCTCATGCCTCCGGAAAGCTCAGCAGGTAGTTTTTCTTTCGCGTCTTCCAGACCTAAAATTGCCAGTTTTTCGTCAATCACCTGCTCGATTTCTGCTTCAGGTTTTAGTCGGTGTTCCCGCAGGTATAATCCCATGTTTTCAGCCAACGTCAATGAGTTCAGCAAAGCGCCACCTTGGAATACCATTGCCATACGACAATGGTCTCGTGTCTCGGGTGCAGTTGCAGGGTGATTGTTAATAAGCACCTCACCTTCATCAGGTTCCTCCAGGCCAATGATATGTCTAAGTAAAACGCTCTTGCCGCTACCGCTGGGGCCCATGATGACAAAAATTTCGCCGGGCTCAACCGTTAGGCTGACTCCATTCAGTACCGAGTGATCACCGAATGCTTTTCGTACACCGCGAATTTCCACCCGGACATCTCCGTTTTTGCCATTACCGTCGTTCACAAGTTGATCATTATACGAGTTAAAAAGTAGTCAAACATGAGTATCAGCACGATAGAATTTACTACACTCTTGGTAACTGACCGACCTACGCCGCGAGGACCGCCGATCGTCTCGAGCCCCTGATGACATGACACCACACCAATTATCACGGCGAAAACAAAGCTCTTTATTAGCCCGTTCAACACATCAAAACCATCTACCATATCGCCCAGGCTGTTTATGTACCCGACGTAGGAAAGATTCACTGCGGGGTTAAATGTGGCCACCATAGCCCCACCCATCCAGCCAATGAGGGTCGAAAACACCACCAGTAGAGGTAAGGCTATCATTATGGCAAGTAGTCTTGGCATTACTAGAAAACGAATGGGATTGATGTTCATTGTTCGTAGAGCATCAATCTCTTGGTATACTTTCATGGATCCAATTTCAGCAGTGATAGCACTGCCAATGCGTCCGGAGATAAGAATAGCCATCATAACTGGCCCCAACTCCTTGCACATGGCAAGACCAACCATGCCTCCTATATAGTTGGTTACACCGCGGTCGCTCATTACCGGCCCGGTTTGCAATGCGAGCACGCCGCCTATGAACAGACTGAGCAGGCAGGCCATGAAAAGTGAGGCGTTGCCGATTTCGAAGAGTTGTTCAAATACTCGGGTACGCTGCCGCCAAGCCTGAGACAGGCTGGCGAGCGACTGCTTCAAGAGCAGCAGCATTCTGCCGATATCGCTCAACATGATGGATCACGGGTTGGCGGTTTTTGAACGGAAGGGAAGCAACCAGAGCAACCGCCATTCCTTGCCCTCCTCATTCTTTTTGTAATCGATAAGGCCGAATAAGAGCGAGCATTTTTTGTAATCGGGTGTGTGTTCGTCACGGTACAAGTGCCAAAGGAAGCTGCGGCTAGAATGACCCGATGCGGCGTTTCGTTCGGAATACCAGAGCGCGAAGAGTGGTGAATAGTTGCGGCGGATACCCTTGTTGCCGGGCAACAGTGGCTCGAGTGGCGACAGAAGTTGAAAGCGCGAGTGTCCATCGCTATTTGTCTCGTGAGTGAACAACGGCCAAACCTGCTTACGTTCACTAATCTTGCCGGTTTCCTTACGTTCCTCGCGTGAGTGCTGGTAGAGTGCTCCCAGCCAGCGTTCTTGTCGGAAATTGATGCGTTCGGTATTTACCTCACGGTTGACGTACATTGGCCAGAGATAGAATTCTCGCTTGCGGGTGTCGGTTTCTAGTTTGCCGTAAATAGGCCAAAGTCGGCGGTGGGTTTTCTTGGGGCCCTCGCCATTGACGATTATCGGCCAAGGGCTGCCGTACTCAGTATACTCACTGTTTTTGAAGTGTGACTTGTAAAAGAACGGCCAAAGCAAATGAGTTTCATCTTTTTGTGGTGAGTGGCCGGCTGCGTATAGGGGCAATAGTGCGTTAAACGTACTGTGGTTTACCGTGCCGATGCCCTCCTCGTTGTGGTGATAAAATGGCCAGGCAAAAAACGTACGCTGGTAGCCGCCCTTTTCGTCCGGGCCTTCCTTGCCGAAGGTCTTTTCTTCACGCCCGTACAATGGCCAGACCTGCCAACCGCGGAGGTTTTCGCCTTTGCGAAAATGGACGATAGGGAACAAATAATTCCAGGTTACCCGGTCGCGTACCCTGGATTTTGCATAAAGCGGGAACATGAAAAAATTAATCTCGTCCTTCAGAAGCCGATTCTTGACTGTGCCGCCAAGAGGGAAAATCGCCGTGTAGTCTCGCTCTGGATCACCCGAGCGTCGTGCAAAGTAAAAAGGAAAAAAGGTAGTGCGTCCTTCATTGCCTCCGGTCTGGCTTAGCCCTCCGGAAAAACCGATCCATTGTCCGATCTGCACCCGATATTCGGTTCCTGTGCGGTGATAGGTCAGCAGTGGATACACCAGCTCGAGTGTTTCAGTACTATTGTCGTCCTTACGATACCAAGAGAGGAAAGGCCGAATGGAACGTTGCGTATAGGTTTCATTGCCTTCACGACCAAATCGCTCGTAGAAAAAAGGTCCAAGAATCCCGCTTTCACGCCCTTTTTCTAACGTCAGCGGATGTGAGTACATCAGGGGGCCTAAAGCCACGTCCGTGGGCAATTCGTTCTTATTGCCACCGGGTGTTGAACAGGCGGAAGTCAATAACGCTACAATCAAAACACCCAACCATTGGATACTCACGCCTTTCACGTGGCCCATCTTTAGATAACGACGCGTTTTATAAAAGAAAAATGGACTTATTTCAGGCGCCAACCTCGACCGATGAGAAGTGTTAAAAAGGCTGGTAGAAAGATGAGTGCCGCCATCATGCACGTAGCTGTGCCTACTGCCATCACAAATCCAAGGCTCTGTATGCCTTGATGTTTGGCGATCATTAAGCTTCCGAAGCCGGCTACCGTTGTCAGGGCTGAAACCAATATCGCCTTTCCTGTGCTTCGTCCAAGTATAGCTGGAGTTTGTTCCTCGGAGAAGCGGTTGAGGATATGCACACCGCTCGTCACGCCTACACCGATGACTAGTGGTAGTGTCATAACGTTCGCCGGATTGAATGCCATCCCGGCAATCCCCATTATTGCAGACATCCACACCATGCCCATTGCTACGGGTAGAAGCGCAAGCAGCACGCAAACTATGCTTCGAAAATGCAGAAGCACCATCACAATTATTGCCGCAGTGGCATATGCTGCGGCAATGATGTAACTGTCCACCAGAAGCTTGGTGTACTCATAAAGTTGTACTGGTGTGCCGGTGACTTGCGCCCCTGTTCCTTTCAATGCATCCCGGATTTCGTTGACAAATTTATCCTGCGCATCTCGTTTCCAGATATCATCCACCGCATGCACTCGGAGCAATAATCTGCCGGTTTCCGGTGCCACGAAGCGATCCTGTAAAGACATTGGTAGATCCGTCGCAATAATCTGGTGTTCCGAGTTTTGTGTTTGTAAAACTCGTAGCGTTTCAAGGATATCCCGTTTCATAGCGTTCTGGAAAAGTGAGATTTGATCCCGTGCCCGGAGCGGATTTTTGGCGATCAAGTTTAGGGTTGTCGCGCAGTCGACCCACAAGGCATGCAACTCAGTGGCTATTTTGGAATCTCCTTTTAAAGCCTCTCGTTCTGCAAGATGGATGTAGCCTTTCAAGATGGAAAGTTGATCTTGCAAGGCAGATATATCCACTGGAGTAATGTCCCGGTCGCTAATCTGAATATCCGCCAGTTGGTCCTTCACCGCTTGGATCATTTCCTGTTTCTTGGGGTTTTGCTTGCCTAGAAAAGGTGCCATCGAAACAACTTCGGAAATTGAGGTGGTTCCAGTCTTTAAAGTCTTTGTGAGTTTTTGCGCATGCTCAATGTTGTCAGCTATGACGGCGCCATAGAGCACGGAGTTGGTTGCTCGCGCGATTAGTTCCTTTTCCCAAACCACAGCCGGCAGCCCATCGGATTGTAGGTTTCGAAGATCATAGTCGAACCGGAATTTCCGCTGTGCTTGCCACCATCCGAGCCCGACCAATAACGCTGTGACCAGAATCACCATCAATGGTCTTTGCAGCCAAACCCCTTCAATTTTTGCGCGCGGATTCCAATTTTCGGCAAGTTCATGGTCCAGCACATTTTGCCGGCCTCGTAGCAGCAACCCGGGTAGCATGGTTATCATGGGGATAAGCGCTACGATGAGTCCGCCTCCGACGATTACACCCATCTCACTGATGCCTCGAAACTCCGTGAAAGCCATTGCCAGGAATGCGGCCGAAGTGGTCAGGCATCCAGTAAAAATTCCACGTCCAGTTAAAACCAATGCGCGATGCATAGCCTCTTTTTCCTCTGCACCTGCACGTAATTCTTCCTCGTACCGTGTGACCAAATGGACCCCAAAGTCGATCGCCAGCCCAATGAGGATGGGTGCGAAAGTGATAGTCAGGATATTCAGGTGCCCCACCGTTAATGTAGCAAAGCACATCGTGTAGGCCAGGCCGATAAGTAGACACCCGGTGGCTTTTAGTGGCCTACCTGTCTCGTGATATCCGAAGATAAAAATAATCGCCACAAGGAACAGGGCCAGCAATGCCGCACGAGTGGTATCACTCTTGCTTTGGCTCATTTCGGCATATTCAAGAACCGGCTCGCCGGTGACGCCCACATTTACGCCAGGCACCTCAGCCTTGGTTGCTTCCACCAGTTCGTGCAAGCGCTCGACAGCCTCTGTTTTGTGGTCACGATCAATTGAGTGGGCGACTACGATAAATAACCTCCCGTTGGCAAAGCTAATGTGCATTTTCTCTTCCGCTTCAGGATCACCGATAAAGGCACCCATGCCGGGCGGAGGCGGTATGCCAGGCATGGTAATTGCGTTGGTGGCTTGCCGGAGGATTTTCTGCAATGCAGGCAACGATTGAACCAGTTTTTCGGTGTCAGGGTTACGTTCGTTTGCTGCATCGAGAAACTGGTCATTCACCTGTTTAATGAACGCCGTGAAATTCGGTGCGACCGTAAAAGTTTCGATGAACGGCTTAAAATCGGCGAGTTTGTTGGTCAGAACCTTGAGGTCTTCCACGGGCGTGATAAGCAATGTATTGGTGCCCAGGGTACGAAGATCTCGACGGTAAAAGACTGCGCGAAACAGATTGGTTTCCAGCATCAACCGCTGGCCGAGTCGCGCCACGAACTGACGGTTCCTTTCGATATTGCTGCTCTCCACCACTGCCACAAGGTCATCCTGCAAAGGGAACTCCTTTTGAAACTCAAGGAAGTTACGGTGGTATTCCTTATCCGCGCCAACCAGGTCATTGCGGCTGGTGTGGAACTCAAGCTGCCATGCCGTGAACGCAGCACAGCCGATGGCCAGGATGATTTGCGGGAGAATGAACCGTCTGGGGTTAGAGCAGACAGCGTCTGCCAGCCGCGTCAGGAAGCGCTCAAGCAGTGGTAACTTGGTTGGAGTATCAGCCACATCAGGCGGGGAACTCAGCGTTGGAGAATACCTCCTTCACGTCATCGTGGTCGTCCAATAGATCAACCAGCCGGTTGACCTGCTCCGCCTGCTTGTCATCCAGGGGCACGGTTAGTTCCGGCAAGGCGGACACCTCGGCAGCCTCGGGCTTGATCTCTGCGGTCTCCACCGCCTTGTGCACCGCCTCAAATTCCGATGGCTCGGTCAGGATTTCATATCCGTTATCGTCCACCTTAAAATCCTCCGCACCGGCCTCCAGCGCGATCTCCATCAATGTCTCCTCATCCGCATTTTCGCGAGCCACGAGAATCTGTCCCTTGCGGTGGAACAACCGGCTTACCGCGCCCGCCGTGGCCAGCTTGCCTTCATTGCGGGTCAGGATGGCCCGGATTTCAGAGGCTGTACGGTTGCGATTGTCCGTGGCTACCTCGCAAAGGATGGCGACGCCGTGCGGTCCGTATATTTCGTATGCCAGTTCCTCGAAGGTCGCCCCATCGCCATCAACTGTGCCGCGGGCAATCGCGCGCTGGATGTTGTCTGCCGGCATGTTCGAGCCGCGGCCCTTTAGGATGGCCAATCGTAGCCGCGGGTTCATGTCCGGGTCTCCACCGCCTATGCGGGCCGCGATGGTGATTTCCCGCGCGACCTTTGCAAACACCTTGCTGCGCTTGGCGTCCTGCCGCGCCTTAACGTGTTTGATGTTCGCCCATTTACTGTGTCCCGCCATGGCTAAAAATGAGGCCCCAGTGAACACCAGTCTGCTTAAGCGCAAAAGACAAAACTCGTGGCAGTCCTTCCTGCTGGACCACGGGATTTTGGCAAGACCTTGGCTGGAGGTCTTGATGGCATAGACCCTTTTGTCATATGATCCCACGTAAACAATACCATTCACAGGCTTGCCCCTCAGCCCTTGTGGTTCATCATGACCGGCAACCAATGGTCATGAAACAGATTCTCTCCCTTTCGTTGTTGCTCGCTTTCTCAGTCCAAGCTGAGTGGTCCGTCAAGCCCGCCGCCAACCCCAAGGCCCCCGGCAAGGGACTCGCGGTGGCCAAGGACGGCAAGCCAGTTGCGCATTTTGTCTTTGGTGAAGGCCAGAAGAAACCGTTCCTGCACGTGTACGGCAAGGAGGGTGAGCTTTTGACCAATCCCGGCGCAGGGCCTGATGGTAAGGACTTTGGGCGTTACCCGCACCATCGTGGCATCTACATCGGTTGGCGGGTGATTTCCGGCGGAGGCCAGTATGACCTGTGGCACATCCACAAGGGCGAAATCATGCGAGTGAAGGAGGTTAAGAGCGCCAAGGCCAGCGCCAATGGCGTAACGATCGTGGCGGATATCGAATGGCGTACCGGAAAGGTGGGCAAGGAGGATGTGCTGCTGCTCGCGGAGACGCGCACACTAACGATCTCCAAGACGGGCGACATCACGCAGGTGGATTTTCAGACGAAACTGTCGGCCGACCGTGACCTCACCCTCGGCGGTGATTTGCAGCATGCCGGTTGCCATTTCCGTGCCCATACCGAGGTGGCCTCGAAATGGACGAAGTTTACCAGCTATCTGTGGGAGCCCGAGGGCAAGAAGGCCGGCAATGGCAAGATTCTCAGCAAGGAATGGAAGTGGAACCGTCTGCAGTTTCCCATCGGCAAAAACTGGTACAGTGCCACGCAGTTTAATGCGCCCAACCAACCGGTGGAGGAACTTTCCTGGCGCGATTACGGCCGTTTCGGTTTTTTCTTCAAGAAGGACCTGAAGAAGGGCCAAACACAGAAGCTCAACTACCGTTTTCACATCGCCCCCAGTCAGTCACCGGCTCTTGAAAGCTACCCCCCGCAGGTTTCCAGGGAGCAAAAAGAACGTTGGATCGCCACGGCCCAAAAAGCCTACACGCAGTTTGCCAAATGGGTTGTGAAGCAGTAAGGGCAGGCCAACGTCCAATAACAATCAATAGAATCTATATTATGAAACAAACCATTGTGCTGACCGCATTTCTATCACTGGCGTTCACCTTGACGGCCGACGATTGGCCGAATTGGCGTGGGCCGAATTACAACGGGGCGACCGAGGCCAAGGGGTTGCCGGTAAAGTTTTCCAAGACCGAAAACATCGCCTGGAGTGCAGCGATGCCCGGACCGAGCGCAGCTACGCCGGTCGTCGTGGGCAATAGAGTGTTCCTGACCGCTGCACAGGTTGAAGATGCCCAAAGTGGCAAAGGGCGGCTCTTGGCGATTTGTCTGGATCGTAAGAGTGGCAAAGTGCTCTGGGAACGGAATGCCGGTAGTGGTTATCGACCCCGGGGTGCTGGAGCGGATTATCGGTTGGATAACCGAACGAACTACGCTTCCCCTTCACCGGTCACAGACGGTGAGGTGGTGATCTTCTTCTTTGGCAACGGCGATCTGGTGGCTTACACGGTAAAAGGTCAACTGGTCTGGCGTCGGAACATACAGAAAGACTACGGGGACTTTACCTTCCAGTGGACTTTTGCCAGTACTCCCACGCTCTTTGAGGACAAGCTTTACCTGCCCGTCCTGCAACGTGATGAGCCGGTTCACGGCCGTGGCAAGGCGAACAATCCATCCTTTATTCTGGCCATGGATCCCAGGAATGGGAAGACCCTCTGGAAACATGTTCGTCCATCGGACGCCAACAAGGAGTCGCTCGAGTCTTTTGGCACCATCATTCCGCATAATGGTGAACTGGTGATCGCCGGAGGCGATGTGTTAACCGGTCATGATCCGGAAACAGGCAAGGAACACTGGCGCTGGGGTACGTGGAATCCAGGCCATCGTGAGCAGTGGTGGCGTCTGGTTCCCTCCCCGGTGATTGGGAATGGTGTGGTTCTGGTATGTGCGCCGAAGCGCCAACCGGTTTACGCAATTACACCCGGTAAAGACACCAAGCTGGTCTGGAAAAGCGAAGGGCAAATCAGCCGCAACAAGGATGTTCTCACCAGCGACGTCTGCACCCCGCTTTTTTATCAGGGTAAATTTTTTGTGGTTTACGGTGAAGGTAGAGACAAGACCATCGCTGCCTGCGAACCCAAGACCGGGAAAATTCATTGGACCACCAATCTGAAGAGCCGGAAGCTCGTGCGCTGTTCACCCACTGCGGCCGATGGAAAGATTTATCTACAAAACCACGGAGGGGAGTCTTACGTGATTGACGCCAAAAACGGCGCTATTCTTCACCAGGTGCAAATGGGTGAGGGAAGTGATGACCAAACCCGTTCGAGCGTTGCCATTGCCGGCAATCAGCTTTTCATTCGGACCAATAGCCAGTTGTTCTGTATTGGAAAGTGAGTCAAATCTGGATTTTCAACCGCCCCTAAAACGGGCGGTTTTTTTGTGCCGCGTTTAGCTGGTTGGCACTTTTTCCTGATACCCGATCCGGTGGAAGGGGTTGACGATGCTGGTGGCAATGTTGCGGGAGTGGCTGCCAATGCGTTTCAAATAGCGGCTGTAAAGCGCCACGGTGGCAGCATCGGGGGCGCTAAGGTCAGTTTCGCCGGCGACAACCTGGTCGATGATCTCCTCGCAGTTGGCAGATTGTTCCTCCTTGTATTGACCCATCACGGTGCGGGCAAGATCCTCATCTCCGTCCTTAAAGGCACGACTGGTGTTGAGGAAAACTTGGGATATGCCGGTTTCGATCTCGGTCAGCAGCGGATCCAGCGGCCCGGCTTTCAGGCGGGCTGGGTGGCGTCGGGCGAGATCGTGGATGTTTTTTGTATAATCGCCAATGCGCTCAATATCGATGACAACACTGACGAGAGCGAGGCCGTGCGCCAGTTCCGTGCCGCCTGAGACAATGAGATGGGTCATCACCTTCTTGCGCACGTCGCGCTCGGAGCGGTTGATCTGCTTGTCCAGCTCCTTGATGTCCACAGCGATGTCGGCAGTATCGGAATGTCGCAGGGACTCGACCGACGCCTTGAACATACGACCGTCGGTCTCCAGCATCTCGCACGCTTCATTGAAAGCCTGCTGGAAGAGGTTGTCTTTTTTGAATGCGCTGATCAGTGAGCTCCACATGGCGGTATCTTACTATTTTCTTAGAACCTCTGCAATGGTGGACCAGGTAATGATAATGGGGATGATATAAAAAACGAGAACGATGATGGTGATGGGGATGGCGCGGTTGCGTAAGCAAAATTCGGCCAGCCGCTCTGCAAATAGGACAGGGATTTCACGAACCCGTTTGAAGGGTAAGAAAATGATTGCGCCAGAGGCATTGAAAAGAAAGTGGGCGAATGCGACGGTCGCACCGGCGAGAACGAGCTTTGGGTCGATGTCAGGCTGACCCGCTACGGCGAGGGCAGCAAGTAGGCCGGTGATGGTGGTGCCTAAGTTTGCGCCGATCGTGAACGGGAAAATCTGCTGCAGTCGCAGAACGCCGGCGCCGGCGAGTGGCACGATGAGTGAGGTGGTGATGGAGCTACTTTGCACGGCGACTGTGAGGAAAATACCGACGATAAAGGCAGTCGCAGTGTTGCGGAATAGGTAAGTGTCAAAAAACGACTCCAGCTTTTGAAGAACAAGGCTCTGCAGCAATTTGACTATGGCCCAGAGCATGATGAAGGTGATGATGATGGACACGAGCAATACCAACCACGGCACCTTGTCGAGCAGGTCAGCAAGGCCTTCAATGGAAGGTTTGGTGATTTTCTTCAAATAGTTCTCCGGCTTTGTAATGCCGGTAAAATCCACGAAAATACTGCCCATCCATGTGGCGGCATGCTCAATAACCCGAAAGAAGTACTCAAGCGGGAATAGCAAGCTAACAGTGATGAGGTTGAAAGTATCGTGTACGGATGAAGCGGCGAAGGCGCGGCGGAACTCGGCCTTGCGCGTGATGTGGCCGAGCGACACAAGCTTGGCGGTAACGGTGGTGCCGATGTTGGCGCCCATGACCATGAAAATAGCGCTGCGCACCCCGATGGCCTCGGCGGCGACCATGCCGATGATAACGCTGGTGGTGGTGGAAGAGCTTTGGACGATGGTTGTAGCCAAGATGCCGATGAACAGGCCGACAAATGCCGAATCAGTGGCCTCAAGGATTTTCTTGGAAAACTCCTTGCCGAACAGCTTGAAGGAATACCCCATGCCGCCTATGCCCACGAGGAAGAGGTAAAGGCAGACCGCCACTCCGAGAATCTTGAGGATTGTGATTAATCTCTCCTTGTTCAAATCGATTGTGGAAACGTTCTAAGGTTCAACGGCTGATCAATGACACATGCAATGTGCTTGCCGCGCGTCTATCTACCTGAAAAAACCAAGCCTCCAAGTTCCATTTGTTCACATAATTCTCTTTTTCAATATTCAAATAACCTGTTTGTGAATAAGTCATTTTACTCAAACCCCATCCGTGGCCAAAGGCATACTAAAAATAAAACGTGAACCTTGTTTCTCCCGGCTTTCCAGCCGCACACTGCCACCGTGGGCCTGTATGATATGCTTCACGATAGCCAGTCCCAACCCGGTGCCACCGGATTCGCGACTACGAGCCTTGTCCACCCGGAAAAATCGCTCAAAAACTTTCTCCACCGATTCAGTCGGAATACCGGGGCCATCATCGGCCACGGAGACCTCCGCCATGCCATCACCATTGGGGTGAGCCTCAATAATTACCGAGCCTTCCGTACGGCCATATTTGATAGCGTTATCGACTAGGTTAAAGACTGCCTGTTGCAGGCGGTCTCCATCGGCATCCAGCATCAGTCCATCTGGAATATTGGTTTTCAGGCTGATGGAGCGCTTGGCTGCCTTGGCCAAAAGATCCTCGTGCACACGGTCAGCCAGTGGCTGCAGCTCAGTAGGCTGCCGATTCATGGCCAGCTGGTCGGATTCCAAGCGGGAGAGAGTCAAAAGGTCATCAATCAGGTAGCCCAACCGATCTGCATGTTTGTCGATGGTGTGCAAAAACTGACGGGCCTTCACCTCGTCGGCCACTGCGCCATCCAGCAATGTTTCGGTGAAGCCTTTAATCAGTGAAAGTGGTGTTCGTAGTTCGTGGCTGACGTTGGCCACGAAATCGCGCCGCGTGTTTTCAAGCTCCTTCAGGCGCGTCACATCATGGAAGACCAGAATTGTGCGGGGTGCTTCTCCTGATCGTTTGGGGCAAAGCGCATTTACGTGCAATTGGCGTGGGTCCGGCTTGGTCAAGGAGAACTCCGCGTCGCGCAGCTCGCCCGAATCTCGCGCCGCTAATGCCAGTTCGGTCAACTGGTCCAGCTCAAAGACCTCATCTAGCGGTCGACCCAGTGCGTCATCCGTCAGTCCGAACAGCCGTCGCAGAGAGGCATTAGTCATCTCCACTTGGCCCTCACCGTCTATAACCAGCACCCCTTCCATCATGCTATCCAGGAGCGCATGCTGTTGCACCAACTGGCTTTCAGACTGCTTCTCCTGCTCTGTGCAGCAACGTTTCAATTCGGTGTGCGCCTTCGCTAGCTCATTTCGCAACCTCCACGCCCACAATCCAAGCCCCAAAGCAAGACTCAGGGCGAGGATAGCAATGGTAGTTTCCATGGCGGTTTAATGCTCCTCGTCCAGAAATCGATACCCCACACCACGGACCGTCTCAAGGAAGACTGCGGCCGTGCCAAGCTTGCTGCGCAAGCGGCGCATGTGGGTGTCCACCGTGCGCGTGTCGATGTAATTGTCGTAATCCCACACGTCGCGTAGAAGTTGCTCACGATCCTGTACACGCCCCTGCCGCCCCGCGAGGGTGGCCAATAGCTTGAATTCAGTGGCTGTCAGATCGATTCGGTTACCTTTTACAAGCACAAGATGGCGTGCCGGGTCAAAGGTAAGGTCTCCAATT
>CAYUXV010000246.1:0-3052 GCA_964448875.1 uncultured Verrucomicrobiota bacterium
TTCCACCCATCCACCGTCACGCATCGCTGTAAACCGAGATAGGAGCCGTAGATATCACTGTAGGAGTGATTCTTTGATTTGCCGTGAAGGATCGGCAGCAGACTATGAAACTCGACCTTATCTGCAGGTTTACCTCCAGCCAGTTCAATGGTGGTGGGATGAATGTCCTGCAAATAAATTGGGGCTTCGACTTTCACTCCTGCCTTAATGCCGGGACCCACGGCCATAAACGGCACACGCGTGCTGTGCTCATACATATTCTGCTTCCCAAACAGGCCATGGCGGCCAACGGCCAAGCCGTGGTCTGCGCTGAAGAAGATGTAGGTGTTGTCGGCCTGCCCACTCTTCTCGAGTTGATCAAGGATGCGACCAACCTGCGTGTCGAGATGCTCAATAATCGCGTAGTATTCCTGCCGGTGCACTTTGACCGCATGCTCCGTACGTGGCATGGGGCCAAGGCGCTCATCGCGCAGCTTGTGTGGGTTGCCGATTTGATCTTTATAGGGATATTGTGCCAAATAATTCTCAGGCACCTTGATGCGACTTAGGGGATATTTATCGATGTACTTCTTGGGTGCCTGTCGTGGATCGTGCGGCGCGTTGAATGCCACATACATGAAAAAGGGTCGCTTATCCTTTTTGGCCATGCCGAGGTAATCGATGGCATCATCAGCCACAATCTCACTCCAATGCCTGCCGCCCTTCCAGAAACCATCAAATTTTTTGTCGTAGGGACTCCATGGATCTGGTTTGCCGGGCAAAGGTCGATTGTAGCCTGCCGGGGTTTGATTGGGCATGCCGGGCCGAATATTACGCGCTACTTCAAATGCCTCATCAGCCTTCGCTCTAATATGCCATTTGCCGGTAAAGAACGTTTGGTATCCCTGCCTCTTCATCACCTGCGGCCAAAGCCCATCAAATTCCTTTTGCTTCGCTTCCTGGTTGGGTAAGGGCTGTTTTTTGCCCCTGCGCGGTCCTCCCAGAAGATTAGACGCCTGCTGTGCGCGCCAGATGTAGCGGCCAGTGATCAGCATGTGCCTGCTGGCCACGCACACCGCTCCGCTCCATGAGCCCATATTGTAGGCCCGGGTAAATGTGGTGCCCCGCTTGACCAATCGGTCAAGGTTTGGGGTATCAATATCAGTCAAGCCCAGCGCACCGATGGTCTCGTAGCATTGGTCATCAGCAAATATGAATAAAACATTGGGTTTGTCAGCCGCCTGGGAAATAAAAGGAGCTGCCAGAAAAACCGCCAGCAGTAGCCGGCCCAGCAATTGAAGCGGGGATTGTTTCATGCGTGAGGCGATGCTTACTTAAGTCGTCCTCACAGGCAAACTCATTTCTTATTCTGTTTACCTTTGCCACGACGTGGCAGAGTAAACTTTGCATTCGGATCGTACTTGGGATTCTTTTCCGTAGGCACTGGTGCTTTCAATCTCTCACGCCATTTTAGCATCGAAGCGTGCAGCTCTTTGACCTTATCGGGCATCTTAGCAGCCAGATTATTCTTTTCACCCAAGTCCTGCTTTAAATTATACAACTCCAAGGCACCGTCCTCAAAGAACTCGATCAATTTCCAGTCGCCCATGCGAATGGCAGCAGCCGGTGTAGTGCGAAAAGCTCCGTGTCTTGCGGTGTAACCCTGGAGGTAAGCCGGGAAATGCCAATAAAGTGCCTCCCGTCCTAGTGAAGCCGAAGTATCCTTGAGGCAAGGCACAAAACTCAGGCCATCGAGCTTGAGGTTTTTAGACCGTTTAATCCCAGCCACTTCCATGAAGGTGGGGTAAAAGTCCACCCCGATCACCGGTTCTTTACAGGTACTTCCAGCCTTGGTCACTCCAGGCCATTTGACGACCAAGGGCTCGCGAATGCCCCCTTCATACAACATCCCCTTGGAGCCACGCAAAGGTGCATTGGAAGTCACTCCCCCATGGCCACCGTTATCTGAAAAGAAAATCACGATCGTGTTATCATCCAGCTTGAGGCGCTTGAGAGTTTCCTGCACTGCACCAATGCTGTCATCCATGCTTTCAATCATTCCGGCATAGGCTGCGTTCTTATGCCCTCCGACTGGCGCCTTCTTCTGATACTTTGTCTTCAGTTCCAGCTTGGACTGTATCGGGGTATGAACCGCGTAATGAGTTAGGTAGAGAAAAAAGGGTTTATCTTTATTCGCCTCAATAAACTTACAGGCTTCCCGGCCCAGCCGATCCGTCAGATACTCCCCTTTCTCCTTGTTCACCAGATTCGGATAATTGTATGGACTATGGTATCCGCCTCCACTTGGGCTTCCCCAATGTTTACCGGCAATATTCACGTCAAAACCCTGAGTTGTGGGATCAGCACCCAAGTGCCATTTGCCCATCGTAGCGGTCACATACCCGGCTGTCTTCAAGGTCTCGGCCATGGTCACAAATCGCCCGGCCAAATCCGTGGTATTTTCAATCGGGATCAGCTTCCTATATTTGGCCTGTCCACGATCAGAATTGCCTACCGTGTAAACACCATGCCGTGGGCCATATAAACCACTCATCAAACACGCACGACTGGGTGCGCAGTTTGGCGCACATGCATAGGCATCCATGAACTTCATCCCCTCGCGGGACAGCTGATCCACGTGGGGCGTTTCGTAATACTTCGAGCCCATGAAGGACACATCGGTCCACCCAAGGTCATCAATAAAATAAAAGACGATATTTGGCTTGGCAGCCTGAACGGAGAAACCGATAAAAATCGTTACGAGCAGTATGAGCTTTTTCATATTAACAACAGAGCACGCTCTTTTGTGCGGTGCAACACACAGCAGGTCAAGAGGCTTCGGATAATTACACTGACAACTGATGAACCCCTTCCTAAGTTCGCCTCGCATATGACCCAACGTTACGAGGCTATTATCATCGGCGGCGGCGGCGCTGGCCTTATGAGCGCGATGATTGCCGGTCAACGTGGACGTTCCGTAGCTGTGCTGGAGCATAACCCTCGAATTGGAAAAAAAATCCTTATTTCGGGTGGTGGTCGCTGTAATTTTACCAATCAAGATTCGGACCCGAAT
>CAYUXV010000247.1:0-6646 GCA_964448875.1 uncultured Verrucomicrobiota bacterium
CCTTGGTCTTACTGCTGGTGAGTTTAGCTTGAAGTGCTCTGCGAAAGTCCACCTTGCGCTTGGCCATGTTTCGTAGGGAGAGGGTCGGCATGGGCTTGTCGCCAGGGCTCGTGATATGAGTTTTCAAATCAGTGAATGCCGAGGGAGTATGGCAGGCGACACAGTTGCCGTTACTGGCCTTGGCGTCGGTGCGAAGAAAAGTTTTGTAACCGAGATAGGCATCCCGAGTCATGCCTTGTGGTAGCTTAATGAGAATGCGTCCTTCCTGATTTGCGAGCCGGCTGAAGATGCGTGCGGCAAAATCCTCAGGCTGTTCCCCTTCATCAGCCTTGGCGGGAATTCGGTTAATGTAGATGAATGCGTCATAAGGTGAGCGCTGCTTTGTATCAAGCCGGTGGATTTTAGTTTTCTCTTCAATACTCTTGTCCGCACCGAGTGAAGGTTGCGCCAGTGTAACAAACCACAAATTCAGCCCCGCGATGATCCATTGGCCCGCACGTTTGAATCTTGGTATGTCAAAAATGCTCATCATTTGTCCCACCATAAGTTATGTCCATTCCGGTGAAATGGTTACAATACCTTTAGTTTTACTGTTTAACAATGGAGAATACGGATAGATTTCTGCCCCTTTTTCAAAATTTGCCATCTGAGGCTCTAGAAATGCGCTCCTTGCGGGTGCTGCAATACGTTCCCCACCACATACATGATAGGAAGCAGGAGAGGGACAGCTATGAGGAAAGCCAGGGGTATGGCAAACATATAATGATACCATCGCACAGCCAGCGCACCGCGTTCCATTGGAATACAGTATGCAGGCAGGTAAACCATAAGTCCGTAAATGAAGATCCATTGTGCAAAACCAAAAAGTGCTCCTGCTGGGTTAATTGAGGCCTCGCAAACGATGCCCATCAGGCCGAAGAGCAGAAAAACTGAAAATGGCGAAAAGTTATAACGCGAGAGCAAAACCGCCCAAGCGATGAAAAGTGGGACAAACACAACGACGCTGTGAAACAGGACAACATCAAAATAGTTTGTGGAAGCGGTGATATATGCTTCCCCTGTCTTCACCCCAAGAAGTGGGGCTAGATTGGTCATGGAGACAGCGAAAGCCTCTTCAATGAGAGCGAGGGTTGTGCTGAAAAGTGCAAATTTTACCCGCCAATCAAAAGGCATACGCTGAATGTGCTCACGTACAAGGTCACGAAAGCGATACATCAGTGTCCCTCCAATCACTATCCACAAGAGGATGAGTCCGCACACCATCTTCACTGTCGCAACCTCAGGTGCACCTTTTTTGTGGGCTACAAGGTAGAGGAAGCCGGTGGAAAGGATAACCACTACAAACAGTATTTTAATAATGTAGTGCGGGAGTGAAAAGCTGGCAGGCTTTTCCATTATCAATTTTTCTTCTTCCACAGGGGTGTCTGATTTCAAAAGTGATGCTATGAACTTGTCAAAAGACCACGATGCTTTTCATTTTGCCGTGATCTTAAAGACCTCTCTTATGCTGGCAAGCATGGCATCTCTCGATACACAGCTGGATTAAAGGAGAAAACCCTCCTCAGCAGATAAGTGCGTTGGTACTCTCAGCGAACTATGCCGATCATGGATGTAATTAATATTCAGGAAAAGTTCGGGCTCTTTTCCGATCACTGGTCTCCCAAGAGGATTGGAGAGTTGAATGGTCAGCAAATTATCCTGGCAAAGGTCCAGGGTGAATTCGTTTTTCACAAGCATGATGAGGAGGATGAATTGTTTATGGTGATGAAAGGCAAGTTAACATTGGAACTGAGAGATCGAATTGTCATCGTGAATCCCGGCGAGTTTTACATCGTTCCAAGAGGTGTTGAGCATAAGCCCTCTGCTAAAGAAGAAACTCATTTATTGTTGTTTGAGCCTTTGAGCACGAAACACACGGGCGACGTGATGGCGGATATCACCGTGGAAACCTACGAAGAAATTTAATCACCCTGAGAAACCCATCTTCAAGCAGTCGGTGAAGCGAGTAGCCTGAACATACGGACAGTGCACCAAAGGGGATTAAGTGTTAGCTACTCATTGTCATCTGTCTGCAGCTCTCGCAGGCATTGCAGCGCATCATCAGCACGATCCAGAGGGACAAACAGATGGTCATGATATGTGCCGGCAACAACATTACAGGAAATTGACTTATCGGCCAATGCGCGAGCAAACGCGGCAGTTAAACCAACTGACTCCAATGCTGACTCCATGCCCAGGGTGATCCAGCTGCAACGAAATTGAATAGGGAAACCTTGCTGGATCGCCTGCTGCTCAGGTAACACCACTGTCAGGCCCTCGGCTTCGTGCATGCTTGCAACAACGGTTAGGCTATTGATGTCCGTATCAATTGGCACTGAGGTGAAGACGTACGTGCCCTCGTGTAACTTCGGGTTTAGGTGGCTCATGAGTGTGTCAATGATTAGGCTTTAGGGTAGACGGATTTCTTGTTGGTCCTCAGGTGTTGGGTTGTAGAGCGGTGTTGAAGACTTTCTCGCCACCGAACATACCCACCGCAAAATTGGCGTCAATTCTAGGACAACAGAACGCATCAGTGGTATTACCAAAAATCATTGGCTTCGTTCCGTCATTGACTATCGGGGTAGAGTGATATTACGATGAGTCCTCACCGATATGTAGGCTCTGGAGTTAAGTTGAGTAAAAATAGGAGGATGTATTGTCCTCTTCTTCAGAAGCCTCAATTTTTGATTTTCTTCTCGTTCATTTGGCTGGCTTTAACATCCCTTGATCAGCCACTGGTAATGTTGAATGATGGGAAGGAAGATGCTGAACGTGCGGCAGGAGCTAATGATGTCGTGAGTTTACTTTTCCCCGAGATTGTTGAAACCGTTATTTTGCCTGAGCCGATTGCCATTACCCGGTTGTTTCTTGCCACCTTGGCCGCCGGCTTTGTTCCCGTTTTTTTGCCCCTGCGATCCTCCCTTGGGGCGATTATTCGGAAACCCGCCCGGACGGTTGTTGCCCGGTTGTTTCTTGCCACCTTGGCCGCCGGCTTTGTTCCCGGATTGTTTGCCTCCGGTTTTGACCAACTGGAATCCGGCCAATGATCCGTTGAAAAAATAAAGCTGGATCGATTGCTGTCCTTTTGGTGCATCAAGATAATCCCAACGGACACAACGTGCCACATTCGGGGAATTCTGCGCGGCAGGATTTACGGCACCTTTCCCATTGGATTTGAGGATTGCCTTTGTGTTCATTGTGACATTTTGTTTTTGTCGATCGGGTTTGCCCAAGCTCTGTTGAACAACCTGGTAGTTCGGCCATTGGCCTTGGCTGGCAGTTCCCACCAGCAATGCCCAGCGTCGCTGGAAAATTTGCTGTGATTGGGCCTTGCTGTTGCCGGGCTGTTTACTGGCTCCCTGGCCTCCAGCCTTGTTCCCGGGTTTTTTGCCTGCATTATTTTGTCCCTGCGGCTTGCTTCCTTGGCCGGGACGAGTGGTGCCCCCGGTGGGTTTGCCTGCGGGCTTGTTCGGTTTCTTTTTTGGCGGCTGGGGAGTTGGATTGATTGGTGCTGGCTTAGACTCATCCTTGGGCGGCTCTGGGGAGGGCTTGATTGATCCAGGTTCTCCGTTAGGTGCGGATGCTTTCGTGTTGCTGGCCTGTTCCTTATTTTGCTCCGAGCCACCGCATCCGCAAAGCATGGCGGCAAGAATAAACGAATATACTTTCACGACCCACTAGTATCACCACGCCCTATTACGGGCAACGTCATAGTTGGACTGTGGGCAGATCGGGTGTCTTTGGCGGTTGAGATTCTCTCCACAAAAATGAGGTATGAACCACCTGCTCGTCGTGCATCAAGGCTGGACGACAATGTTAGTGACTACGGATCCAAAGTGGAATTGGATGGTGGTGCGCTTTTGACGAGTACGGGTATCCGTCATCTTCATGTTTCTGTATGTCCACGTGCTGCCCTCAATTTTGTCAGGCGAGCCTAAATCGCGGCGCACAAGATTCGTGTTTGCATTCCAATAGGAAAACTCAATCGTTCCCTTTCCACCGCCACTATACCAATTCATCCTGCGCCCAGGCGCAAGGATTGTACTTTGGTTGAGGGCTTCACCGTTTTCGTTAAACATGTTTGTTGAGATGGGTGCGCCTCCGGAATTGAAACGGATATCATGTTTGATTCCGCCATTATCCCAAAATTCCAGTTCCAGTTTTTTTATCGCAGGGCTTTGGTATTCCACACGGGTGGTGAGCTTGCCGTTCTTGAAAACATGTTCCGTTTTAGGATCCTTGTTTTGATCATCAAAAAAATCGTCGGGGTAATGGATGCCGTTGAACGGGTCCTCGGCAAGTTGCAGGACTTCAAAGAATGCGCCTGAAGAGTTGCGGTAAAGATGGAGCGCACCCATTTTCTCTGGTTCAGGGTCTATTGGTTCAGGAGCGGGCACCGAGGCATTATTTCCCGTGGAAGAATTATTCTGAATAGTACCCTTTGTTTGGGCTGCTGGTTCATCTCCTTCGCCGCATGAGAGGCTCATTAGCATGCCCAATACCAAACCGATAATCCGCAGATCGAGCATGGAAGATTTACGAGGGTTGCCGGCTGAGCTTATTTTTTGATAAAGGTGACCTTTACCACTCTGTTGTTTTGAAGCTGAATGTTCAACTGGGTCGGTTGACCTTGTATATTTATGTTTCTGTAACCTATCCACGGCAATTTCGTCATGTCCGGATTGCCGAAGTCTTTTTGAATCACCGCTGCTGGTTGATTGAGATACAGTTTTTGGATTTCGGCTTGTGACGGCCAGAGATGCGTTCGGCCCTGCGGAAGCTTCTTTGCAACGGATGCGGTTCCTATTGGTTGCCCCAGTTCGTTGTATGCACGAAAGCCGGTCTGCTTGCCATCAACATACATTGCCTCTTCAGAGACCCGTCTGTTTTCATGGAAGCTTTGTGCAAGGCCTTCTAATTTACCGTTTTTGAAATTTGCAACCTTCATTGGAACTCCGTTGGGCCACCATGCCTTATATGTTCCGTGCAGCTTGTCATTTACAAAATTCATTTCCTTGGCCAGGACTCGGTCAGTGATGCCAAGTTTTGGGTTCGCCGGATACCAGACCAACCCTTGTCCCTTGCGTTTGCCATTGTCGTACTGGAAGCTGCTTTTCAGTGTTTCGTCGGGGAAAAATTCCTTGTGGTCGCCATGTTTTGCGCCGTCCTGCCAGTTTGTTTCCCATTCTTTGTTGTCGGTCGCGTAGTAGCCAATGGCCTTGCCGTCTTTTTTACCATTTTTGTAGTTTGTTACTTTCTGGGGTTTTTCAGTGTCATCATAAAAAATAACAACCTTGCCCTCAAATTCTCCGGATTTCCAGTTGGCCATAACCTTTTTCTTTCCGCTGGAATACCATTCCATGTATTCACCATCCCATTTGCCTTGTTTTTTGGACGCTTCACCAGCCTTGGTGCCGTTCTCATACCACCACTGGGATTTGCCTTCCATTAAGCCATCCACATATACGTGTTGCTCATGCTTGGTGCCATTCTCGTAGTAATAAATTGCTGTTCCAGTGAAAGGTGTAAACTGGCCGTTGATGTTTTGCATCGCCATTTCACCCTGGACGATCAATTTGCTGCCATCGACTTCACTGCCTGCAGCCGCTTGGTTTGGCTGTCCTGCCTGTTTATTAGTCGTGGCTTTTTTATCACCATCGCTGCCTCCACAGCCAGCAACTAGGAGTGTGAGGATCAAAACGGTTGGTTTGAACTTCATGTCGTCAAGTTAGTGGTTTCGTTGAAAAATGCAACCAAATCAGTGCATTATCACAACCAATTCCTTTGACGCCAATGAGTTGTGTCCGGTTACAAACAATCATTTTTTATATGCTGTGAAAATTATTGTAACCACTTATGCGATTACCTCGTCCGATGCATTACAACTTGGGTAGACCATGAAAAGCAGCGAAAACAACAGAGAGGGAAAGCAGCCATGAAAAACAATTATATCCTTGCTGGAATTCTAGCAATCAGTTTGAGCAGCACGTTCGCCGTGGGGCAGGCTCTTTCGGGAAAGAAGCTTGGCGGTGAAAAGAAAAAGAACCGCGGCGCTGAACAGGATGAGCAGCCAGGCAAAGGGAAGTCTGATGCCGAGAAAATACGCGAAAAACTGCGTGGACATGGTGGGAAAGGCAGCCCTGAAGGTAAGCGGCCGGATCAGGATCGTCTGGGGGACGGACTCAAGGGCGAAGGAAAAAACCTTTCTGATAAGCTTGGGATGAATGAAGAGCAGGAAAAGGCTTGGCGTGAGCTGCACCGTGAATTCGCCAAAAAGAAGAAGGCTATTGCAGATCGAAAAGCAGAATCCCCGGAGGAAAAGCGGAAGAAACATGAAGATTTGAAGGCCTTACATGAGTGGCTCAAAAAGAACCTTGCGGAGATTTTGACCGAAGATCAGCTCGCAAAACTTGAGGATTTACTCGAGGAAGGGGCTCGTTCGCGTCGAGATGATGAAGGAAGCCAAAAGCCCGGTGGTGGGCGTGACAACCAGGGTCGTCCCGAGCGTGGTGATGATGACAAGGAACACGGTAAGCGTCCGATTAATTTCAAACACATTCTGAGGGAACTCCATGAGGAAATGAACCTTACTGAGGAGCAGAAAGAG
>CAYUXV010000248.1:0-34901 GCA_964448875.1 uncultured Verrucomicrobiota bacterium
GTGAAAAGCGTACACCTCCCTGAGCTAATGAATCGATGTGAGGTGTTTTAATCTCACCGCCATAAGCCCCGATGTCGGAAAACCCCATGTCATCAACAAGGATAAAAACAATATTCGGTTTGTCAGCAGCTGAGAGAGAACGCAGGCCGACCAATAAAAGTATAAGTAATTTCATCCCTTCAGAAAATTCTACCCGACCATCCTGATTCAGAGAAGTTCAGAGGATACTCACTTCAATCTCACTGTTCTCCCATATTCTCCTGAGAAACACTGAGATTCATTGAAACGAAGAATCCCACACACCAATAGCACTCTAGACATAGGGAGAATTGGGTCTCTCAGGGCTTTCTGGGATATGAGTGTGATAGCTGTATTTTCCCTGAAAACTGGGGATTCGATGTTCGTTGGGTTCGATTCCCAAAACACATCCATGAGTTCCAGAAAACTCACAAAAAACTCAATTGATCATTGACTTGAGATTGAGTCTCATTTTCAAATAGGTCCGTGCATGCTAATATTAACATATGCAAACGGGAAGCAACCGTCTCCCTGAAATGAAAAAACCTTCAAATCGTATACCTGGAGAAATCATTAGTCTTAATTTCAAGCCGGAATTAAAATATGGTATCCGTCCTGAGAATCTTAATATTCTTGATGATCGAGAAGTCCGAGTGGCTTTGGATTGTGATAGGGCAGCTTTTGCCGACACAGTGAAAAAATTGAGGGAAGTTTGCTTTACCAATGTTTCTTTAGGTGCTGTGGTCCATCGGCGAATTGGAAGGGGGATCATTCCAAATATATTTTGGCATCAACTCGATACACTCGAAATAAATGAAGCGCATCCAGACTTAGTATATGACTTCAGCCAATGGAGACAGACATGGGCGGTACAACAATCCGATTCAAACGGAAAAAAATCGTTTCGACTTGAGATTTTCGGTGACGAAGGTGTCGCCCATCAAATTTGGCTTACACGCCATTCCTTTCTAGAGCCGTTCTTTACACTTGCAAACTCTTATCAGTCAAGATGTGAAAGGCATGTAAAACATCAGAAAACTGGTTGGGGATTACTTTGGTTTGTGGATGTACGTAGGCGAGACCTTATGAAGCACCCGGAAATTTCACGGCGAATAGAACACAAAGCCCTGCCTGCATTTTTCACTAAATTGACCAAAACCCAATGTGCCCAACGTATCACCTTGCTCAACTCTGTGGGAAAGCAAACCTGCAAAGTAAAGTTCCATTCTGTTGTCTGTAACGATGTAAAAATTGTTCTCAAAAGTCCAGATGTGATCTTAGATTTGGACATCACCCACATTGCCGAGGCTTGGATGGTCCAGTGTAGTTGCGGTTGCGGTGAGGAAGTACTCGATTTATACGATGTTCATCAGCGACTAATTGTTTCTATCGCTTGTTCGGGGATTACTCAGGATATCGGGCAGTTACTCCCTACTCTTAACTAAATAATGAATCACTACGAGCCAATCAGTAAACAAACAGTGTTTATTTGTCCGGGCGATCTCAGTTCTGAAGTCTACCTGTGTGGGCTATTCCCCAATCATAAAAAACGCATTAGAATGCACTGGAGACAGAGATGCTGGCAAACTATGATCAGCTTACCATCAGGTGCATATCCTTACCTTTTTGAAGTCGACGGGAGGCCCACACGTGACCAAACTATCGGTTCCGTTAGGCCGCAAACCTCCAAAGCCATTAAAGGGCCATGGAGTTTAGCTATTGTTCCAACCTGGCTAAATGGTTGTAAGTTTCAACGCTAAGAGAATCCTACCCTACCATGCTGATTCATAAGATGCTCACCCTGATCTCATTGTTCTTTCCAAATCTCCCGTGATTGATGATTTAGCTGGGATACCTGTCTCAGATGAGAATAGGTTTTCATTTTGAGTCGTCAGGAAAATGACATTAACCCATGGATCGGAAAATATCGAAAATTGGCTGAGGGAACAGACCAGCTACCACCAACAGAATAGCGATCACTGCGAGCGCAAATGTCGCTGCTCTCGAATCTTCAGGTCGACTAGGGTAATTGTCACCGGGATCAAACACCAGAAATGGTTTGAGTATCTTTAGATAGTAATAGAGCGATACTACACTCATTAGCAACGCCAGTGCCACCAGCCAATACCAACCTTCAGACCAATCGGCCACATCGGGGTAGCTGCCTATGGCAGCATAAAATAGATAAAATTTTCCAATAAAGCCGGCAAGCGGAGGGATGCTAGCCATTGAAAGGACAAAGATCATAAATAGCGTAGACAGCACGGGCATATTCTTCCAGCAACCACGAAAATCATCGATCTCGGCATCTCGACCAAGACGATCTGAAAGAATGGAGATGACTCCAAACGCACCCAGACTGGCCAACGCATAAACCAGCGCATAAAACAGAACTGAAGCCCGGCCGATTGGCGAAAAGGCCAAAAGACCCACCAACAAATAGCCGGCGTTGGCCACGGCACTGTAAGCGAGTAGGCGCTTGAGGTTGCTTTGCCGGATGGCGGCGAGGTTTCCCCAGACCATACTGAGCACAGCCAACGCCGCAAGGGCAGCACCCAGGGCTGTTTGCACGGCGGGGTTTCCGCCAAAAGCGGGTTCCAGGATATTAATCAGCAGGACAACTGCAGCAATTTTGGAACCGCTTGCTATCCAGCCAGCAGTCGGAGTGGGTGCGTTTTGATATACATCCGGCGCCCATAAGTGGAAGGGTGCGAGGGCTATCTTGAAACCCAATCCAATGAAAATAAACAGGTATGCCAAAACCACCAACGGTTCCATTACCGGTTGTGCGAGAACTCGCTGGGCGATCATCGACATTTCAAGTGACTGTGTTGCGCCGTAAAGGTAACTGAGCCCGAAGAGTAGAAATGCCGCTGACACGCCACCAAAAATAAGATATTTTAATGCTGCTTCGGCAGAGGCCTGGCGGTGTTGCCACATTGAGGTCATTGCATACAGGCTCAGGCTCATCAGTTCCAACGACACGAAAGCGGAAAGTAGATTGCCACTGGTAATCACCAACCCCATACCCAAGGTGCTGAAAAGGAGAAGCGCGTAAAACTCGCTGACATGTTTACAAATTGGCGTGCGTGCTGTGAGTTCAACCACCACTATTCCCAAGGCAAAAATGACCGTCTTCAAGGTAATGGTCATCTGCGAATAAATGAATTGGCCATCCCCAATATTCATTATGGTAGGCTGAGCAGCTATACCACCAAGGCCCAAGAACAAGCTCCAAGTGGCCACACGCGCAATTATCCGAGTTCGGTCTGCTACATCGCGCGCGCGCAGCCAGGTATAGTCTAGCCCCAGAGCGAGAAAAATCCCTACCACCACGATCAGGTCGGGCAGCAGTGAAATCAGCAGTGTGACGTAAGACATCTCGTTTGATTAATTTGGCAGTCGATCAATAATAATTTCCAAACTCGGAACTATGCGACTGGTTAACAGCCAAGGAAACAAACCTATGAGCAACGAAGCCCCAAGCAATATGGCACAGCCCACGATCTCGGGGATTGTCATTGGTGAGTAAGCTGTCGCTGGCTCACCATTGGCTTCAGTTGTATCACGCTCACTAAAAAAGGCCTCGTGAATCTTAACGAGCGTATAGCCAAAAGTAAGCAGGATGCCGAGACCGGCTCCAACTACGATCCAGCCTGACCAGCCTGACAAAATGCTCGACTGCCACACGCCGATTAGCACGTATAATTCTGCAATAAAGCCGCTGAATCCAGGCAATCCCATCGATGCCAAGCCCGCCACCACAAAGACCCAGGCGATGGCAGGCATTCGCTCCATGAGTCGATGGAAATCATCAAGCATTCGTGTGTGAGTACGCGTATAGATCACGGTGCCGACCATGGCAAATAGTGCCGCCCCAATTATTCCATGAGAGAACATTTGCAGTACTGCACCTGTAAGGCCAATGGTGTGCAAGGTGGCAATGCCCAAAAGGACAAAACCCATGTGGCTGACGCTTGAGTAACCAATCACAAACTTGAAATCGTTTTGCCTCAGTGCAACAAGCGCTCCATAGACAATGTTTACAATAGCCACCACGGCAATCAGCGGTGCCCACAGTTGTGCCCCAGCTGGAAGTAGTCCAACGGCTACACGCAGGCAGCCGTACGCCCCAAGTTTCATCACCACACCAGCGAGCAGCATTGAGGCCGCCGTAGGCGCAGCCACGTGACCTGTGGGTGCCCAAGTGTGGAACGGCCACATGCCGGCAAGGATGGCAAAACCGAGGAACAGGATCGGAAACACAACGGCTTGAAACCCGGGTGTAAACCGCTCCTTGCCAGCAAGAAAACCCAACTCGTTTAGATCAAATGTTTCCGCACCAGCGGTAAAGTAAATTGCCAGCATACCCAGCAACACCAATGCGCTACCCGCAAATGAATATAACACCAGCTTCATGGCCGCAAATTCTCGGCGTTCCCCTCCCCAATTGGTGATGAGGAAATATTTTGGCACCACAGCGATCTCGTAAAATATAAACAACAGGAAGAGGTCGAGTGAAAGGAACACACCATACACTCCACCAATGAGAACGAAATAATAGGCGTAAAACTCATTGGCACGTTGATCAAGGTCCCAGGTAAATAATACGCCACATACGGCAACGAGTCCGGTAACAAGCAGCAAAGGAAGACTGATCCCATCAAAGCCCGTAATGAATTTAACTCCAATTTCCGGTATCCATGGAAATTCAATCATGTCGGCAATCGCACCAGGTTCATCATACCGCAGCCAACAACACACACCCACGCCCAAGCCGAGCAAGGCAGTGAACAGCGCATACCAGCGAATCTGCCGGTGATAGTGCGCAGGCGTTAAACCGCACAACAGCGCACCTACGAAACTGATGATAATGGTCAGCAACGCGATCATCGGTCAGGGTGCTAGTTGGGCCAGCTGTTCCACAGCAAGATTACTCAAGTTCAAGAACGTTCCGGGTGATATTCCGGCCCAGAACACAAAAATTAAAATCGGTATCAGCACAAAAGTTTCTCGAAGATTAAGATCAGGTAGAGACTGCAGCCGCTCGGGAGTGGGGCCAGTGAAAATCCTCTGCAACATTGTAAGCAGGAAAACAGCGGTGGCCAACAAACCCACTGTCGCAAGTACGGTTTCTGGTGCGGCCACGGCAAACGAACCGCTAAAAATCAAAAACTCAGCGGCGAATCCTGCCAAGAAAGGCAATCCGAGCGAACAGAAAGTTAAAATATAAAATGCCGCCGCAAATCTCGGCGTAGCCTTGCTTAAGCCACCGAAGTCGTCCAGACCTCGTTTCCCAGTGCGTTCTTCAAGCATGCCAACCATGTAAAACAAACCGGCTGCCGCAAGACCGTGGGCGAACATTTGCAATATAACCCCTTGTAACGCCAGCGCGCGTGCATCAAGCGGTAGTTCTGTGGGTGACATTTTTATGGCCATACCCACAGCCCCCACACCTAGTATGCAATACGCCACGTGGTTGAGTGACGAAAAAGCAAGCAGGCGTTTTAAGTCGGTCTGTCTCAGGGCAAGAAAAGCACCCCAAAGAATGGTGATGAGCGCGAAAGCAAGAAGGCCGCCAGCATTTGCGTTGAGTTGGCTTGGGAAAATCTCAACGATGATCCGGAGAAAAGCGTACACACCCATCTTAGACATGACTCCCGTAAGC
This sequence comes from uncultured Verrucomicrobiota bacterium, assembly GCA_964448875.1. Lineage (GTDB taxonomy): Bacteria > Verrucomicrobiota > Verrucomicrobiia > Limisphaerales > UBA1100 > UBA6614. Next base: position 5,687 of record CAYUXV010000248.1, read on the forward strand.
AGCATCACCACTGGTGTCGGTGCAGCAGCATACGCAGGAGCTTGCCAAATATGCAGTGGCACCAACGGCACCTTAACCCACAGCCCAGCCATGATGGCGCAAAAGACAAGCGGCGAAATCTCAATTGGATTTTCCCTTGCGCGTGCGGCAAGGCTGATAAAGTCAAATGTGCCTGTTTTTTGATACACTGCCAGAAAGCCAACTAGCATCGCTACACTGCCAAGCACAGTGAGAAGGAAGAAGTTCAACGCAGCGCTATGTCGGTTTTTCCCACTCCCGAAAAGCTTGATTAGGAAGAAAGCCGGGACCAAAGCCATTTCCCAAAAGATGAACCAGTGAAAAAAGTTCAAAGCTGTAAATGCACCGAAGAGACCAGTAAACTGTAATGAAAGTAGTGCAAAGTAGGGCTTTGCCCGCTCTTCCTGACCCCAAGATGCCAGCACCGCAAGGGGCGCAAGCAATGCGGACAGCAGCAGTACAAGTGCGTTCAGACCGTCGATGCCAACGTGGTAATCAATTCCAAGTGCAGCGATCCAAGTTATACGCTCATTGTAGGCATCAGTGGAGTAACCCCATAAGCCAACCACCGTAAGAGCAAGGGCCAGTGAAAATAACGCGCCGCCCATTGCCAGCCATTTCATCTCAAGCGTACGATGGCGCGGCGTCATCAGGATGAGCAACGCGGCCACAGCCGGGGCAAATGTAAGTGCTGAAATCATTTCATCCAGAAAACCAATAGGCCAAGGACTACCGCACCTAGTGCGATGTATCGAAGATAGGCGGGAAGAAACCCTGACTGTGACTTAACGACCGTTCGCGCCCCACCTCGAATGGCCTCACAAACACCATCAAATCCAAAGTGATCGATCATCCGCCGATCAATTGCGATTGCAAAAAAGTGACTAAGCCCTCGGCACAGCGATGCCATCAGGTCTCGAATGAACAGCAACAACTCGTTGAACTGCTCCCAGATAATGGTGATTAGCGTCCAAAGCCGCCCGATGGTAGCCTCGTAAGTCTCGTCAAAATACAGACGGTTCTGCAACGATGCCGGAGCCAGTGGATCAGCGTTCTTACCCAATGCACGTCTGCTGTAAACCAACCAGCCAATCAGAATGCCACCCAACGAAACCCCAATACCGATGTACATAACCAAGGAATGATGCGGTTGCTCTTCCACTCCAAGCTTTGAGGGGAGTATGTTATGTGCGAGACCACCAAAAATTGAGAAGAGAGACAAGATAACCAGTGGAGCCACAATAAATTTCCCGTTCTCGTGTGGTTTCTTTTTGCCTCGATATTCCCCTGCAAACACGTAATAGCACTGCCTAGTCATGTATAGTGCGGTGAGCAGCGAGGCCAGCGCACAGATCCAGAAGATGCCCATCATGTGCGGATCGTCAGGCTTCTTCCACGCACCATTTAGTATCGCCTCCTTGCTGAAAAACCCACTCGTGAATGGAAACGCCACCAGTGCCAGCGCGCCGCACATATATGCGATAGAAGTGATCCGCATCGGTTTCCACACGCCACCCATTTTACGGATGTCCTGCTGTTCATGGCAGCCATGGATGATTGAGCCTGCACCAAGGAAGAGGAGGGCCTTGAAGAAAGCGTGCGTTAAAAGATGAAACATCCCCACCGCAACACCTGCTACCCCGATGCCAACCATCATCAGTCCGAGTTGGCTGATGGTTGAGAAAGCTAGGATGCGTTTTAAATCGTACTGTCCCAGTGCGATGAGTGCGGCAACCAATGCAGTAACGGCCCCAACGGCAGCGACAATATGCTCTGTTTGCCCAACCTCAAAGAATGGGAAAGTGCGAGCAACAAGAAATACACCGGCCGCCACCATCGTTGCTGCATGGATCAAAGCGGATACAGGCGTGGGGCCCTCCATCGCATCCGGAAGCCATACGTGCAGCGGCACTTGGCCAGATTTGCCCATCGCCCCAAAGAATAGGAGCAAACTTATTGCGCCGGCCATCACTTTCAATTCAGGCTGGCTGAGGATCATGGAAGCAGCTCCGGGGGTATTATCACCGAAGAGACTGTTGTCGCCATAGAGAGTCAGTGTGCCCGCTGACTGAAACACCAGCAGAATGCCAATTAAAAATCCTATGTCGCCAATGCGTGTGACGATGAATGCCTTTTTCCCCGCGGCAGCAGCTTCAGGTTTATGAAACCAAAAACTGATGAGTAGATATGAGGCAAGACCGACAATCTCCCAGCACATGAAAAGCAGCAACAGGCTGTTAGAAAGCACCAAGCCCAACATGCCCGCCGTGAAGAGCGAAAGGTAACAAAAGAATCTAGCCATTCTTTCATCATTTTTCATGTAGCCAGCGGAATAGATAAAAATGAGCAAGCCCACAAAAGTGACCATCGCAAGCATGCAGCCTGTCAATGGATCGAGCACAAAGCTCCAGTCGAGTTGCGTGGCTCCGAGTGTCAACCATGGAACATTGAAGGTATCCACTGAACCGGGCACCATATCCCATGAGTGGCTAAATGCCTTCAACGACACACCACACGAAACTACCATCGCCGCGATGGCCAGTGCTGCCGCACGCCGACCGCATTGAATACCGCTCGTGATAGCGGCAGCTATCAACGGTAGCAACGGAATGATTGCCAACGTGTTGAAGCTCATTCTTCCTTCAAAGTGTCAATTTTTTCCAAGTCAACAGACCTGAAATGTCGGTAAACGGCTATGACTAGTGCAAGCCCCACAGCGATTTCCGCAGCGGCCACGGCGATGGTAAACAGCGTAACAATGGGGCCCGTTAACAGGGATGGATCGTTACTGTAACGCCAGAACGCGATAAAATTCAGATTTGCGGCATTCAGCATAATTTCGATGGAAAACAGCACGACGATTGTATTACGCCGTGAAAGGACCCCGAAGAGTCCAATACAAAAAAGCACCGCCGAAAGTGTAAGTACGTGCTGCAAGGTCATTTCGCCTTCTCCTCCTTTTCGTCTGCGTGCGCGCCTTGCGCTACGGCCACCGCACCTATAAGCGCGGCCGTAAGTAGCAACGCCAGAATCTCAAGCGTTACAACATATGGATCCATTAGTTTGTGTCCAAGCTTTTCAACTGACGGCTCAACTGATTGTTCTATAACGGTTTGGCGAAGAGTGGAAACTGCAGGCCAAATGAGTGCGACAAACACTGCTGCCGCCGCAAGCATACCCCAAAACCAACCACGGGCCATCACACGTCGGGCATTATCACCCGTTACACGCTCAGTAAGCATAATTGCAAACAACAACAGGACACCTACCGCACCGATGTATACGAGCACCTGCACCGCAGCGATAAACTCTGCCAGCAACAGCAAAAACATTCCCGCAAGCGCGCCGAAGAAGAGCATCAACGAGTACACGCCATGCACAAGGTTACGGCGACACACTGCCCCTAAGGCGCCAAGCACCGCCATGCCTGACAAAATCCAAAATGCAAGTTCCTGATTCATTCCGGGAAATACAACGGTTCGCGTGGACGCACCTTGGGACGACTGAGATTGTCCAGCCCACAGGCCGCAACGTATAAAACAACCATTCCAACAACCCACAATGCACTGAGCACCAGCGGACTGGCATCTTCAATCATCCTTAGCAACATTTGTGGACGCCCTACATAAGGCTCCAGGCCGCCGCCAGCCAGCAGGTGTATCGACGCACCGGTAATAAAAATATTTAGAATGGAAAGTGGCAGTAGAAACTTCCATGCGAAAGCCATCAACTGGTCGACTCGCAGCCGTGGCAGTGTGCCACGCAACCAAATCATAATGGCAATAAGCCCGAAAAGTTTGGCAAGAAACCATCCACAGGCGATCCACGCGATATCTGAGCCCGGTCCATGTCCACCGCCAAGGAAGAGAATTACAGCCAGTCCACTGATTGCAAACATGGCGATATATTCACCGAGGAAAAAGAGTGCAAACTTAAAACCGCTGTACTCGGTAAAGTAGCCGGCGATGATCTCGCTCTCGGCCTCCGGCAGATCGAACGGGGAGCGATTAGTCTCAGCTAAAGCGCAGATGAAAAAGATCACGAACGCCGCAAAACCCCACGGCGTAAACACAAACCATAGGAATTGCTGCTCACGAACAATGTCCACTGCGCTCAGGCTACCTGCAGCCATCACCACCACAGCCGCCGACAATACCAGTGGAATTTCATAACTGACCATTTGCGCAATGGCACGCATGCCACCGAGGAGCGAGTACTTATTACGTGAGGCCCAACCGGCCATGAATACCGCCAATGTAGCGAGGCCTGTCAGCGCAAAAAAGAAAATCACCGCACTGTCCATCGCAGCTGCTTGGATGGCCTTCACATGGCTGGTCCAGAATGGGAAATCGATAGGAAGGAGACACAGCACCACCATCGAAGGGATAAGGGCGAGAATAGGCGCAAGCAGGTGGAATAGACGGTCCGCATCACGTGGAACAATGTCTTCCTTAAACAGCATTTTAATCCCATCGGCGGCTGGCTGCCCCAAGCCAAAGAGGCCGATGCGGGTGCAAGGAATACCTGCCTTATCCGGTCCAATACGATTCTGGATACGAGCCAGTGCTTTCCGCTCCACCCAGGTGGTGAGAGCAAAGAAGGTTGGAAAGATGACCAGCAACGGCACCGTGGCAACGAGTATGTTCAGCATGAGGTCAGATATCATTCGGCGTCCTCATTCTTCTCGTCCGTTTCCACCTTCGACCGGGCCACGGCAGCACGTTTCCTTTCCTCAGCAGCTTTTTTCTTCGCCTCCTTAGCAGCGTTCTCTTCAGCGATTTTCTTGTCGCGAGCGGCAGCTTCCTCGGGATGAATAGCGTGGTAATAGTCGTTGCTCTTCAACAAATTATCGCGTCGCATCAGTAGGCCCCCAAACCGATCGGGTGTACTCAACTCGAACTGGCTGTCCATTACGATGGCGTCAAAAGGGCAAACCTCGACACAAATTTGGCAGCTCATGCACACGGAGATATCGATATCAAACGTCACAGGATAAAACTGCGATTTGCCGGTTGCATCCTGTTTTTTGTCCGTGCTCTTCTCGATGTAAATGCATTGTGGTGGGCATTCACGTTCGCAAATCTTGCAGGCCACACATCGGATGGTATCAATCGGTTCACCCCCATCGTGCAGTAAGATAGGAAAGTTGCGACTCTGGTGAGTGACGGACGTGGTAGCATCATCGGCAGGGCGACGATCGGCATGATCGTATTCGCCGGCATGCTCGGGCAAAGGCTCCTTTTTCGCATCAAACTTCCACGCATAGCCCTTGGTGAAAAGGCGATGCTCACGTTTCTTATCGAAGAAGGAGCCAACGAAATTCTTAAGTGTCACCTTCATCCCCTTTAGAATACCACCGCCAAGAATACTCATCGATCCACCTCCCCGAGGACGATGTCGATGCTGCCAAGGATGATTACTGCATCGGCAACCTTTTGACCGAGGCACATGTCACGTAATACGGTTAGATTTATAAGCGACGGCGGTCGCACACGGTAACGGTAGGGCTGCGGCTTGCCGTCAGCGATTAGATAAAACCCCAATTCGCCCTTCGGTCCTTCGACGCGACCATAGACTTCCGCCGGCTTGGGCTTGAAGACGCGGGGGGCATTGCCCATCACAGGCCCCTCAGGAATACCATCCAGTGCCTGCTTTAAAATTTCCAGACTTTCCCGCATTTCAAGCATGCGAACCATGAAGCGGTCGTAACAATCACCCACTTCACCGTAAGGCACGCGAAACTTCAAATCGCCGTAAATACCGTACTTATCAACCTTGCGCAGATCGTAGTCCACGCCACTGGCTCGCAGCATGGGACCCGTGATGCCCGCGCTGATCGCCAAGTCACGTGGCAACACACCGACACCTTGTGTACGGCTTAGAATAATTTCGTTCTCACAGAGTAGTTTTTCGTATTCGTCGAGAAACTCAGGAAAACTGTCAACAACCTTACGTGTACGATCCAGCCAGCCTTTGGGCACGTCATTGCGCAAGCCTCCGAATCGAAAGTAGTTACACATCATTCGCGCGCCACTAGCCTGCTCGAAGAGATCGAGAATCTTTTCGCGTTCTCGAAAGGCATACAGCAACGGCGTACCCAACGCGCCAAGGTCGTTGATAAAAAACCCTACAAGCGAAACATGGTTCACCAGCCTCGTCAGCTCGGCCATGATCACGCGTAGGTACTCCGCGCGCTCGGGCACCTCAACCTCAATGAGTTCCTCCGCCGCAAGAGCATAGGCCCAGTTGTTGGTCATACTGTTAAAATAATCGAGGCTGTCAGTGAAAGGCATGCTGGCGAGATAGCTCATATTTTCCGCAAGCTTCTCGTGGTTACGGTGCAAATAGCCGAATACAGGCTTAAGATCTACCACCGTCTCGCCATCGAGCTTCACATCCATACGAAATACGCCGTGTGTACTCGGGTGATGCGGCCCCATCGAGACCTCAAGTAGACTAGTTTCCAAACCGTCCTGCTCGATTACCTTATAATTGGGGGCGATGGCTGTGCTCAAACGATAACTTTCCCTCGCTTATGTTTCTCCAAAATCTCATCGTGCGGCGTGGGCTCCCACTCGTAGTCAAAGGGCTCCACATAATCCTTGCGCATTGGATACCCTTCGAACTCATCCCACAATAAAATCCGCCGCAGGTCAGGGCGTCCCCTGAAAATCACGCCAAACAACTCGAACACCTCGCGCTCCTGTAACTCGCAACTGCGCCAGACGGGCATCAACGACATCACCTCAGCAGTTTCACGTTTAGTACGTTGCTTGAGCACCAGCGGGCCGGACTTGTTGCACATGGAATAAAGATGGTACACCACATCGATACGGCCTGGCTCGGTTTTGGTTGCCGTTTCGGTCTCGCCCTCGTCGTTAGTCTTTTTTTCTTTCACCTCACGCTCAAGGTAATCCACGCCTGTGACGTTGCTGCAGTAGTCGACTCCCTGGTTAAGCAACCACTCGGCTATATCGCGTGTCTTTCCAGTTGGAGCTATGATGGCACCGGCGGCCTCATCCCATTCCGCCTCAGGGAATTTTTCCAACACAGCCTTGTGGGAAAATTCGCTCATGCGGCAGTTTCCTTGGGCGACTCGCTGGATTCGCCGTTGGGGTTCTCTGGGGCCGACCACACCTCGGGGTTAAACGGTGGCTCGAGGTCGGCACCAGTGAACCGTGGCACAGGATACTGTCGGCGACCCTCGGTAAAGGCAGGATCCGACTTAATGTCCTGCGTACGAATTTTCTCCTGCAAGTAATTAAGCGACTGCAGCACCGCCTCCGGCCGTGGCGGGCAACCAGGCAGATAAACATCAACAGGAATGTACCGGTCGATGCCCTTGAGCACATTGTAGCCCTGTTTAAACGGCCCCCCGGAAATAGCACACGCACCCATCGCGATGACCCATTTCGGCTCGGGCATTTGGTTGTAAATGCGCACGACCTGCGGGGCCATTTTCTTGGTGACGGTGCCGGAGACAATCATCAGGTCCGCCTGCCGCGGCGACGGCCGGAAGACCTCCGAGCCAAACCGCGCGTTGGCGGAACGCGAAGTAGCTGACGCGATCCTCTCGCTGGCGCAGCAGGCAAGGCCAAATGTAAGTGTCCACACCGAGCCGCCGCGCGCCCAATTGTAGAGGAAATCCACCTGTGACACGATGACCCCCGCACGCTCCAGCTCGGCGCGCGTTTTGTCGTCTAGCTCAATTCCGGGCGATGTGTTTTCAGTCGTCATTTCCAAGTCAACACTCCCTTGATCCATAGGTAAATCAGTCCTTCCGCGAGCAGTAAAATAAATACACCCATTGCCAAAAAAGCTCCAAACGACAATCCCGTAAACGCCACCGCCCACGGATAGATGAACACAATCTCAATGTCGAAAATCACGAACGCCAACGCATACAGATAATACTGCACCTTGAATTGCACCCACGAATCGCCTTTCGACTCCAGGCCACACTCATAGGTGGATTGCTTGATATCATTTGGTTTACGTGGTGCGAGAATGGCCGAAATGACTAGGGGAGCACATGCAAAGCCCACCGCCAACATAGCCATCACGGCTAGCAGTAGATAACTATCAAATGGCACGTCGGCCAGCAAAACGAAAATCACCTCCCTAAAACGGGCTTATGATCCGTATTTTGCGATTTTCGTCAAGAATGGGTTGTTCGCTATGCTGGAGTCACCGCAGCGATTTTCTCTTCCGTACTCTGGAATGCGCGTGCGCGGAATAGGAAATCAACAATGTTACCTTCGTGGGGCTGAAGCCAGTTCAGTTGAATGGTTGGCAATGCACCAATATTCAGACGGTCTATGTTGCGGGCGTCGATAAGCTCGCGGATCCAAGCTTCGTCCTCGGTGATACCAGAAGCCACTAGGGTGCCACCGATTTTCTCGATCATCTGATCTTGTGGGCATTCCACCACGGTAGAATAAGGATACATATACTCCGTGTTGGCCAATTTTCGCTCGGGTGAATCACAGTGGATAATCGTCGGACGAATGTAAGCACAGCGTTCCATTTCCACTAGGCGATCGCCGTGCTTGGCAGTCATGTGCGTGGTCCCACCATCCTCGCAGCCCTCCTCAATCATTCCCCAGATTGCCTGCGCCTGACCTTCAACGGTGAAAGCCGCCAATCCCGCATCAGGATCTGTTGGATCCTTCGCCTCGATAGGTCCCAGCTTTTCGGCCAACGCCTCAGCAATCTCTTTGGTGTGCCGCGAAGCCCAAATGCCTGAGCAGTTGATACATCCGCGACCGCTATTCTTGTAAATGGACTCAGCCATCAGGTCGATATACTGCTCCCAGTTGTCCACGCAATCATCACCAAGCAAAATTTTGCTGAAACCCGGGCCATGTACCTGCACGCTCTCGTTGCCCTTGTACTGCTCTACCGTCTGCGTGCTGCCGAAGATCATCACGCGTTCACAACGGCTCACTGTTTCCGCGCCCATCTCACCGCCGCCAGGATAAATCGCGATCGCCTCCTTCGGCACACCCGCCTCTGTAAAGGCTGACGCCATCCGGTACGGCGTCCACGGCTCCTGCGGTCCCGGCTTGAGGACTAGCCCGATTTGCATCGGGATCACCGGCAACCACAACGTATGCACACCCGGCGAGTTGCTCGGCAACACCATGCCCAGCACTGGAGCATTGGCTTGGTAGCTCACCGGCACACCACGCGATTCCACACCATATCCCCGAGTTAATATATCCAGTTCCAGCCCCCGCGTTAGCGCGTCCAATATCTGATCCATGTTGTTCAACACGAAATGATTCTTCTCCATGTTGAACTTGCACATATGCTCGGGCAGACCCGTCGAAGCACTCTGCTGGCGAGCGAAATCATCCGGGCTTTGCTCGCTGTCTCCCATAGGAAGTGTGGCATTCAGATAAAGATCGCCGGCCTTTTTCATCATCTCCCGTAACTCGGCTATGGGAATCTCCGTCAGAACCTCGCGCGCGCGCTGCGCCTTCTTCATGTCACGCGCCATTAGACCGGGATTTGCCTGCCCCACCTTCGCCAACACCTCTCCGGTACGGTGATGAATTACCTCATCGACCTCTAGACTCTCGTAAGGCTCGCCCCAGCGAAGCACGGGAATATTAGGAATATTTGCCATAAAATAAACTCGTTGCGCAGCAAACGACTGCGGTTATCTCTGTAATGAACCAGACGAATGTCCTCGAAAAAAGGCTCGGGGCAAATAAAAAAATTAACTGCGACCGCTGATCAATTGCCCAAACCTTTGTATCGCTGAATTAGTCGGTCGAATGGCTTCTGCACTTCGCGGTTGTTACGCGACGGGAAAAGCTCCCTAAATGCGTCTATTTGCTTCTTGGAAAACTTGATGGGCTTTTGCATCACCGTCCACAGTACATTCTCTGTAGCTGGCGGCGTAGTCAGCGAACCCTGATATTGAAAGTAACCGCCCTCTTTTGGTATAAACGTAGAAGGGTCAAAACTGAAAACTTGTGACTTTTTGCCACCATTTTTATGACCCTTATGTCCGTTACCGGCAGGCTCGGGCAAGTCCTCCCAGAACTTCGCCGCAACCAAAGCCTGATTATCCTCTTCTCCTTCTTCAATCATGACCCCAATCACAGCCAATTTTGCCGGATTCGCCTCTTGCATATGGACCAAATGCAGCTCCATCGCCGTGTGATTGCCATTGATTGTATGCTCGCTTTTGTGATGAAAATGGAATTGCAGCAACTTGTAACGTTCACTCGCAATTAACAGTGTGTTGTTATCCTTTGAAAAATTCGCCTGAATCGTGTGCCCATTGTTTTCGATTGTAACATTACTTTCCGAATAATGTGGATGGATCGGATACTTTAGTTTGGCAGGCAATCTTTCCGCATCCAAAGCGTCGGCGGTGGATATGTCAATCGGGGACTGGCGTTTTCCGTTGCCCGCCACCGGCCAATATTTTTCCCAGGTCTTCGTTCCCGCCTTTCCTTCATAACTCCAGTGTGGCTTATGTTTTTTCTCGTTAAACTTTAATACATACCGGTCATTCAGTTTCTGAACAGGCCGATTGTTGATCCGTCCAATTTTGTCAAAGAAAGGCAGCTTCTTGAACTTGTTGATCTGTTCAGTTGTCAGGTAGATGGGCTCCTCCAGCACTGTCCACAATACATTTTCTGTGCATGGAGGCGTGGTAAGCGATCCGCGGTATTGGAAGTAAGAACGATGCCCTTCCTTCGGCAGCAGTCGGGTGGGATCCATGTTGAACTGCAACATGCCCCGAGTTCCCTTCGGGGTTTCCTTCTGCAGAGTATCCAACGTCTCCCATATTTGGCCCATGAACACACTGTGGTCACCAAGCGCAGGACGCACCTTGGCATCCGTCTTGTTATGGTCTCGAATCATTACGCCAATCACTGCCAAATTCGGCTGTTTTGTGGGCCCGTGCCCTCCACCATGAGCATCGTTGGCCTTTGGGTGATGATCACCACTTTTTTCATCATGATCGTCATGGTGTTCAAGTACGTGAACCAAATGCAGTTCCATTGCCGTATGTTTCCCGTCAATCTTATGTTCGCTCTTCGAATGAAAATGAAACTGCAATAGCTTGTAATGGTTTTCACCAATCTCGATTGAGTTATCCTTTGTGTCTCCACTTTTGGGTGGAGATACATTCACCTTTATGGTGTGCCCGTTGTTGACCACCTCAAAGGTGCTTTGGGAGTTATAGCGGAAGTGAACCGGGTTAAGAAATGCAGCCTCAAGCACATTCTTCGTATCAATATTTATGGGTGACTGCCGCGTGCCATGCGAGGCCTGAGCGAAATCTTTTTTCATATCACCCCAGTGAGTCGGACCAGTGATACCCTCATAAGACCAATGCGCTTCGTGACCATGCTGTTCCGCTTTCAATGCGTGGGATGAAACCATGTGCTGCGCGCTCTCAAGCTGGTCCGGAGCAAGGCTTGCTTCCAACTCTTTGAGCTTTTTCGTCGCCAAAACAACTGACGAAGCCATCGGAAAATAACCTGGCCCCATCTTTTCAATTTCTTCCTTAACCTTGTCTAATTCCTCGTGGGCATTTTGTTCCTTCTCATCATGAGCAAGGCTCAACCACTTGAATGCTAATTCTAATTTTTCGTGCTGATCTTTCTTCGTATGTGCCTTTTTGAATTCCTCGTGATACGCCTTACCTTTCTCGAACATCTTGGCGCCACTTATTTCGTGTTTCTTTTCCTCGGGTTTATCTGAACCTTGATCATCCCCGTGCCCTTCTGCATGACTATCTTCCTCTAGATACGTCCTCGCAGCCAAGCTGTACCATTTGTATGACTGCATCAGCAGACCGTCCACTGACTTGCCCTCTGCTTTGTTCGTCACGTAGCTACCATACAACTGTTCCGCCAGTTTATATTGGGCTGTAGCATTCCCCTCCTTAGCATGCGCTGTAATTTTGCTGAGTTTCGCCAACTCCTTAAGATTTGGAGCAAACACATTCATGTAATACCAAGTCAGACCGCCAAACATTAGTAAAAATGTCAGCGTGGACACCACTACGAATCCCGTTTTGCTTATAGATCCGCCGGAATCCTCCTCCTCATCTTCCCCTTCTTCTGCATCACCTTCTTTTTCTTCTCCGGAAGCTGATCCCTCAGGTTGCGGCTCTGCACCCTCACCACCCTCCTCATCCTCAGGAATAATTGCTCCTTCTTCCTCCAATTCAGGCTCTGGTGCTTCGCCCGGTTCGGGGGCGGGGGGTAAGTCCTCAGTGCTTTCGCCAGATTGCTCTCCCGTCGGTTCATCCATGGGATTACCAGCCTCCGGCACAGACGGCAGTCCTTCTGTGCTCTCACCAGCCGGGCCCGCCTCCGGCGGGGGTGTTGTTTCATCAGCCATTATTACGCGGTATTCGTAGTTTAATCGGCCATTTTGCAGCAGACTTTATCCACAAATTACCAAGCTGCGATCATCCGTACAATGACCGGAATGTCAAGTGACCGCGAAAATGCTTTTATTTGGAAAAGCAGGAGAATTCAGCAAAAAGAACCAGTCGTCAGGCTAGTGCGCTAAAGAGCACACCGGGGACATATTTATTCTGGTTCATCAGATCGTACAGGGGAATTGATTCTAGTTTAATTTGCGGCTTTCCCTGAGGTTGCCCATAAAAATAGTCCGCTAGAATACCACTTGCCCCTGGGGTCTTTGACTCATAATTGTCCATGGCAGAAAACACCCCGGGGGTTCTTGGGGCAAACGAAACCATATTGACCGAGTAGGCTTGAATGTTCACAATTTCCAAACCGCGAGGGTTGAAATGCCAGCCCCGAAAGTTGAACCGATTTCAAGACACTCGACAATAGAAAAAAATTGAATCACGCAAATCGTCCAAAACAAAATGAATCATCAACCTGATATCGACCGCCGCTATTTCTTGGGGCTAGCCGCCGGAGTCGGTGCGCTGACTTTACGTGCTAATGAACCGCCCACGCCAGCCACGCCAGATGCGCACGACTACGTAAGTTACCTGCAAGCCTATGCCCAACCAAAAATCTCCCCTGAAGGCAAGTGGAAGCCTACACATGCGGATATTCTCGGCCCGTTTTGGGCAAGTGGAGCGCCGTACCGCAGCAAAGTTACGCCACCGATGGAGCCAGGCCAACTGCTTGTCATCCAAGGGCGCGTGTGGAGCCATCGTACAAAGAAGCCTATTTCACACGCAACGCTGGACGTATGGCAGGCGGACGCCAAGGGACGTTACGATTTTCAGGACAAACCGGCAACTGATGCACGCGCGGTGGTCGGAGGGAAACAGCCTAAACGAAGTGATTTCCGTAACCGCATTCGGTTGGTTACCGATGAACAGGGCTGGTACGAGTACGAGACTATCAAGCCCGCCTCATATCGTGCTGGCACACAGATACGTCCGTCGCATATCCATTACATGGCTCAAGCTCCTGGACATTCGCGTCTGATCACGCAGCTTTATTTCAAGGGTGATCCCGCAATTAAGAACGATTCTTTTGGCAAAAACCTTGGAGCAGCCAATTCACCTCTTATTATCGAAACGAAAAAAATCAAGACCGCGCATGGCGAATACCTCCGTGGAACCTTTGACATCGTGCTGGGAGCAGGCGCGTAATTTCGTAAAATTGCGTGGGAATTACGCAACGATTTTCCCTCTAATAAACAGTTAATCTCTGTTTTAGGGAAAAATCTCAAAAAAACTCTTTTTCACTTTTGGCACGCTTTTTGCTTAAAAACAGGGCGAATATTTGGCAATGAGAACACATTACACTTTAGACGGTTATTCAAGATTTGAATAAGCGCTTTTGTGTGTTCGTCGATGCTCAACTAGAAGGCAATATTAACTGAACGGGAGAATAGTAAGAGGAATTTTATGCTGAAAAATAAATATCAGACAAAACAAGGTGGATTCACATTGATTGAGCTTCTTGTGGTGATAGCCATTATTGGAATCCTGGCAGCCCTTATGCTGCCGGCCCTGGCAAAATCCCGTAAACAAACAAACCGAAGCAAATGCCTCGGTAACATGAAACAGTTCTCAGGTGCTATGCAGAGTCTTGCTTCTGAAACGGGCAACTTCCCTTGGATGCTCGCTTGGCGTGATGCTGCAGGTGTATATTCGGACATACCACGCAACAGGAACGGAGACAAACACAGTTCCGGTTGGTGGTGGAGTTACGATATGCAGACAATGTGGAGTGCCATCTCAAGCGATCTCGGTTCAGCAAAAATGCTCGCATCGCCTTGTGACACAGGCGTACGAAAAGCAAGTCAGGAAGAAATACACTGGGAAGTTCAGGACAAAACAGTCACGCGTACTGGTTACAGATACTACGACGCGAATGGTCGTTTGACTGGATATGACTCCAGAGCTGTCAGGCGCGAAGCATATCAATATGAATACGGCGGCGTCTTCGGCGGCGACAACATCGTCGGTCGTACCGCACAGAGTTATGCCATACACCGTGGGAGTGACGTACATAATCCTGCCTCCATTCTAGCCCTCACGAAGAACTGGATTGGTGCAACAAACGGTCGCCAAACTGGTGTCAGCCTCCACCCAATGCAACCCTTCGATCGTGATGGCGATGGACAGAAAGATCCTTTGGCTACAGCCACAATGGAACGCAAGAAAGGAAGCTATTCCGTGCTACAAAAAAGCCCAGGCACTAGAGGACAGGAAATCTATTACTTTAGCCCACAAACCCAAAGCGCCCGCAACCATTGGTGGTCTGACCAATACCTCTGTGCGGGACACATAGGCAAAGACTTGGGCAACGGCATTCAGGCCGTAAGCTGGATTGGAAAAGACGTAAGTGGAGAGGCTTCTTACTGGGGTGGTTATACTAGTGCCGGCTCCGGTTGGCCGATCAAACCTCAGGATGTGGGCTCCAAGAACATCAAAGGCGTACTCCAGAACCTAGCTATTTCCGGTCTGGATACCAACCAAGGCCAACTCATGAAGGCCGATGGCAGTGGTCAACTTTCCAATACCTCATCGCTTCAACAGGCAGTAACGGAACATTCAAACAGCAAAGGCTCGCACATTGTAGCACTTGAAGTCGTTTCGCAGCCAGAACTCTCTAAACTAAAATAATTATTGGAATTAAGCCCAATGCAAAAGCCACCTTTTAGGGGTGGCTTTTTTGTTGAGAATATCCGCAAACACTAAGGCTAGCCATATTTTCAATCTCGCCTTATACAGCCACGCTCAACAGATTCCGTTATATTCTCTATTTATAGCTGTGGGTTCTTTTTTGCGGCAGTCGGCGTAAACGTGCGTTTCGGATTGCACTACTGGTTTGAAATGTTGCGAAGCCGAGGGGCGCCGAAAGCTCAATTTCCCCCGGCCGCATCGACACAACCTGCTCATGGATGGTGGCCTCAATGACCTGGGTCTCGCCCGGCACAATAAGGGTCTTACCTGGTTTCATAAGTTCGTCAAACTGTGGGTTTAGTTTACGCAAAGTAGCCTCGGCCTTGGCGGCATTGACTCCGGCAGCCTTGGCATACTCGGCAATGACCCCGGCGGGCGTATCCTTACGCAGGATGAGCCGCTCATGCGGGTCCAGCCAAACGGTGATGGTCTTGGGCGTGACACGTACTCGAAACTTGTACCAGATATTTTTCTCGTATTTCACGTAGATGGTCGTGTCGTTCTCGGAGGCATCCATGCTGTTGATGCTGCTAATGCCCGTGACCGCGCCGCCCCAGCCGCCGGTAACCAGCGAGGCATGCTTGTCGCCCACTGGAAAGGTGAGCAGCGCAAAGAAGTCAGAGCCATCAATCTTCATGGCCTCATACTCAATTTCGTAATTGGTCTTGGGCAGGCCCTTTTTGTCATTCCAATGGATACCGGTAATAATTTCTCCGCTATCAATGTTGACGACTCCGTCTTTCACGCTGATTTTCCCACGACCCGCGTAGTCCGTCTCTTCCCATCCGGCAAGATCTTTGCCATTGAAGAGTGGCTGCCATTGGGTGCTGCTGCAGGCGGTGGTGAGGATGATAGTAGTGAGGATGATGAATTTTTTCATGGTCAATTCTTAATGAGTGCTTCGAGTTGGGATTTACCGGGCTTGAGCTTGGCCTTGTGGTTGGCGATTTCCTTCGAGATTTCGGCCAGCACATCGGGATGATCCGCCGACACATCGATTTTCTCAGAGGGATCATGTTCAAGATGATAGAGGATAGGCGGATCATGTGACTCTTCTTTTGACCGGCCATAGGCACCACGAGTGAGATAATGGGCCTTCCACGGGCCTTTGCGTACTGCATAAAGTTTTTGGCCGCGATAATAAAAGTAGGTGTCACGGGGCAATTTGCCCTTGCCGAAAAGAACGGGCGACAAATCCACACCGTCGACCACACGATCACCGGGGATCTTGGCTCCCGCAAGAGTGAGACAGGTAGTATATATATCCATCGTGCTGGCAATCTCGTGGTTGGTGTGCGGTTTGATTTTTCCCGGCCACCATGCGATTCCCGGTTCGCGCATGCCACCTTCCCACGTACTACCCTTGCCGTCACGCAGCAGACCTGCCGAGCCACCGTGTGTGTCGAAGATTAGCCACGGGCCGTTATCACTTGTGAAAAATACAAGAGTATTGCCGGCAAGACCTTCGGACATGAGCGTTTTCACCACCTGTCCTGCGGACCAGTCGATTTCCTCTATAACATCACCATAAAGACCGCGACGACTTGCACCACGAAAGCTCGTGGAGGCAAAAAGCGGGACATGAGGCATACTGTGAGCAAGGTAAACAAAAAATGGTTTGGCCTTATTTGCGCGGATAAACTTGAGAGTCTCCTCCGTGAAACGACGGGTGATCGTGGTTTGCTCAGCAGGCCGTTCAATTATTTTAGTGTCACGCATCAGCGGCACGTTGAAGTATTTGGCCTTCGGTTTAAACAATGACTCACGGTACTTTGGGGCACTGGCAATCCGGTCCATGTCATTGGAGTAGGGAATACCAAAATAAGAATCGAAACCATTGTTAGTTGGAAGGTACTGAGGCAAGTGCCCAAGATGCCATTTGCCAATGGCAGCGGTGGCATAGCCCCTGGTTTTCAGCCCTTCAGCAAGTGTGATCTCGGTTTGTGGCAGGCCTCCGGAACTGTTGGGAAAGAGTACACGGCGTTTGTCGCTGCACATTCCGCTGCGTATGGGTAGCCGACCGGTGAGCAACCCCGCACGGCTGGGTGTACATACACAGGCAGCACTATAAAACTGGGTGAACTTAACTCCCTCAGACGCCATGCGGTCAAGATTGGGCGTCTTGATGGTCGGATGGCCGTAACAGCCGACATCACCATAGCCCATGTCATCGCAAAAGATAACGACGAAGTTGGGCGGACGTTCTGCAGCTTTCGCAGACAAAGCAAAAGACAAAGCAGTTAAGAGAAAGTAAAGGAGCTTCATTGGCCCGAAAGCGTATCGCGCAGCCAAAAGGCAGGCAATGGCGTAATTTTTGAGTACAAAACAGGGTATTACGCATAACTTTATTCCATTTTATCCTGAAAATAGGGGTTTTTACGGTCGGGTTCATCTTGGCAGTTTTGGATACTTTAGGCATAATAGCCTGACCCGAGAGTAGTAGCCACTCGGCTTTCTCGGGTGGTTAATCAACCGAAAGGATTCATGGCGGACTATCGAGCAAACACACGAAATGACCTGCCCAGAATTGGCAAAATGCTGGGGCTCAATTGCGAACAAATCATCGACATGCAGGCTGTTAGTGCTGTCTTGCCCTTCAGAGTGAACGATTATGTGGTCAAGAATCTGATTAACCGCGAAAACCTTCCCGCCGACCCGATATTCCAACTCACATTCCCCCAACGTGAAATGCTGGCTGATGAAGATTTCAAGGACATGCACGACCTCGTGTACGGCAAGGCAAGTGAATCCGAAATTCATCAAGCTGCCGTCAAGATACGGCAAAAGCTAAACCCTCACCCTGCTGGCCAACTGGAATTGAACAAGCCCAAGTTTGGCGAAGACACGTTGGAGGGCATGCAGCACAAATATAACGAGACCGTCCTTTTTTTTCCTGCACAGGGACAAACCTGCCATGCCTACTGTACCTACTGTTTTAGGTGGGCACAGTTCATTGGCGATGCGAACCTCAAGTTTGCTAGTAAAGAAGCTGGTCAACTTGTCAAGTATGTGCGCGACAATCCACAGATTAGTAGCGTTCTCATCACCGGAGGCGACCCCATGGTGATGAAAACAAAATTTCTGCGTCGTTACATCGAACCGCTTCTCGAAATCCCACACTTAGAAAGCATCCGTGTTGGAACGAAGGCTCTAGCTTACTGGCCATATCGGTTCACCGAAGGGGAGGACGCAGATGATTTCTTACGCCTCATTGAACAGGTTCGAGCGAAAGACAAGCACTTCGCTCTGATGGCCCACAGCAGCCATCCACGTGAATTGGAACCTGCACCTGCACGCGAAGCCCTGTGCCGCGTTATTAGTGCCGGCGCAACCGTCCGTTGCCAAGCACCCCTCATCAAGCATGTCAACGACCATCAAGACATCTGGGCTGATCTCTGGCGCAAACAGGTAAAGCTTGGCGCAGTGCCCTATTACATGTTCATCGAGCGCGACACCGGTCCAAAAAACTATTTTGAGGTTCCGCTCGCCCGCGCGTTTAACATCTTCACGCGCGCTTATCGCCAGGTCAGCGGTCTGTCCCGAACCGTTCGTGGTCCAAGCATGAGTGCCACGCCCGGCAAGGCTCTCATAAATGGCATCACAGAGATCGCTGGAGAACGCGTCTTCGTGCTGAAATTCCTTCAAGGCCGCAATCCCGACTGGGTTAACCGTATTTTCTTTGCCAAGTTCGATCCTCAGTCCTGCTGGCTTGATGAACTCGAACCTGCCTTCGGTGAGGATAGTTTCTTTTACGAAACTGAAATGAAGAACCTTGAGTTGATAAACTCAGACAAATTCACGAGCTTTTCGAAGACCGCTTTTTAGACGCTTTTTTAGAGGTCGATTTCTTGACAGACTTCGCTGGTGCTTTTTCGTGGTCAGATTCCACTAACTGGTATGTCAGAGGAGTTCTAACTGAAATTCCATGCTCTTCTTGGAGACGATAAGCCGCCTCCCGGATAGTGTCCTGACACATCAATATCGCATGAAGCGCTTTGGGTACGTACGCCAACCGCCAGGTCGCACCGTGGTCGCCACAATTTTTGAGCGTAACTCGGCAATCTTTCGTGTTATCTATCGCAGTTGTCCGTTCACAGGCTGCCTCCCAAGTTGTTTTTAAAAATTCTCGGGCGGCATCTGCTGACACATCGTACCCCAGTTGAAATTCAACGTAATCGCGCACCCCTCGTTTCAGATCCGTCTTCATCATGTCAACGCGCTGTTTTAAGAGCGCTGAATTTGGGAGAATGATATCGTGTCCTTTCGCCAAATCTCGAATAACTGAGTGCAGTCCACGCGTTTGCAGCACGACACCGAGAATATTTTCTCCTGGAACGTGTATGACGTCACCACGCTCACTGCGCCCGGCACTAATGATAATAATGCCGCTCAGGAAATCACCTGTCCAATGTTCCCGGGTGAAAAAGAATAGCAAGGCGATAAACCCGATTACGCTTGTTGCCTCAAGCCAACTTTTAAAACCCCATATGTTGATCAGCACCACCACTGAAATGATGATAATGATGGTAAACGCTACTAGCTCGAGGGTCTTTGATGTCTGTGTCTCAACGTGCCGTGAAAATTCTTCCACGGAAATTTCACGTCCGTACTTGGATAGAAGAAGTGCCTCTACCAAGTGAATTAGCAGATACGTAACCAACACCACAAGACATGATTGGCTGAAAGCGCTTGCAGGCTGATAGTTGAATCCTAGCGCGACCAGATAGGTGAAAAACAGGCTTATATTTATCACCTGCAAAGCACGCAGTCGTGAATGCATGCTTGCCTCATTCTTAACCGATCCGTAACGCATAGCAAGCCACGGAGCCGTGAAGAAGATTATCGCGTTAATGCTCAACGTGAAGTAGTCCCACTCGTCCAGAACCCTCAACCGATCAATTACGATTTCTAGCCAATCGAACATAATTAATTAGATGGTGCCTTTGTTTCAAAGCCTTGGTTGCCCTCAAAACTGCCAGATTGCTTGTCCATGTGGCACAAATGGGTCAAAACAACATTTGACCACATTACCCTTTGCTCTGGGATAAGTTCAGGGAACTTCATTTCGCAAATGGATCTATCTCAAAAATATAATCCGCCACCAATTGTTTTGCTCGGCTGAGTTCGCGCTCGTTAAGAAAATTCCGTGAGATTGCTTCCTTAGCTTTCGAAGCATCATCACTATTTGCCGCCTTTCCAACCAAGTCATCCGTGCGAAGCTTCAAATATGCCTGCAGTGCCAATTGCTGGCCATTGACGATTCCCTCCAGAAGGACATCAGCCTCTGTTGCACTCACGTTCTTTTTGTCCGGCTTTTCGCGTGCCAAAACCTGTTTCACCGCAGCCCGCCACATTGCTGGATCTTTATTGTCACGGATCTCCTTGTGCGCCTGACTTCGACTTTCCTTCCGCTGCCCCTTTCCGCTCTGTTTAGCTGCCAATGCATACCACTTGTATGCCTGCACCAGATCACGCTCAACGCCATCACCCTTGTAACACATAGCACCAAGGTTATTCAGGGCTGCCGCATGCCCCTTACGCGCCGCACGCTCATACCATTCATTTGCCTTCCTCGGATTACGCTTAACCCCCCAACCCAAGGCATAATAACGTGCCATCATAAACTCCGCGTTAGTAAAACCTTGCTCCACGGACTTCAAAAACCACGGCAGTGCCGAGCCTGCAAGAACCTGCATCGCCTTTTTCTGTGCCGGTGTGGGTTCTTGTTCTTTCCCTTCTATCGTTTGCCTCTCTTTTTCATAAAGCATCCCCAGATTAAACTGAGCTCCGGGATGTCCGGGAATGGTCACCGTCTGACCTACTTTCAGGTTGTTCCAGTCCAGTGTCGGGTTTGCCTTCTTAATCAAATCCTGCCGGATTCCATAATATCCGGCGATTGAAACTCCTGTGTCGCTGCCCTTCACCGTGTGATTAGCCTCGGCCGCCGCCTTTTCAAACCATACCCGCGCTTGCTTTTCCCGCTCCCGCGCACGCCCTTCAAGCATACGCGCTTGGGCTCTGTTCTCATCCTTCGCAGCAGCATTCAGTGCCGCACGCGCCTCCTCAATCTTTGTGATCCCCCGTGAGTTTTGGATATCCTTATCATGCTCCGGACGCGCCGGACCACACGCGCACAAACCCAGTATGGCTACCACCAAAAGACGATCATACCTCCAGTTCATACTAACAACCTAACAAATCTATGTCTCGTCGCCAAGACTGCAAGCTATTGGCCTTCCGGCGGCTGCCACAATTCCAAACGATTGCCTTCCAGATCCGTCGCCCAAGCGAACCTGCCATATTCGCTATCCTCTCTCTTCTCATCCACAGTAACTCCCGCCGCAACCAATTGTGCGACCATCGCGTCAAGATCTCTCACTCGATAATTCACCATGTGCTGCTGGCCACTCCCACCAAAGTAATCCGTGTCCTTATCGAAAGGCGCCCAAACTGACGAGGCTGGGTTGTGCGGGGATTGATACTCCGCCCATTTAAACACCACGCATCCATCCGCATCTGGCTCAACACCTAGATTCTTCTGATACCACTCCTGCAATCCATCAGGATTTTGCGCACGAAAAAACACACCACCAATGCCTGTTACTCGTTCCATACCTTAAGATAGTAGATTGTTTTTTAAATGTCATGCCACTTTCTCTCTTGGCTTTTACCTTGCCACCCGCCTCTGCTCAGCCTCCAATCGAGACAGATCAACCCAGTATTCATATCATGAAAACAGAATCCTTACTCCAGCGCGCACGCGGCGGTTTACTCAGCCCTATCGTCCGTGCAATGAATTCCATTGAGGAAATTATTCAGTCCTCCGACCAGGACCGCGACAAACTTCTCGACGCACTAATTAGCCTCTTTGTACTCGTACTCAAGGCTGACGGACATGTCTCTGAAGCTGAATTACAGGCTGTCAGTCGTGCCTTACGTGATGAACATGGCGAAGCAGCTGTTAAGAAACTGCAGGAAAAAGTAGATGCCGATACCCTCCCCAACACCAAGGATGCCTGTGCCGCACTGGTCGATATGCCTCCCAATGATCGAGAGATGCTTCTTCACAGCCTTTTCATCGCTGGCTACTCCGACAACCGGTACGGCCTACCTGAGCAGAAAGCCTTGCGCGAAATAGCCACAGAGCTGGAGATCGACGACGGCACATATGACCGACTCCAACAAGAGTCGCTGGTGGAACACAACCGTCGCATGCGCCTTGTGCGCTCTGGCACTGGCCTACTCGCCGCAGGTGCCATACTGGCAATGTTCATTATCACAGCCACATTTTTAAAGGCCGTCCTGTTTGGGTTAATCCTAGCCTACTTTTTTCTTCCCGTCGCACAACGCCTCTCGCGTAGTTTTATCAACAACGGACTTGCCGCTAAATGCTATTCTGGCCTCGGCCTGCTCTTTGCGCCTTTTCGACTAATTATTAGGGGCGTCCAATCGCTCTTTCGCCGTAAGGATGGCGAAGAGAAAAATCCGGAGCCTGATCCCGAGGCAGAGATCCGCACTGCCATCGGCCGCGCCTGCAACGCCACTGTCCTCGGCGTCATGCTTTCCGTCATGATAATCATTGTGAGCTTCACGCTTGTTACGCTTAGCTATAAACCAGCCGAACTGCCTCAAGCCGATGCTCTCCGGGAAAAAGCCGCGGGCTTTGTCGAGGGCTTCAGCACCTGGAAAGTCATAGGCCAGCCCGCAACTGAATTTGCTACACTCCTGCGAGACGACGCTGCTTTGGAAAAATTTGGCAAGAGTCTTGTAGGTGGTTCCCCCGGTGACGAAGCTTCTCCCTTTGGCAGCTACATGGCACTGCTTGGAACCGCAGCGGGCATCCTAGGGGCCATCGGAAACTTCCTGTTAAACGCCCTCCTCGCCCTCTTCTTCTTCTCTTTCTTCCTGAAGAAGATGGCTCTGTTTCACCATGAACATCAGGAACAGAAACAGGAAGGTGACTACCTAGTCCAAAGTCTATTCCAGACCTCTTGGCTCCCAACCACCAGTGAAGAAACCTTGCGTAGTGCCGCCGAGGTTATCAACGAGGTTTTTTACAAGCTCAAGACCTGGGTACGTGGCTATCTCTGGATCATCATTATCGAGACTATCGCCTACATCACAATCTTCCTTTTGCTTGGCGTTCCATATGCGATCATACTTGGCGGAATAGCAGGACTCACGGTGCTGCTACCGTTCATTGGCCCACTTATAAGCATTATTCTAACGATGGGCGTCTGCCTTATTACAGGTCAGGCTAACATGAGCCTGCTACTGGCTATTGGCGGTGTTTACGCCATTATGAATATGATTGTGGAGCAACTCTTTCTCTACCCCGCATTCGTGGGAGAGGCACTGGGATTAAATATATTGGAAACAATGATTGTGGTACTACTCGGCGGCTTATTTGCTGGACTGGCCGGCGTCATCTTCGCTGTACCCGCTGCTTCCGTACTTAAGTTCATCGTCCCAAGGTTATATCAAAGCATCTTCCAGAAGGAGGAACTTGTTTTGCCTGAAACTGCGACAGCAAAATAGTCAGGTGATTATTTTGCCACCTTGTAAATCTTCGTGTTACTGCGCAGATAGACGGCACCATTGGCAATCGCGGGTGTAGCGAGGATTTGGTCATCGAGATCGAGCGTCCCGGTGATCTCACCTTCCTTTACAGTCGTATCGACGATCTGCAAAAGCCCCGTCTCGCTGACACAGTAAAGTTGCTTCCCTGCTGCCACAGGGGTGGAACTGAACGGACCCTTTAGCCTCAATTGCCAGGCGCGCATACCGTCCTTGAGATAACCCGCGGTGAGAACGCCGGCACGGTTAATTGTGAAGACGTACTTCCCGAGTACGATGGGACTGGCAGTCGAAGGTTGTAGTCGACCGCTTTGCCATATTTCATCTGGTGTTTTTCCGTCCGAGCGTGGTCGCAATGCAGTAATGCCATTCGAAGGCACATACAGCACTCCGTTGTAAACGCACGTCGACGAAGTCGTGGATGCGCCGGCACCAAAATTCCAGACCTCTTCACCGGTCTTCAAATCCACCGCACTGACACCCTTGCTGGACTGTAGTGCCACGAGATCACGCCCCTTGAATCCTCCCTCAAGCAGTGTTGGTGTTGTCCAATTAGCTGACTTCGGGCGATTGAGTCGCCAAAGATTACGACCAGTGCGTTTATCGATGCCGATGGTGTATGATTCGCTGTCATTCTCCACGGGCACAACCAACACATTGCCTCCGACAGTTAACGAAGATGCCATGCCAAGACTATTACTCACATTGGCATAGTCGTGAGTGAGCCCGCGCAACCATTGCAGATTGCCGTTTAAGTCAAGACAAACCAGGTCGTTAGAAGAGTAATTAGCATAAATATATTTACCATCACTACAGGGAGTCGGGCCAGCAACACTGGTCTTACTATGGCACATTGTACGACCAGTAGCCCAGAACTGACGATGCCAGAAAAAAGAGCCGTCTTTTGCACTCAAACAAACAACATGCAGCCGATCTTGTCGCGGTCCACTACTACAGGTGAGGATCACTCGCTCACCAACAACAATGACACCTGAAAGACCACGACCAGGCATCTCGGTTGACCATTTTAAGTTCTTTTGATCGAGCGTGGCAGGCAAGACTGCATCGCTGGCGATGCCGTTACCATTTGGTCCCCGAAATTGCTGCCAATCACCTGCATTCGCTATGTTGACTAGGATTATTATTATTATAAGAGCGAAGTATTTCATGTCGTTTTCTGTGTGAACGTGGTCAGTTGTTATCGGTTCCCTTGATTGGTGTGGGGGGACGATTGGTGGCTAATATCGCGGTACCAGTGGAGTCGCAAACGCGCATCTGAAACTCCCACTGTTTGGTCCAGTCCTCTTTCTGCTCGTTCTGGCAAAGCTTCACGAGAATGGTGTTGATTCCTTTTTTGAAACTGGCCTGCAGCAGGTAATGGTCGATACGCGTGCCACGATGATACTCGTCTCGCGCGAAGATTTCCTCACCGTTCACCCAAATCTTATAGGCATTCTTGCAACCAAGGCGCAATTCAACGCCACGGGCCTCAGACGAATCATAGGTGGTGTAAGCATAAGCGGTAACTTCTTTGATAAGGCCCGGGTAGGCCTTATTAATGTCAACCATGCCATATTCGTCGGCCGTTACAAAATTACTCCATTTCACATTACCATTTTTGCCCTTATAAGTGGCATCGAGCTTCACGGCCTTTTCCGGCGGAAACACCTTTGCAAACCCTCCACGTTTAATGTTTTCAAACGGACCTATTACCTGCCAATGCATCAGGAATCCGAAATGACGCGGAAGATCGACCTTCTCCTTGAGTTGGACTAAGTGGGTGGTGATGGTTTTGATCTGGTCAAGATCACGAGCAGCATTAAGGGCCTTGCGATATTCAACTTTAGCCGCCGCATCCTTTTTGGTTGCCATCAGGTTGACGGCACGGTCGATGACCTGCTGGACAGCATCGCGCCTCAGCTCGACACTAGGGTCATTGACCATCGTTGGAATGAGCTTGGCGGCAGTGCCCGGCTCCGTGCGTTGAATCAATTCAAATGCCAGTCGCCGCGCTCGTGGGTCGTGGCTCTTGTCAGTGAGGAATTTCTTCAAGTCATCGACGGGCAGTTTCTTTCCGCGTGCGGCAATAGTGTCCACCGCCGATCGGAGCCAATTGGCCGCCAGCGGATTTGCTCCGTCCATCGCCGACAAAATTTTAGGCAGTTCGTCTGCCTTCGCCTCGACCAGCTGCTTCCATGCTTTGGCAGCAGCAGCATTACCCTGCCCTTCTGTACCAACAGCTAAAATGGTCTTAATTAATGGCGAAATTTCAGGCGCGCCCCAACACATAATCCCCAGAGAAAAAACGGCCCCAAGGGCCAACAATCGGTGCTTCATACGCGAAATACTACGAAGCACGCACTTGATTGGCAACACTGGATGGAAAGAGATTTCGTAACACAGTCGTATAAATGAACAATTGATTTCTTGTTCATTTTTTGTCTCCCGTTAGAATTTACTCATGCGAAACCTCCCAATCTCACCTTTATTTTGTATGGCTTTGGTTGCCTCGTTACAGGCAGAGCCGGTTTCTATTGAGGCACTGCCACCGGTGGTGGTAAAGACGGTTCCCGCTTCCGGAAGTCACACGGTGGACCCATCCACAAATGAAATTCAAGTGACATTTAGCAAGGAAATGTTGACTCAGAAGATGTGGTCACTGGTAACAATCTCCCGGGAGACTTTCCCAAAAATCGATGGCCAGATGAAATACCTACCGGATAAGCGAACATTTGTGACCCCGGTAAAACTGGCACCAGGCCGCACCTATGCCCTCTGGATTAATCAAGGGCGATTCACCGGTTTTCGCGATGCGGCTAATCATCCCGCTGTCCCTTATCTTTTGGTATTCCAAACCCGCAAATGATGCGCCCAATACATAACCTAGCCACCCTTGCTCTGGTTTGGCTTTTAGCAGGTTGCTCGTCGATCCACAACCGGCTTGATGCGAATTTCGCCCGACAGATCGATGAGGCGATGGCTGAAGAAATGAGCCGCCAGGAACTGGTAGGCGCGGCAGTTGGCGTTCTTGTCAATAACCAGATTGTTTATCTCAAGGGTTACGGGGTCGAGAACCGGGAAAACAAAATTCCGGTGACTCGCAAGACGTTGTTTCGATGGGCCTCTATTTCTAAGCCGCTGACCGCCATTGCTGCATTGCAGCTGGAGGAAAAGGGTCAACTTGACCTGCTGACCGATGTGCGTAAGTACGTGCCAGAGTTTCCTGAGAAAAATGCAACCATTACCTCACGTGATCTTCTTTGTCATCAAGGCGGTATTGTGCATTACACCAACGGAGTGATAATTGCCACCCGGCGCAAATATGACTCACCACACCCTTTCGAAGACGTAGTGGTAGGGCTGGACAATTTCCGCGAATCAGCGCTGGTCAATGATCCCGGCAAGAAATACTCATATACCACGCGGGGTTACATGTTGCTTAGCGCAGTGGTTCAGCGTGCAGGAAAGGAGAAATATGCCGACCAGATTCAGAAACGCATTGCGAGGCCTCTTGGGATGCGCACCCTACAGCCCGATTACCAGTGGAAGGATATTCCGCATCGCGCAGTCGGCTACCGCAAACGTGATGGCAAGGTGATCCCGTCAACCAACACCGATGTAAGCTGGAAACTCGGCGGAGGTGGCTTCGTATCAAATATTGATGACTTGGCATCCTTTGCCGAGGGACTGCTCAACAGGCGATTGGTTCAAAAGGATACCGAGACGCGTATGTGGACGCCCCAGAAACTGCATAACGGAAAGACAACACGGTATGGACTTGGGTTTTTCTCCCTGGGAGAAGGAATTAACAAACGCGTGGGCCACAGTGGAGCGCAGGAAAAAACCCGCACGCGAATGGTTCTTTTACCAGGCAAACGCCTAGGAGTGGTGTTGATGTGCAACTCAGAGCACTGCAAGACAGCCAACATTACCGACCGGGTACTGAAAATTCTTGGTGTTCCGCCGTTACCAGCTCCTTGAATCTATGAAGCCAATGCGTATCCTCGCGGCATTCCATGAACAATCGTCGTATTGTCATCCTAACCGAGGGTAACACAAATCCCTCGCGCGCAAAGACTGCTGCTGGCGTGTTGCGCTATGCGGGGGATGATGTGGTGGCGGTATTGGATTCTGCCAAGGCCGGGCAAACAGCGCAGACACTGCTGAACGCGGGCGGTGACACGCCCATTGTTGCCTCAGTGAAGGAGGTAGCCCAAGCCAATACACTCATGGTTGGGGTGGCGCCCACCGGCGGAAAACTTCCAACTCCGATGCGGCGGCATGTACTGGAGGCCATCCAGCAGGGCTGGACCATTGAATCTGGCCTACACGATTTTCTCTGTGAGGATGGGGAATTTGCCTTGGCCGCCAGGGAAAGTGGCGCGGAGTTGAAGGATTTCCGGAAGAACTCCGAGCGGGACGTTGCCATGCGGCAGGGATTGCGCGCAGAGTGCCTGAGATTGCATACGGTAGGGCATGACTGCAGCGTGGGTAAGATGGCAACTGCCATTGAGTTGACGCGTGGGCTGAAATCGGCCGATGTAGACGCAAAGTTCGTCGCCACTGGACAGACAGGAATGATGATTGAAGGGGATGGCCTGCCGATTGACGCGGTGGTGGGGGATTTCATCAGTGGGGCGGTCGAGAAACTTGTGCTGGAAAATCAACACCACGAGGTGGTGGTGGTGGAGGGGCAAGGCAGTATAACGCATCCCTGTTATGCAAGTGTGACACTTGGCCTGCTACATGGCTGCACGCCGCATGGTGTGGTCTATTGCTATGAAATGGGCCGCAGGAACATCCACGGTTTGGAACATATAAAACTTCCAACGATCACCGACTCCATTGAACTGATGCTTGCCAATGCCGTGCCTCCATGCCGGTTGATCGGTATTGCCATCAACGGTCGTAACGCAAGCGATGCAGAGTATGTTAAGGAGAAAGAGCACATGACCAATGCCCATGGCGTTCCGGCGGTGGATGTGTACCGCGAAGGTGCTGGAGACTTGGTGAAAGCAGTGCTGGATTTAAGGGAGGCAGGTTTTGGCACTGCAACTTGAATTGCACGAGGTTGAGCTTCCGCTTGAGCATCCGTTCACCATTGCGAGAGGAACGGTAACAACACAACGCTCACTCATAGCGGAACTGCGCGAGGAGGGACAAAGTGGCTACGGGGAGGCGCCCGCAACCGAATATTACGGAGCCTCCGTGAAGAATATGCGTGAGGCACTTGAGAGTGTGCGTGGTTTGGTTGAGACGAAGTCATTGGCAGAGACTGATCCTGAGACCTTCTTGCCAGAATGGAGTAAAGCACTGGCGGAGGATCCATTTGCTTTATGTGCGCTTGATGGCGCAGCGTGTGATTTGTGGGGCAAGTTACGTGGCAAGCCAGTGCATCGTCTATGGAACCTTGATCCAATAAATACGCCCAAAACTACTTAAACTATTTGTATAGATACT
>CAYUXV010000249.1:0-2528 GCA_964448875.1 uncultured Verrucomicrobiota bacterium
CCTCCGCTAGAGGTAACTGTACCGAATTTCATTGCTTTTTCAGCTTTGGGCCAGCTGGTTCGGCAGACGCATCCTCGGGTGTCGGTGGCGGGGTTACCGGTCTTAATGCCCGTTATGCCTTCGCCTTCACGCGAGGATTACATGAGGATTTTGAGGTCATCTGGAGTGGCGAAGCCAGCGTGGTCGGCAATATGGAAGGCCAGCAGGTGTTCTGGGGTCACATTACCGGGCCCGGTCCGAATGATCTGACAACTTTCCCGCAGAAGTCACTCCAATGGAAGTTGGAGAACAGCATCATTCCCGATACCGCCTCGCCGACCATCTCTATGGTCAGTGACAACGGCGGTGGCTCCCCGATTGAGGCGAACACCCTCACCCGGACCGAGGAAGTCCTGACGATCGTTGGTGATGAGATGGCCAGTGTGACCGCCATCGAGGTGATGAGTGGAGACTTGGTGGTGCAAACCATCATGCCGGTGGACAAGTATATCGTATCCAACTCGCGCATCGACATTCCCGTCGGCATTATAAATAACGAAGCCGAGGGTGCAAATCGTCAGGTGCGCGTCTGGAATAGCGTGGGTGTTAGTGAGAAAAGCACACAGAAGTTCACCATCGAGACTGGCTTGCCAGTGATCACAAGTACCACCATGGATGGCTTTGTGTGGGATCGTGCCGAGACACTTACGGTGCGCGGCTACGGCTTCAAGAGCACCACCGGCACGGAGAAGAAGATCACTTTCTTGCGTATTGATGACGCCACCGGCGCAGCAGTATTCGACGAGGGTGTACACGGTTTGGCCCCAGCGCACACACGGGGAACCTCCAACGGCACCATGGTGCGGATCACAGGTATTGATGTGATCAATGACAACATGTTCGTGTTGCCAATTAACTCCGTATCGTCCCGCGCGGATGGTTCCAGCCGGCTCTTGCGAGTGTCGCGCGAGTATGTTGCCAGCGCCAGCGACCTGTCCAAAAACATCAGCCCGGCTAACAACCCACTGCTCTCTGCCATTACATCCAAGCCGGTGGTCAGTTCGCTGTGGCAGTTACAAGTCTACAATGTCACTTGGTATAATATATCGACCACCTAAATGTACAAGCGCGACCGGGTGGTTGAGATCAATGGCACCGCCCTGAACACGGCTACAACGCTGGAGATGGTTCAACAGGATGGCACATCCTTCCCCAATCCGGTGTTCATTCAGTTGCCCAACGCTGCCGTTTCGGTGGATGACAATGGCACCCGCATCCAAGTGGGCGCAAACGCCATCCCCTATAGCGACGCGGACACCAACAGCACGTCCAAGCGTGCTTTCAAAGTGTACAACGCCGTCGGCAACACCGACTTGGACACCAATAGGATGTTCGCCGTGAATATCAAACCGGTGGTTGATGCTATTGGGGGATTCAGCAATCCCGGTTACTTCAACCGCGATAAGACGGTTGGGGACGACTTAGCCATCTATGGCACGGGCTTCTTGGCGGTCGACAAGGTTGTTATCAGCAATGACAATGATTCGTCCCAAAACACGTTGACAATCGACCTGCCCTCCAATGGTATAACCGTGACCGATACAGCCATCATTATCGACAACGCACTATATCAAATTGGAAATGCTGCCGATACTGATGTTAATGCTACTGGAGGTACCGAGCCGCGGAGGATCATCAAGCTCACAAGTGCGCGTAGCACGACTGGCGTCGACTCAGCGAGCCCACTTTCACAGCGGTTTTACGTTGGAGCGCCACCGATGATTGATAGCACAACACCTTTCACCGATGCCTCAGGGCGCCTTGGCCAGGGGCACTACACTCGTGACAATGCCACCATCATTATCAATGGTGGTAACCTCGGCCACATCACTAAGATGGAAATCGTGGACAAGAATGGCAACCCGATCGCTGGTGTTCCGGGCTTGATTTCTGGTCCTGACGGCACTGGTGGAACCGGCCTGAGTATTCACAACGCAACCGCGTTGGGTATTGCCAACAATGCCTCCGGCTGGCTGACTACTACTCATCTGCTGGACAGTGTGGGTGCCGCAACTCGCCGCATACGGATTACCACGCCATTTGGAGTTGTGACCAGCCCGACGGCGAACGGGTTCACCATCTCAGCAATGCCATACTTCATGTCCACAGCTCAGGCTACCTTTGGTGGCGGTGGTTACACAGGGGATGATGCCGGTGACACGGCTGATGATAATGGCACCTACGACAAGAGCGAGGGTGACCTGTACATCAACGGCAGTAACTTCCGCGGAGTTGCCAAGATCTACTTTGGCACCATGACCGGAGGTACGTTCTCCACAGGTGTTACAGATGGCAACTTCACGGTTGATCCCAGCGCGCCACCGGCTGGATTCACCTTCAGCGCGGATGGCACGCAAGTCGTGATCAGTAAGGATAATCTGCCGGCATCGTGGGTCGGAATTGACAATGCCGCGATCGTCTTTGAGCAGGTTGGTAATAACCCGGTCGCTGCCGGTGGTAACCAAACCACAGCGACGATCCAGACGCAG
>CAYUXV010000250.1:0-10021 GCA_964448875.1 uncultured Verrucomicrobiota bacterium
CTGCGCTTTGGCAAATCGTTCGCCTACACGAACAAGACCAAACACACGTCCATTTTTATGGTAGAGGTTTACCAATTCAATCATGGTCTTGGCCCCTTGCGGTGAGCTGTCAAGTGACTTGCTCAGCTGGGCCTCCAGTGCCTTGGCCTTGGTATCAATCTCTGTATCTTGCTCTGCTGTCTTCACGGCAAGGGGCAGGAGGAGTAATGAAATTAGGAATATATTTTTCATGGGGGAATCTACTCTGGTTGGGGAATTAAGAGCCGGATTTAGAAAGCGCCTGACTGATGCGTTTTGCCTCTGGTGCAAGTTGGCTTTCAGGAAATTCATCTATCATCTGATCGAATCGCTTGCGTGCCTCAGTTCGTCGATTCATGCGATAGAGGCAGCGGCCGTAGTTAAAAAGGATTACATCGAGAAAATTCGCGTCCGGATGGTCAGAGAGTACTTTTTCAAAAACGTCCACCGCACGCTCATAGTCTTTTTTCTGGTAATAGAAACTCGCCATCTTTGCGACGGCATCGCCAACGCGGCCGCTTTCAGGGAATTGGTCGAACACTGCCTTGTAAGCTTGAAATGCACGTTCATACATCTGTGCATTGTTGCCTGCAGCTTTCTTGGCCATTTCCTCATAACATTCGCCAATACCAAACTGCCCCTCGCCTCGGAGCTGGCTTTTGGTTAGTCGGGCAAGGTTGTTGTATAGCGCAATAGCCCGTTGGTGGTCGCCGGCTTTATGGGCCACACGAGCTTGGGCTAGTATGGCTTCATCGAGATAAATGCTGTCTGGAAATTCCCGTTGCAATCTCAGGCTCATGGCAGAAGCCAGGTTGAGATTGTCCATTGCGAAGTAAATTTTCCATAATTGCACATAGGTTTCTTCTAGAATACCACCACCCAATTTGCGGGCGTCATCAACGATTTCCTCGGAGACGCCGAGAGCTTCCTGGTATTTAATCTGCGCCTTCGCATCCAGTCCAAACTCCTTGTACTGTGTTGCGATGTGGGTGAGGGCACTGGCGGTCTTGAGTTTTGTTTTAAGTTCCAGTTCTGCGTCGGTGATCTCGGTTCGAGTGACGCGTACGCCGCCAAGGTTGCCTTCCACACATTTGGCGCGTGTGGACAGGTCGCGCGGTCCGGGGGTGATGTTTAGCTTGTCGAGGTAACTGATTTGCACAAAGTCACCCGGTAGAGCCTGAAGCTTTGTATCATTAGACACAACCTTGTCTGACTGATCCACAGGGATGGTTCCCCGGAATACGCCGGAGTGAATGGTGCCGTCATCAATCTCTTCCACGGGTGCTGGCTCGAGTGCATTCGGTTTCTTGGTATTGGTTGAGGTGTCCTGATCGGCAGGTTTAGTTGTATCAACAGCAGGTGAAGGGGTGGATTCGTTTTCTTCTAGATTTTTATCGGTTTTTGGTGTGATGGATTGGTTGATGATCCGGTCAGATTTTGGAATTACCGTCTCCTTTAAATCTACTTGAACGGTGTCGATGACCTTGAATGGATCAATTTCCGGTTCCTCGGGCTCTAAGTTTACTCCTGGAACGGCAGGCGTTTTTGACTCTTTTGGTTTATCTCCAGGTGTATTGGGCTGCAATTTGCCTTCGACGATGAGTTTTGCTTTTTCCTCTTCTATTTCCAGTGCAGTTTTTCGACGTAATACATCGACACGCACTTTGAGTGTATCGGCTTGGTCCGTTACATCCCTGTCAGCATCGCTGACCTGCAGATTCGCCTCTTTGCCTAGCACCACGCCTTGCAGTGCCTCGCTATACGCACCATCCATGGCCTGCACTAACGCATTGCCGACGACAAAAATATTTTTTTCGCGTTTGGTGTCAAACTCTCGGTCGGCAGTATGTGCATCTGTATATCCGACATGGACTTTTGCTGTGCCGGTAACTTCAAGAATGCCGTTCCCTTTGCGGGCTTTGCCTAGGCGCGTTGGAATGCTGCCAAGTACCACTCGGACATTGCGTCCAATGGGAATGCAGTCGAGTTTCTCCTCATCACCCTCAGAAGTTTTTACTGTTACGATCACAGAATCTCCCTTTTCAAGTATGGCTAAATCGGCGTCCTCAATTTTGACAAAAAAGCGTTTCCCTGCCTCAAGTTTTTCTGCGTTGCTGTCATTGTCGCCGACAGCTGTGCCAACTTTTTCCAGTGCAGCGATCGCGCGCCCATAGTGTCCCTGTCGGAAATGTCCCACCCCAATGTAATAGTAGGCCTCGTTTACATGCTGTGATACAGGGAATTCCTCAATGACCCGCCGCATGACCTTGAAGCACTGCCCATAATGACGTCCCTCAAAAAAGCATGCCCCGGTCTTTAGGATTGCCTCCGCTCGTTGAGTCTCGTTGCGATTTTTCTCGTTGGCTACGGCCTCGAAGTTTGCGCGTGCCTTGTCGTAGGCATTTTTTCGATTCAGAAAATATTCGCCTAATTTCATGTGAGCGGCAAACCGGACCTTGCTGGCTGGATATTTATCGATGACCTGTTGCCAAACTTCGACAGCTTTTTCTTCTTCGCCTGCATCAAAACGCAGGTCTCCAGCTTGAATGAGTTTTCGGGCAGCGCGATCATCCATAATTGATCCACTTATTGGAGGTTTTATCGGAGGTGCGCCTGCATGGGTTTGAAGGTTTACCCCGAACAAGAGGACAAGGATCAAGAGGGTGTATTTTTTAGGTGGCATGATTATTGTTTGACGTATCTGAATAGGTAAACCATCAACGGAACTCGCACAGGAGTCGATCCGGGACAACGCGGATAATTGTACTTTTCTCAAAAGAGAAAGCAACTTTGATTGAAACAAAAAAAGCCCCACCAAGAAATTGGAGGGGCGTTATGTGGGTTTGTTTCTTACCCAAAGAGTTCCATTACGGGCTTCGCTCCTTCGCTAACCAATCGCATCGGTCGGCCCAGCGGTGTTTGCACCTCTTTTGTGTGATCGATGCCCAATGCGTGGCATACCGTTGCATGTAGATCATGGGGGTCTACCGGGCGTTCAGCCGGAGCCATTGCATCTTTGTCAGATTTGCCAATGACCTGTCCGCCCTTGATGCCGCCGCCAGCCATAAAGCAGCTGAAGCAGCGTGCGTGGTGGTCCCGACCTGCGTTGTTATTTATGCGGGGAGTGCGTCCAAATTCGCTGAGCATAATAACCATGGTTTTTTCCAGTTTACCGCTGGCTGCGAGGTCCTCAATTAGTGAGCCCAGCGCGGGATCCATCACCAAGCCGTGGTTTTCCATGGCCGGGAAATTGTTATTGTGCGTGTCAAATCCGCCTCGGTTTATCTGTACAAAGCGAACTCCTGTTTCCACAAGTTTCCGAGCCAATAGTGCGCCACGGCCAAAGTCAGTATCACCATAACGTTCAAGAGTCTTGGGATCTTCCTTCTCAAGTTCGAATGACTTAAGCGCG
The DNA here is from genome assembly GCA_964448875.1 of uncultured Verrucomicrobiota bacterium. Lineage (GTDB taxonomy): Bacteria > Verrucomicrobiota > Verrucomicrobiia > Limisphaerales > UBA1100 > UBA6614. The sequence continues at coordinate 3,431 of CAYUXV010000250.1, forward strand.
GGACTTCGCATTAGGTTGACCGCTTCGCGTGTAGCGGTGTCGACTGCCTTAAGCTCGCGTGATCCTACTTGTGCCTGTTTACGTAGGTTCATCTTCTTCAAGATGTCCAAGCGTTTATTACCGCGCACATTGGAGATGCCGCTTGGAAAAGCCAGGTAAGGGTCTTTTTCGCCAGGTCGTCCCACATAGTAGGCTTCGCAACGTTGGCCAAGATAGCCCGCGCGGCGCGCATTCCCGCTAATGGTAATGAAAGAGGGCAGGTCGCCCAGACGTTCCTTCTCATGTACAACGATCGACCCAATTCCGGGGTGCACAAGATTTGCACTTTGGTTATAGCTGGTTTGCAGTTGGTAGGATGCGCGGCCATGAGCACCGTTGGTTCCAGCTATAGAACGAATCAGTGCTGCGTGATGCATCTGTTTGGCTACCGTCGGGAAAATACTGCTAATCTGTACGCCATCTGCTGATGTGGCGATGGGGTCAAATTCTCCGGCCACTGGTCGCCCCGGTTTTGGATCCCATGTATCGATATGACTCATGCCGCCGCCGTTCCAAAAAAGAATGACATGCTCGGCCTTTGCCTTACTTGTTTCTCCTGCGCGCGCAAACATCTGGGCAATAGGCATGCCCAATAGCGTAGCGCTGGAAACTCCCAGCATGCGGCGACGTGTCATTTGGTAATCGAGGCAACCTTTACTCATATTCGCTCCTTATGTTGTTTTGGATTAGACTGTTATTGATTTAAATTTAAGGCAAATACCGGAATTCATTACTATTAAGCAAGGCCCAACGTAGATCGGCCATGCCGTCCAAGGCTGGTTTCCCGGTGCCAACAATTTCCTTTGCAAAAGTCATTTCTTCGGCATTGGGTTGTCTTGTTAAAATTTCCAGATAAGCGAAACGAATCGCGCCATCAACATCCTGTTTCTCGCCACCCAAATACTTGAACATCGGTTCCATCGGGCCGACACGTGATGCTTCGTGGGTTGCCTTGCCATTAAGCATCATTAACTGTTGGCGCATGGAGGGCGTTTCGTCACGAAATTGCCCGAGTCCATCCCGCGCAGGTTGGCCGAATACCCTTAGGAAATGAGCAGGTGGTGCAGGGGTGGCCATACGCATCGTGCTGCCAAAACGTGGATTGTCGTCCACCTGACGTTTCACGAGCTCAGTTTTGTAGCGCATACGTGGATTATTTTGCTGCTGCATTGACTGTTCCTGCATCCTGCGCTGCCGCTCCAAATCGGCGTCACTCATTTGCTTCATGGATTCGAGATCTTTTTTGAGTTCACTCTTTAATAACTCATCAAAGTTCAGTGAGATTTGGTTTTCCAAATCGTAACCACCACGGGCTTTCATGGCCATCATGCCAGGCTGCATGTTGGGCTGCCCCGCAGTCGTTGGCGGGGAGGGCGGGAGTGATTCTCCATCGACGTTTTTTACGGGGCCAATCGGCACACGGATTCGCTCAGTGTAGGTGCGGATATTTGCGCCTGCAGGCCATTTATAATCTGAGAGGTGGCCAGCGATGACTACGCTATCATATAACACTTCGCTGATCATTCTACGTTGTCGGGTGGCAGTGAAGGCTTCATGCGCTTTTCTCTGCTCTTCAGCAGAAACATTGTCACTTAAGTGTCCGCGAGCGTATGCGTCGGTTTTAACGATGGTGCTAATGAGCCATTGCGTATCGTAGCCGTTCGCCACGAATTCTTCACAAAGATAGTTAAGCGTTTTCTTATGGCTTACAATGTCCTGAAAATTGTCAACCGGCTCATAAAAGCCACGCCCGACCAATTCTGCCCACAATCGGTTGACAATGTTCCTAGAGAAATAGCGGTTATAAGGACTCGTTATTAGTTTAGCCAATGCGGTCCTATCTGGACTTTGTTTGTATAGATCGCCTTCAACATCCAAGGCTCGCGTCTGAGCCTTTGCTTCCTCGGCAACATTTCGATTGAAGCCTGCCTTGGTAAAGGCCTTGGTTGTATCCACGTCGTCCAGTAGGTCATCAAGTTTTTTGCCTGCGGCACCCTTCGTGGACGCAATGCGAATTGCTTCGCGCTTTGAATTTAGCCTTTTGACAAAGCTGGGTGTCTCTGAGTACTCATCGAGGTCGATTGGGAATTTCGGGTTTACAGGGAAGCGTTCCGGTGGTTTGCGGCGCTCGGGTGGCCAAAGTACTGTGGTGTTCTTTGCTTCTGTTGTGTACACACGGCGCGAGAACTGGTTTTCGACGCGACGGGTTTTTCCGAAGAATGTCGCCAACTCGTAAAACTGTTTCTGCTTCCAGGTGTCAAACGGGTGATTGTGGCATTGGGCACACTGCATGCGCACGCCCAGAAACATTTGGCTCGTAGCTGCTGCCAACGCCATTGGCTCCGCATTCTCGCCCAAGATGTAGCCGACTGCCGGAACCTTGCCGGTCGTGCCGTTAGCTGAGATCATTTCGCGTGCTAATTCATCCCAAGGGCGATTCTCTCGCACAGCCTTGTGCATGTACGCCAGTAGCGCATTGCCTCCCGTTGCGTTGCTGCGGATACGCAGAATGTCGCTAAAGAAAACCGTCCATCGGTCTGCATATCGGGAGTTTTTCAAAAGGTGTTCCACCAGATTCGCTCGTCGTTTATCAGCTGGCCAAGCGCGATATTGTTTTATTTCCTCGTGAGAAGGAATTCGGCCGATGAGATCTACTGATACGCGGCGCAAAAACGCCATATCATCAATCGCTGCTGCGAATTTGGTTGGTCCACGCTCATGCTTTGCATTGTCAGCTGCCAGTAGCTTGTCTGTTTGAGACGTTTTGCCGAAAGAGGGTAGAGATAACAACAGCGCTAATGCTGCTCCTGTAAGGGATGGGGATAGTGCTCGTCTCATAAAAATTCTGTAAGGTAAACCACGCCCTAGATATCGACTTTACCCTAATGGTTGGGACGTCGTCAAGAGAGAGAGATTCACTTTAAAAATCAATAATTCGGTGACTTCGGTTTCTTGCGATGACTATGACTGGTAATTATATGGGAAGCCTCTCCCATGCCATTTGTAATGTGTTTTGTGCTGCCAAAATAAACCTTGCTTCACTCTTCCCACGCCACTAAACTTCGCGCTCTTTTTTAGGATTTCTGGTTGAAATGAGTGTAAAAACGCGAAAATCAGTTGCCAAGCGGTTTAAGGTCACCGCTTCAGGCAGAGTCAAACGCCGGTCGGCCGGTATGCGGCACTTGTTGTCAGCAAAGAGTAGTAAGCGCCGACGTAAGCTAGGTTTGGGTGCCATGGTACATAAGACCGATGAGCAGCGGGTGCTGCAAAACCTGCCATTTAGTCACTGAATTAGAGTACAGAGGAATTCTCATGAGGGTTACAAATTCTCCCGCATCTCGTAAACGTCGTCGTCGTTGGTTAAAGTCGGCAAAAGGTTTTTGGCTTCGTCGCAGTAAGCTTTACCGTTATGCAAAGGATGCACTCGACCACGGGCGGCAATATGCTTATCGCGATCGCAAAAACAAGAAGCGGACCTTTCGTGGTCTGTGGAATGTGCGCATTAATGCAGCTTGCAGGTCCGCAGGTTTGACATACAGCCGGTTTATTGAGGGCCTGAAGGCCTCAAAAGTGGAGGTGAATCGCAAGGTTTTGGCGGACATAGCTGCGCAAGATGAGGCGGCTTTCACGGAGTTAGTCAAAGTTGCCCAGGCGGGGTTAGAGAGCAAATCTAAGGCCTGATCGAATTTTTTAGGCGGCGGGCGACCTTTCAGGGTCGCCTGTTTTTGTTGGTGGAGAATTTTTGTTTCATTAGATTGCTTGAGGAGAGATGTCGTTTTTAGATGAAATTAAACCGTTGAAGGCGGAAGCACTGGCTGAGCTGTCGTCAGTAACCGATCAGTCTACTCTCGATCGTGCGAAAGGTGCTTGGCTTGGGCCAAACGGGAAATTTACCGGGTTGATGAAACAACTTGGCACGTTGTCCAAGGAGGATCGCCCGCTGGCGGGTAAAGCTATCAACCAAGCCAAAGGGGAACTGGAACAAGCACTGACGGAGGCACGGGAACGCATTGAGCTGTCGGCAGTCGTGCCGACGGTTCCCGTGGATTTTACAGCACCGGGACGTCGTCGTAGGTTGGGTCGGTTGCATCCGCTTACGCAGGTAACGGAGGATATTGTCAAAAGTTTCCGAAAGCTTGGCTTTGTGGTGGCTGATGGGCCTGAGGTCGAGGACGAATATCACTGCTTCGACGCACTAAATACACCGGCTGACCACCCTGCGCGTGATGCGCAGGATACATTTTATCTTGATACACCTGAACGACCACTGCTGCGGACCCACACTTCAAGCGTGCAGATTCGCGTGATGAAGGAGCAGGCGCCGCCGGTTCGCATCATTGTACCCGGTCGCGTGTATCGGCGCGATACCGCCGACGCCACGCATAACCCGACCTTCCAACAGGTTGAAGGGTTATATGTCGACAAGGGAGTAACTGTTGCCGACTTGAAAGGGACTGTAGAATTTGTTTTCCGTGAGTTGATGGGGCCGAAGACGCAAATCCGTTTTCGACCACACTATTTCAGTTACACTGAGCCAAGCTTCGAGATCGATTTCGCCAACTCACTAACGCGAAAAATGGGCAAGGATTGGCTAGAGATTGCGGGCTGCGGCATGGTGCACCCGGCAGTTTTTGAAGAGGTTGGCTATGATCCTGAAAAATGGAGCGGTTGGGCATTTGGTTTCGGCATTGAGCGTATTGCGATGCTTCGCTATGGAATTAATGACATCCGCCTTTTCTACGAGAATGATGTACGGTTTCTGGAGCAGTTTTAAACACTGATGAAAATCACTTATAACTGGCTAAAGGAGTACGTCGATTTTGATTGGTCGCCGGACGATTTGTCCGAGCGTTTAACAATGCTTGGCGTGGAAGTCGAGGGCGTGGAAAAAGTAGGGGGGGCATTCGAAGGTATTGTCGTGGGACAGGTGATTACACGTGATCAACATCCGAATGCAGACCGGCTGACTCTTTGCAGGGTGACAGACGGTGAAAACGAGAGGCAGATCGTTTGTGGCGCCACAAACTTTGAAGCAGGTGACAAGGTGGCATTGGCTACACCGGGGACATCAATGCCGGTGCAGGAAGGAGAAAAGCCGTTTGTATTAAAGGCGGGAAAAATCCGAGGAGAGAAGTCCGAGGGCATGATGTGTTCTGGAAAGGAGTTGCAGCTATCAGATGACCATGAGGGGATTCTGATTTTGTCGGAGGATGCGCGGGTGGGGCAAAAGTTTGCCGAATATCAGGGAATGGTCGGAGGTGATGTGGTTTACGATCTCGAAATAACACCCAATCGCCCGGACCTAAACGGTGTGATCGGACTTGCCCGTGAGATTGCCGCGTTAACGGGCAATCCTCTTCAAAAGCCAAAGGTGAAGTTAAATGAATCGGAAAATCATGCGAAAGAGTTAGTCGCAGTTCGAATTGAAGATGCCGATCTTTGCCCGCGTTACAATGCACGTGTCATTCATGGAATAAAAGTCGGACCCAGTCCCGATTGGCTGCGCAATCGGTTGGAACTTGTTGGTGTTCGTTGCATCAACAATGTCGTGGACGTAACCAACTATGTCTTAATGGAGACGGGGCAGCCTCTACATGCATTTGATTTACACCTGTTGGCCAATTCTGAGAGTAAACAAACGGTGGTTGTTCGTCGTGCTAAGGCGGGCGAGACATTTACCACATTGGATGAGCAGGAGCACGAGTTGAGCACTGAAAACCTCCTTATTGCCGATGACGAAAAAGGTATTGCCTTGGCTGGTGTGATGGGTGGGCTGAATACTGAAATTAAAGAAGGGACGGAGGATGTTTTGCTTGAGAGTGCGTATTTTAATCCCATGAATATACGCGCAACCTCGAAGGCTACTCGACTACATACCGATGCCAGTTATCGATTCGAGCGTGGTGCAGATATCGGAGCAACCGACTGGGTGAGTCAACGTGCAGCACAGTTGATTGTTGAAACGGCTGGAGGCCAGCTTTCAAAGGGGGCGGTAGATGCTTTTCCTTCTCCGACTCAACAAACCGAAATCACCTTGCGTCACCAAAAAGTTGGGGAGCTACTAGGGATCTCGCTCACGTCGAAAGAAAACGTTGGCTACTTGACCGGCTTGGAATTGGAGGTAATTCAAATTTCGGAAGATGCTGCAACCTTTCGTATCCCAACCTGGCGTGTTGATTTAAAGCGAGAAACTGACCTTATTGAAGAAGTTTGCCGACTTCATGGTGTCGACAAGATTCCGGCCACGCAGCCACGTGGTGTGGTGGGGGAAAACGCGTGTGATCCTGTCCACGATGACCTAGCCGAAGCTCGCTCAATTCTCACAGGCTTGGGTTTAAATGAGGCACAGGGACAAACTCTAATAGATGGCGAGGCAGCCAAGCTTGTGACAGAGAATGCCATCTCGCTGGAACATCCTCTTTCTAGTGAAATGGATATGTTGCGCCCCAGTCTGTTGCCGGGGTTGCTGGATTCGGTTCGCAACAATCTCACGCGTCGGAATGAAGATTTGGGATTGTTTGAAATCGGTCGCATCTTTGCGACCGGTCAGTT
>CAYUXV010000251.1:0-20532 GCA_964448875.1 uncultured Verrucomicrobiota bacterium
TACCCAAGCAACATCAGAAAGTTTTAACCTTGTTTTATTACGAAGGATTGCGCATGAAAGATATAGCTGAATTGCTGGGGGTCAGCGAATCGAGGATTTGTCAGATCAATACTGAGGCAGTTATATCGCTTCGATCATATCTGCATAAAAAGGAGAAGATTTAAATTAACTAGGGAGGATATGTTATGGTAGTTATCTTTGGTTTCGTATTGTTGTTCGGTTGCGTGATCACCGGATTCGCGATGGCCGCTGGAGGCGGCCACGGTTTGGGCGAGATGCTCGCCAACATGAACTTCGGAGCCTTCATGGGGTTGATCCATGCCATCGAGTTCATCGCACTGGGCGGGATGGTTTTCGGCAGCATGATTATCAGTGCACCAATGAAGGTAATCAAGGGCGTGTTTGCCCAGGGATTGGGTACGCTAAAAGGTCCACCGTACAGCAAGGCGGATTACGAGGAATTGATGAAATGCATGTACGAATTGTTTCAGCTCGGCCGACGGGGAGGCATGATCGCATTGGAAGAGCACGTGATGAACCCTGAAGGCAGCAGCCTGTTTACCAAATACCCGAAGTTCCACGGCAACCATCACGCAGTAGAGTTTATGTGCGACGCGCTCGGACCGCTGGTAGACGGCAGGCTCAAGCCCGACCAGCTGCCACCGTTGCTCGACAAGCAGCTGCACACGATGGAGGAGGAACATCACGAGCCCATCATGATCATGCAGAACGTAGCTGATGCACTGCCGGCCTTTGGCATCGTGGCAGCGGTGTTAGGAATCATTGTGGTCATGATGTTCCGTCTTGGTGGCGACACCACGCTAGTGGGTCAAGGCATCGCTACGGCGCTAGCAGGAACCTTCTTCGGTATCTTCGGCTCGTACTGCGTCATTGCGCCGATCAAGGTAAATGCGGAATTTGTCGGACACGCGGAGATGCTATACATGAAGTGTATTCGTGAGGCCGTTCTGAGTTTCGCTAATGGCCTACCTCCACTGGTAGCTTGCGAAGTTGGACGGCGTGTGCTCACAGAAGATGTGCGCCCCACGCGTCAAGACTTGGAGACCCTATTGAAGACATCTAGCTAAAACCTAATGTTAAAATCCATTACGGAGTAATACTATGGCAGGAGGAGGAGGAGGAGCATGGAAAGTGGCCTACGCGGATCTCGTAACCGCGATGATGGCACTATTCATGACGCTATGGATCCTTGCACAGGATGAAACCGTCAAGGGCGACGTGCAGCGTTATTTTATGACACGATTTGACGCTGTCACCATGGAAACACCGGGCGTTATTCCCAACGACTTCATGCAACTTGTCCAGAATCAAAAGGATATGTTTGAAAACGCCTCAGCAATCCCGCTTGAACATGTACGAATCATTAATGAGGAATTGAAAAAGGTATACATCGACAACCCGAGTGACATCGATTTAAACACGATGCAACTTGATATGTCCAAAGACGGGCTGCTGATCACCATCCTGGATAATCCCGACCGCCCAATATTCGAGGATGGATCAGAGGATGACCTGACCGAGCATGGAAGGACTGTCTTCACTACCGTCGCCAACCTGATCGCACGTTATAGCGAAACTCAAGTGGAAGTTGAAGGTCACACCTCACTAGGATTCACTTCCACGCAGAATCATGACAAATGGGAAGTCTCCACGGCTCGAGCCCACAAGGCGCGAGAGTATCTGGTGAACAAGGGTGTGCTTGAATCGCAGATCACCAAAGTAGCCGGTTACGGCGACACGCGCACCTTAAAGAATCGCCCCAAAGCCGCCTCGCAAAATAACCGCGTGAGCATACGCGTTCGAGCAAAAGAAGAACTACGCGAGGAAAGCTGATAATGAGTGAAGAATTTGTCCCTTTCGGAGGAGAATTGGCCGAGAAAGCGCATTCTCCGCAGTTCGTTCGTCATGAATCGGACAAATCTTCGGATCCTCAACCTCAGACCGAACCGTCACCCGTGGCTCAACCGGAAAAACCTGAAGCTGACATAACAGCACAGCTGAATGGAATTTTAACCGAACATCTCGGTGCAGATATCGACGATGGCGCTATGCAAAACGCGGTGGAAGCCATTGCAAAAGCCGTGCACACAGACACCTCGCCCACAAGCTTGGGACTGCCTGATCTGAAACTTCAAAACCCTTCAGCTGAGGCCACTGGAGAAGACGAAGCCCCCTCGCAACAACCGGAAATCTCGCTGGAAAAAGATGACGGTAAAGTTACTCGCATAAAGGTCGACTGCACCTGTGGCGAAGCAATCGTCATGGATGTTTCCTATTAACCGGTCTTCTCCCCTGCCCTTTCGGAATTTTGGCACCAAATTTGCTGTGTAATTTGTGGAGAAGTACACTCTTCTCCTGCCGATTAAAAGAATATGGACCTAAATGTTGCAGGATTGGCCTCCGGTTTCGATTGGAAGACCATGGTTGACCAGCTCGCTGACATCGAGCGAAGCCAGCAACGCCGTCTCAAGGTTGATCAAAGCACATACCAGTTTAAAAACCAGATACTGGGATCTATTGGCAGTCAACTTGAGTCACTGGAAACAAAAGCAGAAGCACTGGGTAAAACTGATCTATATGACAGCCGTACAGTAACGTCCACCGAGTCCCATTTGACAGCAATCGCCTCATCAGGCACGGCAAGCGGTGATTATAACTTTGATATTTTCCAGATGGCCACAGCTGCCAAGCAACTGGGCACCAGCAACATAGGGAAAAATCTTACAGCGACCAACTCTCTAGCCACTGCTGGATTCAGCATCGGCATCACCGCAGGCACATTCACTGTCGAAGGCACCCAAGTTACCATCGCAACCACGGACACAGTAAACGAGGTGATTTCACGTATCACAACAAATGTCGCAAACGTGACCGCCAGCTATGACGCTGCGAACGATAAGATAACGCTTACAAAATCCAGCGGCACACTGGTACTGGGTGCTTCCACGGATACAAGCAATTTTCTCCAGGCTGCACACTTATCAAATAACGGCACAGCCAGTAGTGCCAGCACTCATAGACTCGGAGGAATAAACCTTCAGCACACAGCGGACGAAGCAACATTCCAGACTTCAGGGACGGCGGCTTCTGGCAGCTTCAGGATCAACGGAATAACCATTAGTTATGCGGCCACTGACACTATCGCGGACATTCTCTCGAAGATAAACAGCAGCAGTTCCGGAATGTTTGCAAATTATGACGCAGTAAACGATCGTTTTACTCTCACAAACAAGACAGATGGTGACTTGGGAATGACTTTGGAGGATGTCTCCGGCAATTTCCTAACCAACAGTGGCATCATAGGAGGCACATTAAGCCGGGGTAAAAACCTGATCTACAAGCTAAACGACGGAACGGCTGTGATCAACCAAGGTAACACTATCACCGAGGCGAGCACGGGTATCGCCGGGCTGAATGTAAAGCCCTCAAAGGGCAGTGGAGCCAGCCAGCTAAGTTCAATGGATACCTCCAATGAAATCGTCACCACCACAAGCAGCCATGGATACAAAACCGGCGAAGCAGTTACGGTATTTACCCCAGGTACCATACCTGGTGGTTTAACAGCAAACACAACGACTTACTATGTACGTTCAACCGGCAGCAACACATTTTCCTTACACACCTCCGAGGCTGACGCAAACAATAATGCAAGTAAGGTGGATATCACGAGCAGCGGCTCAGGCGACGTATATTTTCTGGGGTCCTCACCAACCAGTGCGACTGTAACCATTGCCAAAGATACAAATAAGATAAAAAGTGCAATCGCCAGTTTTGTCAGTGATTACAATAAGATTCAGGAGACCATAGCCTCTCAAGTGAAGATTGAAACTGCTGCAGATGGCGACGTAACAGCTGGCAACCTTTCAGACGAACGCCTTGTTTCTGAAATATCTGCAAATTTACGCCAAAAAGTGATGGGAGATGTGGACAGCGGCCAAATCACCGGCACTGTAAAGAGGTTAGAATCGCTGGGCTACAAATCGAATGGTTACGACAACACCATAACCTTGGCGGATTCGAGTGTATTGGACACAGCCCTTCGTGAAAAGATTGGTGATGTAAAAGCTTTCTTCTCCACAACTGATTATGGTTACGGAGATGTGGTTGACAATTATATCGAAACACTAATTGGTGAATCACAGGAATCAGGATCACTTGTGGATCGACGCGACAACCTCACCAAGGCGGCTGATGACATCGACACACAAATCGAGCGACTTGAGCGCCAAGTGCAATCCAACCGGCAAAAGATGATCGATGCCTTCGTGAATATGGAAATGGCCCAGGCAAAAATCAACCAGCAGATGCAATTTATTATGGCCCGATTCAGCAATAACAATTCCAGCTAAATCATGAAGCTCGCCACCAAAACCACTAATTGGAAAAAACAGTTAAACACCATTGCGCAGCGTGTACAGAATTGGATCGATGGCAACTTTCCGCCTGCACCAGCTTGCCTTGTTGCGTCTATTTTGTTGCTGGGGAACGGCTGTGCAGCCGTACGTGATAGTCTGGACGGATCCGTTAAGGGACCATTTCATGAGGTACACAATTATTATTCCGCCGCAAATGGCTGGCAGGATGAGATTCAGGTGGTAGCGGTAATGCCACTTGTTTCAGGACGAGGCAATGAGGGAAGTCAACAAGGTGTGGAACAAATGCAACCTGTTCTAACTGAGGAACTGGCACGATTCGATCAATTCGAGGCAATAACCATTACTCAGGAAAAACTGACAGGGTTGGTCGGTGTAAAACAGGTTCGCCCGCTGGAGCCATTGCCGAACAAGTTTCAAGAGATCATTAAACACCTTAATAAAGAAAAAGGAACTCGCCAAGTGGTCGATGCTATCATGTTTTGCGAATTATCTACCTACCGCCCCTACCCTCCCTTGGCTATGGGCTGGAAAATGCATTTGTATGACATGAAATCACAGGAGCTCATATGGGCATTTGACGAGGTGTTCAACGTCGGCGATACCCGTATGAACAACAGTGCTAGACGTTTTCTTCGCAACCAACGCTTAACCACAATGGCAAATTTCAGCGAAATCATGATTTTTGATTCACCCCGAGCCTTAGCACGCTACTCTTTGCATGAAATTATGGGAACAATGAGGAAAAAAAATACTAAAGAGCTCGAGAAAACAGCCGATACAACAAGTAGTCAGTAGTTCTGGGGGGATTACCCAGAAAGAAAACTGACACTGGGAAAAGCAGAAAAACGATAAAAACGCAAAAAAAAGTTAACTTTTTGAACTAATTAAGCCATGAAGGAAGTTGGTCTCAACACGTCAAGCCAAGCTCAAGGGCCGCAGCGCATGTCGCAGGCTCAAGGGGCAAAGCGTGGTGAGGTCAATTTTGTGGCCCCCACCGACTCAGTCGAGGCAAACCTGACCCGCACGCCCGACTTTAGCCAAGTTGAACAGGACACGGAGGCTCGATTTGACATGCTCAAATCCAAGCTCCGTAATGTAGTAAACGAGAAAAACTACCCGCCGCTGGAGACCATTGAACGCTTATCCCGTATGCTGGCAACGCCGGATGGCCAGGAACGTATCGATCTCTGATCGGTTCCTTCGTTCATTTTCAGCGTAAAAACATATTTATTCCAAACAACGGCATGATTTTTGCTGAGTAGCTCTACGAATGAGTACTAATCGTCAAGCCAACGCTTACACTGCTTCGGCGGTCAATACAGCCACACCCGGCAGTCTGCTCTTGATGCTTTACGATGGGGCCATCAAGTTCATGTGGATTGCAGACAAGGCGTTCGATGAGGAAGATCCCCTTGTCCATAACCAAACCATTCACAACAATCTTATAAAGGCGCAGGCTATCGTGCGTGAATTGCGAGCCGCCTTAATTGCAGGAGATGACAAAGACCGTGTTGACTTGGTCAATAATCTCATCGCTTTATACGACTACTTTGACCGGCGCTTACAGGAAGCAAATATAAAGAAAAACAGGGAGTTTATTCAGGAAATCATCAAACGCATGACGGAACTACGCGAAGCGTGGCATGAGTCTTTCGAAAAGGAAAAGCTGAACCAAACCACTGGAAACGGCTCGGGAAATAGCACCCAGACGGGTGGCGAACAACCTCGCCTGTCATTGATGGGCTGAATCATGGAATCGCACCAAGAACAATCCCCTCATTCTGCAATGCCTTTGTTGCATCAATGGCTTCAACTTTCTGAAGCAGAAACTCACTCCATCAAAGCTGACGACTGGGTGGAACTCGATCGCATTCAGAACGCCAAAGCAGTCCTGCAATCACAACTCTCAAAAAGCGACACAGGTGACTATTCAAACGAAATCCGTGAAATGGCAGACATCCTAATTTCAATCGAAGCGGAAAATCGCCACGTACTGGAATGTAAGTTGAACGAATTACAGAAGAGGATGGATGATGATTCCAAGTCTCTGAGCAACATGAATAATGTACAAAACGCTTACATTCATGCTCCGCTGAATAACCGTCATTCCATTTCACGCCTTGAACTGCTAACTTGATATTTTCCTCGGAAAAAATGGTATTATTTTCCGGTTTAATAGACAAAATTCAGATTTCAAAATCTGAGTCAAAATATATAATACCCTTAAAAATAGGCTTAAAATCAAAAAAATATGCAGTTTTTGCGTATTTTTTAGTATTTAGATCAAAGCCTTTCTAGTTTTCTCCACCTGAACAAACTATGGCATATAAGATGCTGTGTTTGGGGAGATGAATGTAAGTCTTTATCAAGCGGCGGCTGCGATGGAGGGTAATTTATTACGCCAGCAGACTATCGCTGAAAACCTGGCGGCATCTTCTGTTCCGGGTTATAAGAAACACGACTCGTCCTTTGCTTCCGTTTCAGCCAGCAATTTCCCCAACACGTTGAATCAAGCTTCAAAGACACAACTTCAATTTCTTATCCCCGCATTCAAGCAGGTAACTAATTTTCAGCAAGGGACATTAAGCCCAACGGGCATAAACACCGACATAGCGATCGATGGGCCAGGCTTTTTCCAAGTACAGGGACCAGACGGCCAAGTGATGTATACCCGTTCCGGCAACTTCCGCCCAAACGCAGATGGCGTGCTTGCCACAATGGATGGTTATCCGCTAATGGGGGTCAATGGCACTATTCGAGTGAACCCAGAAATTAGTGATCCCGTCACTATTTCCTCCAGCGGCGACGTGAGTCAGGGAGGCGTAGCATTGGGTAAACTGGGAATGGTAACCTTCGATGATCTTGCCGCATTGAAACCACTCAGCGGCGGCTACTTCGGTGCTGGAACCCTCACACCGCAGACGATCGACACGACCAAAACGTCCCTTCGCCAAGGTTATCTTGAAGGATCCAACACAACACCAATGTATGAGATGGGACAACTTATGGACACGCTACGACATTTCGAAGCAAACCAGAAAATAATGACCATGCAAGATGAACGTCTCGGCAAAATGATTCAGGAACTTTCTAACACAAACTAATATCAACTTATGTTACGCGCATTATATTCCTCGGCCTCGGGCATGGAAGCCCAACAAATGAACCTCGACGTAATTGCCAATAACCTGGCAAACGTCAACACCACAGGCTTTAAAAAAAGTAAGGTGGAATTTCAGGATTTGCTCTACCAGACCAAGCGAATGGCGGGCGCAGAGCAGGGAGCCGGCAACCAAGTGCCGTCGAGCCTGCAGGTGGGTCACGGCTCACGACCGGTGGCCACAGCCAAGGTATTCACCACCGGCGAACTTTCGCAAACTGGCGAGAGGCTAGACGTCGCCGTCAAGGGCAATGGGTTTTTCAAAGTGCAACGCCCAGACGGCTCAAATGCTTGGACACGTGACGGGGCCTTCAAACTTAACAGCACCGGCTCGATTGTCACCAGCGACGGTATGCCCGTCCTGAGTTTTGCGGGTATCACTATCGACAGCACGATCAACCAGGTGGTCATCTCTGAGTCCGGGGACGTGACCACCCAGCGAGGAAACGAGCAGCCCACGTTGGCCGGCTCCGTAACTCTCTCACGCTTTTCTAACCCAGCGGGCCTACACAGTATTGGCAACAGCCTTTATATCGAGACACCTGCATCCGGCACTGAGGAAACAGGCACACCTGACCAAAATGGTTTTGGCGGACTTGCCCAAGGATATCTTGAACTATCAAACGTCAAGGTTGTTGAAGAAATGGTAAATATGATTAAGGCCCAACGCGCTTACGAGATCAACTCCAAGTCAATACAAGCCGCCGATGAAATGATGCAAATGAGCAACAGATTAAGGGGTTAATTAGACATGATAACATTACGCACATTATTCATCAGCCTCGGATTAGCTTCTGCCTTGGTAGCCGCACCCACACCCGTAAAGACCATCAACTCGGTGCAGGAGATGCTCGAGGGCGAACTACTAACACTGCTCGACCCAGGTATTGGCCTACTGGAATTGACTCCAGTGCGTACACTACCAAAAATCATCACACCCGAAAAGGGAACATTGTCGGTAAAAGTACTTAACCACCCGGGACGGCCCCAGCCGTACTTTAGTGTACGTTTCGCGCTGATGGCCGATGGCAAGAAGCTCGGCGAATGGCCAGCCTATTACCGATCCAAGCTATATCGCGATGTATGGGTTGTGCGTTCACCTGCACGACGCGGCGACTCACTTGACCGCGTTGACATGGAGCTGGAGCGACGTGACGTAATCAACGTGCGCACATCACTTTGGAACGGCAAAAAGCCGGACGCAAAATTTTGCCTGGTCCAACCATTGGGCAGCGGCTCAATGGTGTACGATCGATATGTGAAACACACGCCAGTGGTATTCCGTGGGCAAGTGGTTGATGCGTTGATCCAAATCCGTGCCCTAACCGTGAAACTAAAAGTAGAAGTGTTACAAGATGGTGCTCCCGGCGATGTGGTTCGCATGCGCAATCTACAGACTCGCCGAGAAATCAAGGGGATCGTAATCAATGAAAAAAATGTCAAAATCAATTTATAGCCTAGTAATCATCCTAGCCTTGACCGGCAGCACCCGGGCAGACTCGCTTTGGAAACCCAGTAGCAGCCGCAATCATGTTGGCGACAAAAAGGCCCGTATGGCAGGCGACATCCTCAACGTGATTGTTCAAGAAAGCCAGTCCCTTAATAAGGACAAAAAGACTGAGACAGAACGAACTTCGGCAAACGACGCAAGCATTTCCAGCTTCCTATACGGCACCTCTACTGGCGGTTCCGGCATGCTAAAACATGGGGGCAGTTACCCAGCGATGAAGTTCACCAGTGCCAACTCCCATAAAGGAAGTGGAAAAATTCAGAACTCAGAGTCTATTGGTGACCGCTTCGGAGTGAGGGTGGTAGACGTACTGCCAAACCGGAACCTTGTCATTGAAGGCACGCGACGCAAATCGTATTCCGGCGAGACGCAGACGATCATCTTACGTGGCACAGTACGCTGGGATGACATCGGCGCGCAAAATTCAATCTACAGTTACCATATCTCCGATCTAAGCCTACGCTATATCAATGAAGGGGAGCTGACGAGTTCACAGCGCAAGGGCTGGTTCAAGCAATTTTGGGACACTGTCACACCATTTTAGCCGAACCAACTAACAATCATGAAAAAAATTATTTTTATTGGATTATTGTTGGCCTCTCCACTTATGGCACAACAGGCAGCTGATGCAAATGCAACGCGCGAAGCCATGCGCAAACTTTATCAGCAACGCTTGGCTCGCGGAGTTCGCGTTAAAGATTTAGCTTTTGTTAAAGGCGCACGAGCCAACCAACTGGTGGGATACGGCTTGGTGGTCGGCCTAAACAACGCTGGCGATAAAGACACCGTTTACTCGAAACAGTCAATCGCCAACATGCTACAACGTTACGGCATCACGGTGCCAGCTACATCGGTTTCCTCGAAAAACATCGCAGCAGTGATGATTACGGCGGAAATACCTCCTTTTGTTAAAAGCGGTGCTCGCATCGATGTTATTGTTTCGTCCATGGGTGATGCCACCACGTTGACCGGCGGTGTACTTCTACAGACACCCCTCCTGGGAGCAGACGATCGTGTTTATGCAGTAGCACAAGGGCCCGTCAGCAACAATTCGCTGATGGCTGCCACAGCTAATGCTGCGGTACAAGTAGGCCATCCAACTACAGGCCAAATCATCAATGGAGCGATTGTTGAACGAGAAATAGAGGTTACATTGGTCCGCGATAACGCGATTGATTTTGTCCTTAGAGAAGCAGATTTCTCGGATACTGCCCGAATGGCAGAGGCTATTAATAAGCAATTTCCAATTTCTACACGGGCAATCGATGGCAATTCGGTTCGGGTAGAGATTCCGGAGGATTTTCGAGGGGCACCAATTGATTTTATTGCGCAAGTTCAGCAAGTAACCGTTGTACCTGACACAAAAGCTCGCGTAATCATCAACGAACGAACTGGCACAATAGTTGCCACTGCACCTGTACGTGTCGCAGCGTGTGCTATAACGCAGGGTAGTGTAGTGATTACCATTTCACAAAGTGCCACTGTTTCTCAACCACAACCTTTAGCTCAAGCAGGTGAAACAATTACAGTGCCAGCAGACACCGTTACCATTAGCGAAGGCGGTGGCCGAACAAGGAAACTGGTGCCATTTGCCGACATGCCGACAGTTGAAGAAGTCGCAACCTCATTAAACGCACTGCAAGTAAGCCCTCGTGATATGATGGCTATTTTCCAAGCCCTTAAACAAGCCGGTGCTTTGAAGGCCGAACTACAAATCAAATAATGGTTCCTATAAATTTAAGCACCATGTCGGCCAACCATCTTCGGGTGGAGCAATTGGCTCAAAACAATAAACTTAGCGAATCTGAGAAGGTAGCTGAGATTGGCCGCCAGTTTGAAGCTATCCTGCTGCGACAATATTTGGGCGATGCGATGAAGCCGATGCTCAGCGGAGGCTTGATGAATGGAATGAACCCCTCCCAAAAGGGAATTTATCAGGACATGATGGTAAACACACTGGCTGATCAGATCAGTAGTTCAGGTCAGTTTGGCTTATCACGCATGTTTCAGATGCAACTAATGCCGAAAAACACGGTGGCAGACGGACCTGCCGCTGACTCCAAATCGGAATAATGAACACGGACGACATCAACCGACTAATCGAAGCACTGCGCGAGGAAATCACGCAACTTGGCGAATTGTTGGCTCTTCAGCAAGAACAGCAGGTGCTCATCATTGAGCGCAAACCACAGGAACTAATCGTCAAGGTAAATGAGATCAGCACACAAGAGAAACGGAATCTTGCCGCACGAACAGCACGTGAAGAGGCACGGCTTGCACTAATCTCACAGGCGGGTGGCGATAAAAACATGCCCTTCAGTGAATTAATCGCAACTATGCCTGCAGACTATCAGCCCTTGGTGGATGCGCAACGGCTGGAGATTAATGTGCAAATTAAAAACGTAGCTCGATGGGTCAGGCAAAACCACCTACTGCTGAAAAGGTCACTCGAACTTATGCAGGACATTATGCAAAACGTTTTTCCTGCACAGGCTGCACCGAAAACCTACGGCCGATCAGGAGCCGTGAGCCAAGGATCACCACCACCGAGCACTCTATACGAGGGCATCATTTAACAGAATTTAGCACTCAGCCGATATGTCAGGACTAGGATTATTTGGCACGATGGAGATGGCCCGCAACTCGATGGGCGTCGCCAGGATGTCGGCTGAGGTCACCGGCCATAACCTCGCTAATGCAGCCAACCCTTCATACGCACGCCAACGAGTAAAAATCGAGTCATCCTCATCACTGCCAACAACTCAGGGCCCACAAGGAGCTGGAGCACAGGTACAGGGATTCGAGCAAATTCGCGATAGTACACTAGACAAGTATCTCGTCACCGAGCAGAGCTTGACAGGATATTACGAGACAAAAAACCAGGTACTCAAGCAATCGCAGGTGCGACTAGGACAGATTCTCGACCGACAATCAGTAGACTCAAAATCGACCAGCAGCCACCAGACAGGCCTTGCCGAGCGCATAACGGATTTCTTCAACACCTTTCAGTCGCTTACGGCTGCGCCCACCTCAAATACTGAGCGAAGATTAGCTGCGGTGAGTGCAACTGAATTAGCTGATAGATTCAACCGCGCGCATGAACGTCTAGATGGTTTACGTCAAGACCTCAACTCGGAATTGACTGATGGAGTATCAGAAGGGAACCGACTTCTACAGGCCATCTCGGTAATTAGCCAACGTATCGGCGCATCGGAATCGAGTGAGACCGGATTGGCCAACGAACTTCGAGACCAACGCCAAAAATGGTACGAAGACCTGGCCCAATATACCGATTTTGCTTACTCCGAGAATACCGACGGCCAGATGACCTTGACAGTAGGAGGCCATAATTTCATCGACGAGGACACTTTAGTTGATCAATTCCAAACAACAACAGTCACCGAAAACCCGACGGGCAAAGAAATCGGGATGACCTACATTAAATCAATCAACGGTTCCGGCCTGCTCAATATTTCCAGTGGCAAGATGAAGGGACTGATCGATGCACGTGACGACACAATCTACGCACTGGTTAATGAGATAGATCAAGTGGCAACGCAGATGATCACTGAAGTGAATGCGGTGCATATGACAGGCTATGACCTAAACGGAAACAATGACAGCACATTGAAGTTTTTCGACGGCACCGGCGCACGGGACATGGTAGTGAACCAAACATTAACCGACAACCCACAACGCATTCAGGCCTCAGGGTATGCAAACGAACCTGGTGACAATACGATCGCCAAGCAAATCGCAAATTTAGCCAACAAATCGATAGGCGCGCTGAATAACGTCACCTTTAATGAAAGCTACGGCAACGCAGTGGCACAATTCGGTCAGGCGATCTCAAACGTGGAAACGCAGCTTGAGGCACAGGAAGCTGTGCAGCGACTACTTGAAAAACAACGAGATTCTGTGAGTGGCGTGTCGATCGACGAAGAAGTCTCAAATTTAATGATGTACCAGCGTGCTATTCAGGCAAGTGCGCGCTTGATCTCAACCATGGATACCTTGCTGGAGGATGTTCTGACTTTGCAACGATGACAAAATATTAATTTATAACAAATATCCCCACTCTTTCCATGCGTGTAACAGCCAACAGTTTTCCCATCGACCTGCGCCAGCAGCTTTCTTCGCTGATGGAGAAACAGTCCACGCTGCAGATGCGTGCAACCACCGGCCAGCGCGTGGAAAATGCCAGCGATGATCCACGTGCGATGCACAAGATTATGGCTTTGGAGGAGGAACAGCGCGCACTATACCAATACGAGAAGAACATCTCCAATGTCCGAGAAAATGTTGATGTGGCATATTCGGCAGTTAGTTCAATGAAGAAAGTTTTTGACCGCGCCTTTGAGATCGCCACGCTGGCTGACAGTGCCAAGTCTCCATCAGACATTAAAATTTACTCACATGAGGTCGACCAATTGCTGGAGTCAGCTGTACAGCTTGCAAACACCAAACACAGAAACGTGTATCTATTCGGTGGCACTAAGAGCCTATCCCAACCATTTTCGGTCACGCGCGATGGCGCTAATAAAATCAGCAGCTATGCCTATAACGGAAATGATCGACTGAATAGCGTAGAAGTAGCCGAAACAAGTGAGGCAACATCTACCTTTATGGGCTCTGGAGCAACCGGCGTGGTGAAAAACGACAAGGGCGCGGATTTTATCCAGCACCTCATTAGTCTTCGTGATCTTTTGGCCACAGCAAACGTAGATGAAATAAAAACGACAATCCATAAAAACCTTGAAGCTGATGAAGACAATTTTATCGACCATTACAGCAGTATTGCCGCAACCATGGCGCGGCTGGATACTTCCGAAGCAATAGTCAAAAAGCGCGCGTTCTCACTGGACCCCCTAATCTCTAAGGAAGCGGACGTAGACTTGGCTGAAACATTGGTGCGCCTAAACGAAATCCAAAATGCTTACACAGCAGCGCTTCAAACAGGTGGAACCTTGCTTAGCACATCACTATTGGACTACATTCGATAGGAGAGCTTCATGAATAAAAAATCTACTTTACACGAGACACCGCCACTTCCTTCAACAGAGTTGTTGGCGATTGGAGTATGGTTGCTCGTACTGATTTGCCTTGTAAGTCAAGCCGTAGCCGCACCAGCACCTAAAGGTTATTTGGCAAGATCCAAGCCGCGATTTTTGCTAGAGGAAGGCGCGGAAGCCAAACGACCAGTCAAACCACTGCCGCCATTGCCGGTCGTCTACAATCCTCAACCACGCCTTTCGGGTCAGACTGCATTACCAGCCACTCAAACAGCCGCCAGGCCGGAGTTCCGAGTGGAATCTAACACAATGTTTTTTCAACCGGGCAATGCTCTTGGAGGCATAAACAGCGCCATGCCCATAGCACCAAGCCCAATGGTTCCGCAGCAGAACATGTTTAATCCGCAGTCGATCCTGCGTTATTATACAGTTCCTGCTGGCGCGGGTAACGCGACTATCGTGATTGACGGGCCATCGTTGTTTCAACCGGCGCCGATCATTCCCGGCAGCAAAGCAGTTTACGAAAGAAGGTGATCCAATATGCCACGAGGCATCCGCTATATCCTGGGCAACGGACTGTCCGGCCTGATGCTGGCCGGCGGAGCAATTTCGCTTTGGGGTGCCACACCGCCGCCCGCAACCGAGGAAGTCAAGTCGACCCAAATCATCCATCACCCACTGACGCTCGGTCGGTTGCCTGCTTATCGCAATGCGGAGTATCGCGGGATCTTTCTTCCATCGAGCATCAATTTTAAGCCACGCACTGATTACCTAAACCAGCAGGAACGCCTCATGCTTCGCGAAATTGCCATTCTGGGCGGGGCACGTGTGGTAAGCAGCGTCAATGATGCCGACAACACCCTCAATACTGATGTTCCTCATGAGTTGAAAACGGGCGACAAGGTGGAACTGATTGCTTCAGGCCCAGTACCCGGCGGTTTGAAGGGCCGTACCTCCGTCGAGGATCCTCAGGTATTTTATTATGTAGGTTCCACCACAGCCCAGACTTTGCAATTACACCTGAAAGAAATCGATGCACTGAACAACACCACACCAATTGACCTATCTGACCCTATCGAAGGCAATCTGCGTCCGGATACTGTTCACCTCGTTACCGCCAACCTTAACCGGCGCCGACCACCCAACATGGAACGACAGAATGTGGAAAACCCCTCTTGGGACAGTATTTTTAAGCGGTTAAAAATTATCCTTGAGTCAGATGCCACCAGTAAAATCAAAGCAGAGGCTCGCAGCGTTGCATTGCTAAGCCTTGCTCAGCGCGCTGAACGAGATAAGGAATACGCACAGGCACATGCACTGTATAACATCTTTACCACCAACCATGCGCGCGCTCATTCAGGCACACAACCTCCGGTTTCGCTGCCACAAGTGTTACTGCGCCAAGCGGACATGTATTTAGCTGACCGACGTTGGGATAGCGCGGTGAAAAAATATTACAACGTCCAACGCTCACTCCTCGCTCGGCCAGTTGCGGGTGAGACACAGTGGCAGTGGTTAAACTTGCTGGCGAGGAAAGGTATCGGAGATGCGTTCTATAACGACCGCATGCCCGGCCATACCCCGGATGTACGCCAATGGGCATTGCGAGCGGGCGCAATTGAGTTGGCCGAAGTACATTTCACTGCCGCCAATGCCGCCAAACAGGTTTACCAGCACGTGATGGTTTCTGAACTACCACATGGACTCAAGGATGGAGCGCAAGTACGGATCCTACCTCTTGGGACAACCCATCGCGATCTGGGCGTACCCCCAAATTCTGTATTTAACATCAAAGTTGTCACGGACAATCAGTTTATTCTTCTTGTTGATGCAGAGGATATTGCTGCGGGCAAGAGGCGCGGTGTAAACATACAACTCCCGTCAATTAGCTTGGTGATGTTTCTGTCTATAAACGGATCGGAAAAAGAAGACCTCAGTCTGCAAAATCTGATCTTGGCTTCGAAAACTGATACATATGAAGACGAGGAACTCGTTCAATTTGTTTACCCACGCCTTGTAAAACTCTATGCCGCAATCAATACGTACCGCCGAATTCGCGCAGACATAGATCAAGATAAGGAAAAACGTGAGATTGGACGAAATTTTGTAGGGGTACGCGAGGCAGCTTTGGATACCCTCAGAGAAAAGCTAACAACAATTGAAAAAAATATTCTTAATAAACTTCCTATTCTCCTGAAGCCGGACAATGTGCCGCTAGAGCCAGAGGTAAGCCTTGCAAATCTGCCACCAGATGATTCCTGGGTAATTGTCTTCGACCATATCAATGATATCATCGCCAATAATTCTGTGCCTGTTTCCGCCATTAAGATAGATACGGACACAGACCTGCTTCACAAGCCACGACACGGCTTAAAGTCAGGCAACGCTGTGCGTTTCAGCGGTCCGTTACCTCAGACTGCCAACGTGGTGGATCTTGACCGCTCCAGCATAATGTATGTGCGCACGGATTCAGTTGATACCTTTTCACTTCATGCCACCGCTTCCGAGGCTGCCTCAAACCTTTCACCGGTGGATTTTAATGGCACCCCCCTTATTCGCACCGGTTTGAACGAACAAAAGAAAATCCCGTTTGTTACAATGGTTAACATCCCATACCGAGAAAGCGCAATGGGAGTAGCACTGGTAAACCTTGCCCGTAAGCGACAGGAAGGAAGTGACTATTCTCAAGCGCAACAATATTTGGCCGAGTATCGCGAACGTTACCTTGAAAGCCCACTTTTACCTGAGGTGCTGCTGCGACAGGCCCACCTGTTCCGACTCATGGGCCAACCACAAATGGCTATTGAAAAATTTTATGAGACAATGAACGGGGCTTCACGTGCTCGCACAGAGAACCTCATCAAATTCCGCCGTATAATCCTCATGGCCCAAGTACGAATCGCAGACACATATTTTGCAAACCTCTCCAACTATCCAGAAGCCATCAAACTCTACCGCCAACTTTTAAAGGATCCCGACGAGGAGTTGGTTGTAGAAAACACCCGCTTTAAACTTATCCACGTGATGATGCGGCACTGTTTTAATTTGGCCGATGATGCAGCTGACAATGCCAAACTACGGGAAAACCCTTCACTGCCACGTGAACGTGACACATCATTGCGAGAGCTTGTCTTCGAAACCACCCGTTTCCTGGTCGAACATCCACGCAGCGATTACCGTGCGCAGATTCGTTATCTTCGGGCAATGGCGCATGAGCAACTTGGTGATCGCAGGAGTGCTGATAAGGATTTCTATACGTTGATCGAGACGCCTGCAGAGGAAGGCGAACACACCAAATGGAGTTTCTGGAAAGCGAAAGCCGGCTTAGATTTGGCAAACCGATTGTTTGATGAAGGCAACCACCTTGTTGCAGCGGGATTGTATCAAGCATTGCTTTCGCAAAATCGAACACTCGACACACAGATAAAAATTCACCAACAAATCGCCCTATGTCACGGAGAACTCAAAAATCCGGGTGAAGAATTTCGTGCCTGGCAACGAATTAATGAACTCTGGGGATATCAACGTGGTCGCGTGAAGGATATGGAGGATGGTTTGGCAATTCTGGAGAAAGAAGCTGAGTCATTACCGAAAGAGGAAAAGCACGACCATGAAGTACGTATAAGAAAGCTCAAAGAGAAGCTGGAAATATCACACGCCACATTGACACCTGAAATACAACTAATCGTCCACATGGCCGATTCTCGCAGCCGAATGCTGAAATTTCGCGAACAAATCAACCCCAAACCAGCTGCAGCCGACGCCGTGGCAAATGCAAAATAACTCAATGACACCTCCCACTACACCATTGCAAGAACTTGAACGCGATCTGCGCGGCCACAAGGCGTTATGCGGTGAGGTGCTTGCGATCGTGCAACGTGAGCATCAGCAGTTGAAAGCAAACCGGATTTCAGACTTGAAGGATTTTTTCAGAACGCGAGAGCAAATGCTTGAAAGTGTCACAAACTCGCAGCAAAAGATGTTTAGCCATAAAGCTTCTTGGCTGCGACTCACACCCGTTGAACGCGAAAAGCACCCGGAGATAGGGGGACTAATTCGACAGAACTTGGACATGATCATGAAAATTGTGGTTCTTGATCGTGAGAATGAAAAATTACTACTGGCAAACAAACTTGTACCAGCCAGCCATATGCCACCGCCCGAGCGCCAAAAGCCCAGCCTTGTCGCGCAGCGATATCGCGCCCACAGTTGACCAGCCAATGTCTGTCGAAAACGTCATCATTGTCGCTGCTGAGGATTTCCTGCGGAAGAACGTAGGGCAGTTTCTCCGTAGCAAGCGTATCAATTGCGCGGAGGTAAGCACCATCAGTGAGGCACACGGAAAGCTCACTGAAGGCAGCTACGACCTGATGCTGTTGGACGACAAACTGTCTGATGGTTGTGGACTTGAATTTCTTCAAGAAGTCAATATGCGTCCGACCAAGCCACTCGTGGTTGTGATGGGCACTGAAGTCGATACCGGTGTGAATGCCGTAAAGGAGGGAGCACACGACTATCTCTTAAAGCCGTTTTCAAACGAGCAAATCCAGATTCTCATAAAGAAAACCGGACAATTTGCGCAAGTGGTAAACGTCAACCAGTACCTCACCCAGTCTGACAAAGAACAGCCGGAAAACGAAATTCTTGGAGACCATCCTGCCACTGAGCAATTGCGTAAAATGATTCGCCGTGTAGCACAAACTGACGCTACCGTGATG
Source organism: uncultured Verrucomicrobiota bacterium (assembly GCA_964448875.1). GTDB lineage: Bacteria > Verrucomicrobiota > Verrucomicrobiia > Limisphaerales > UBA1100 > UBA6614. Next base: position 18,798 of record CAYUXV010000251.1, read on the forward strand.
ATTCAGGGGGAAAACGGCACTGGCAAAGAACTGGTTGCACGCGCTCTCCACAATGAGTCACCGCGAAAAAACGGGCCATTCATCAAGCTTAACTGCGCGGCAATGCCGGAAAATCTCGTGGAGAGTGAGCTATTCGGCCATGAAAAGGGCAGTTTCACCGGTGCAACGAACAAACGTGAGGGACGTTTCGAATTAGCGCATGGCGGCACTATTCTACTCGATGAAATCAGTGAGATGCCGCTACCGTTACAAGCCAAACTGCTTCGCGTTTTACAGGAACGAGAATTCGAGCGTGTGGGAGGCAACCGTACAGTGAAAGTAGACGTACGTGTTATCGCCGCGACCAACCGGAAACTTGAAGAGAGTGTTGAGAAACGTGAATTTCGGCAAGATCTTTACTTCCGCTTAAATGTGGTGCCCATTCACGTGCCACCACTTCGTGACCGTGTGGGTGATATTGACTTACTCGCCAATGCCTTTACCCAACGTTTCATACGCAAACACGGCACGCAGATAAAAGGCTTTGCGCCAGAAAGTGCCGCCGCACTAAAAGCGCACGACTGGCCCGGCAACATCCGTGAGCTACAAAACGTTATTGAGCGTGCCGTTATTCTTTGCGGTGAAGACGGCCATATTAAACCCGACCTGCTCGGTCTCAACAGTGGGACCCCAATTCAATTAACTGAGAGCAACAATATTGCTGGAGAACCTGTCTCCGTGAACACTAATGGTGGTGGCGTACAAACTCTTGGAGAAATTGAAAAGGCTCATATTCTGGCTATCCTGCAAGAATGCGAATACAACCGCACACAAGCCGCTAAAATTCTGGACATCAACATCCGCACACTCCGCAACAAGCTTAACGAATACAAGGCCGCAGGAGAACTCGTGGACAAATAAATCCTGCTGATTTCAACGGTGACATCAATAGGAGGATTACACAAAAAAGACGGCCCGAAGGCCGCCTTTGATTTTTCTCCCGTTACCCAGTCCCCTTTGAGGGGAATTTTTACTTTATTAGAGTAGCTTGAGTGCCGACTGCGAAAGCACGTTGGCTTGAGCCAACATCGCGGTACCACTTTGCACCAGGATTTGTTGCTTTGCGTAATTGGCCGACTCTTGTGCCACATCGACGTCAGCAATCCGGCTGTTTGCAGCGGAGAGATTCTCTCCGTATACCGCCAGCTGACTGTCAACCATGTTCAGGCGCGAGATATTCGCACCCACATACGCACGCGATCCAGCGAGATTCGAGATCAGGTTGTTGATCCGAGTCACATACGTCGCTGCGTTGGTCTTGGTCATGTCCGCACTTAGGGAGTTGGTGTCCGTCGCGCTGCTAATGGCGCTGGATATGCTCGATACATCCGCACCCTTAAGCTGGAATGTCGTCGCGTCACTGGCATCGGTTACCTCGATACCTGCGCCGTTGTTGTTCACGTAGCTCTTGATGTCAGACACCATCTTCTTGTAGTTCTCGATGAGACTGTCTGTCACCGCACCCGCACTGCCCACATGCATCTCATGGTTGGCAAATAAGCCTGTGGTATATCCATCAGCGTGTGCACGCACATCCGTCCAGGAGTTGCCAGTCCGTGTTTGCCAGAAGTCATAGACATCCGCCCAGGAGTTGGCTCCTGCATAGTCCGTCTTGGCAGCATCAGTGCCACGTTCCTTCTGGTACCATTCCTTCGCCATATCAGCGACCTCAGTACGAAGACTCTTCAGGTTTGAG
>CAYUXV010000252.1:0-12175 GCA_964448875.1 uncultured Verrucomicrobiota bacterium
AGCTGGCGCTACACCCCGTATTTTCCCGCTCGTGTCCGACACGCTTGACGCCACCGTAGCAGCTTTAAAGAAAACCTTTGATGAATGTGATGCGGTGGTCACTTCTGGTGGTGTGTCAGTGGGCGAACACGATTACGTGAAAGCGGCTTTTGAGCAACTTGGCGGCTCTTTGGACTTTTGGAAAGTCCGCATCAAACCCGGAAAGCCATTTGTCTACGGCTTGCTGGATGGCAAACCGCTCTTTGGTCTGCCGGGCAATCCAGTTTCGGCTACTGTCACGTTTCTTGTGCTGGCACGTCCGGCGATATTAAAGATGACTGGAATGGTTGACACTTCTCTGCCTTCGCATCCCGTAACGCTGGCAGCACCACTTGTCAACCATGGCGATCGCCGCCACTTTATGCGTGTGTTTGTGGGCGCTAAGGGGAAAGCTCATCCGATTGGGCTGCAGGCATCGCATGCCGTTGGATCGATGGGCCGTGCCAATGGTCTGATTGATGTCCCTCCGGAGTCCACGTTTCCGGAAGACACAGTAGTGCAGGTGTTGCGTTGGGTTTTGTAGGCGAGATATAACCTTTTCGAACTTCTGTTGCGTGGCCGGACAATTTGGTTAAAATACCGAGCCAAGACCAAATTGCCCATGAACTGGAGTGAGAAAATGCGTTTGCAAATCAGAATGCTTGTGAGTCTTGGTTGCTTCTCGATTATTTTGCCGGCGCGGGCCATTAAGGATGCACCGGTTTTTGAAAAAGATATCCAGCCGGTGCTTGCCAACAAATGTGGTAAGTGTCATGGGGGCAAGGTTCGCAAAGGAGGGTTGACTCTTTCTTCCATGGAGGGAATACGTCGCGGTGGGGAGTCTGATGAGGCGGTGGTCGGGAAATCTCTAAAAGATAGCCTGTTGTGGAAAATGATCGATGAAGGCGAGATGCCGCCGGAGGGTAAGACGCCGCTAAGCAAAAAAGAAGTCACGCTGATCCGGCGATGGATCGAATCGGGTGCGCCTTCCGAAAAGGCATCTGCACCTTTCGTCAAGGCGATAACCCAGCATGATGTACTGCCGATTGTATTGTTGCGATGTACTGCGTGCCATGGACCGCAGAAGCAACTGGGCGGTCTGGATTTGCGCACGCCCACTGCTATGCGTAGGGGTGGCAAGAGCGGTCCAGCGCTCGTCCCGGGGAAACCTGAAAGCAGTCGTATGATTCAGCGCATTGAAAGTCAGGCATGTCCTCCCCGTCAATTGCTCTTGAAGTATTTCGTTCAACGTCCGTCTTCCATGGAGGTTAAGACACTGCGCAATTGGATAACCGCTGGAGCACCTGAGGTCGATGTGCCAGTTGATGTCGCTTCAACCGAACCGGACCATCTCGTTACCAATGAAGATCGGAAGCACTGGGCGTTTCAGCCTCCAAAGGATTTGCCAGGAGTGCAATCGATCGATGATTTCATTCGAAAGAAATTAAAAGCAAAGGGCCTTGCATTTTCGCCTGAAGCCAATCGCGCCACACTCATCCGGCGGGCTTATCTTGATCTCCTTGGCATGCCGCCAAGCCTTGACGAATGGAACGGATGGAATAGCAGTAACGACCCGGATTGGTATCGCAGGATGATCGATCATCTGTTGGATTCGCCGCATTACGGTGAACGCTGGGGGCGCTACTGGCTGGACTTGGCAGGATATGCAGATTCGGAAGGAGGAGTGTCGGCTGATCCAGTCAGGCGTGTGGCTTGGAAATATCGTGACTATGTTATTCGGTCATTCAACAACGACAAGCCGTATAATCGTTTTCTTCGAGAGCAAATTGCGGGTGATGAGTTGATCGACCACCAGAACGCGTCGGAAATCACTGACGTGATGGTCGAGAATCTGGTGGCTACCGGGTTTTTACGCATGGGGATTGACCAGACAGGTTCACGCACGATGAATTTTGTGCCGGAACGATTAGGGGTGATCGCTGATGTCATCAAGGTTCTTGGATCCGGCGTGATGGGTCTTACCATGGAATGCGCGCGCTGCCATTCACACAAGTATGATCCCATTCCCCATCGTGATTACTATCGGTTTAAGGCGATATTCCAAGGCGCACTCGATGAGCATGATTGGATGAGCTTCAAGACCCGTATGCTGAATGTGACAACCCCTCGTCACCAGAAAAGGCTGATTTCAGTGAACCCGCCGCTTGAGGCGAAACTCAAGGCGCTCGAAAGACAGTTAAAAGAAGCCATAGACGCGACGCGGATTGAAGTGCTTCGCCAACATCATCCGGATCAGACTGAAGCCGATCGCAACGCAACCTTGGTCGCTCTGCGTCGTGCGGACAACCAGCGGACTCTGCCGCAACGGCTTCTTGTGGAAAAACTCCAGAGAGCCGAGGTGCTGCCGGATTTAAAACAACCGGAGTCTGTTCTCAATGCGCGTCTAGCTGTTGTAGGAATTGAGGTTGAGATAGCGAAAATTCACCAGCAAATGGAGCCGCCTTCGGCCGTCCGCGCGCTGTGGGATCGAGGGCGACCTTCACCTACATACATTCTACATCGCGGTGAACACGATAAACCGGGTCGGCTCGTGGGCCCGGGTGTGCCTTCAGTCCTGACCGATGGGAAGACGCCATTTGAGGTTAAGACGCCATTTCCACACGGAACGTTCAAGACCGGCCGCCGTCTCGCTTTTGCCCGTTGGTTAACGCGTCCGGATAATCTGCTTACGACCAGGGTAATGGTCAACCGCATTTGGTATCACCACTTTGGGGCCGGGTTGGTGAGGACACTGGAAAATTTTGGAGTGAAAGGTGATCGCCCGTCCCATCCGGAATTGCTCGACTGGCTGGCAGTCCAATTCATTCAGCGCGACTGGAGCATCAAGGCGATGCACCGACTAATCATGAATAGTCAGACTTACCGGCAGTCCAGTCGTATCACGAGTCGGCAAACCCGATTGGATCCACAGAACCGGCTCCTTTCCCGCATGACGCTTCGGCGGATGAACGCTGAGGCACTGCGAGACTCATTACTTTTTGTCTCCGGCAAACTGAATGACACGCCGGGTGGTCCGCCCGATCCGATGTTTGTCGATCGCAACGGACTCGTCAGCGTCAAGCCCGGTTCCGGCGGCGGTTGGAGGCGTAGCGTTTATTTGCGGTATCGTCGTACGGAGATTCCATCGATCATGGATACTTTTGATTACCCGGTGATGGGCCCGAACTGCGTTGCTCGAAACTTATCAACGGTTTCAACACAACCGTTGATGTTGATGAACAACCAGCACGTCCGCGAACTTACTGGTGCATTTGCTGAGCGCATTGAAACGCTGTTAGGAAAACGAGGCCAAAGCAATCATGGCGCCCGTGTGGACTTGGTGTACCACTTCGCATTGAGCCATCCGCCAAGCGCAGAAGAACGACGGATTGGAATCGATACATTGAAGCAGCTGGAAATCGATTGGCGGGGTAAACCGAAAGCCGCTTTGGAGACTTATTGCCACACGATCCTCAATTCTGCCGCCTTCCTTTATGTTGACTGAATCGGTTATGGATTCTGACCACCAACCTAAAGTCAATCGCCGCGATTTTTTCGCGCGCACAAGTGACGGGCTGCTTGGCGGCGCGTTGGCACACTTGTTCTGCAATGATTTTTTCGGCGGCACCTCGGCACTGGCTAACGAACTAGAAACGGAGCACAACCTCAAGCCCAAGCAGGGCCATCACACGTCGAAGGCGAAGTCCGTCATACAGCTTTTCATGAATGGTGGACCCAGCCAGATGGATCTGTTTGATCCGAAGCCGGTTTTAAATCGCATGGATGGAAAACTCTATCCGGGTAATGTCGAGCAAATCGGCAACCAGAGCACCGCTGATATTGGGGTGATGATGGGCGGGCAATACAACTTTGCACGGCATGGGCGATCAGGTATGTGGATGGCCGATGTGCTTCCACACACCGCGCGGATGGCCGACGACATTTGTCTCATCAACTCCATGTGGACCGACCACCCGAACCACGACAATGCCCTTTATAAAATCCATAGCGGACGTCTGTTCATGGGATACCCGACGCTGGGTGCGTGGACGACCTACGGGTTGGGCACAGAGAACCAGAATCTGCCCGCCTATGTCGTTCTTAACGATCCACTCGGCCCACCCAAGAACGGTGCGCGCAACTGGACCGCCGGATTTTTACCTCCGATTTATCAGGGAACGCGGTTTCGTCCCACTGGGTCGCCCATTCTCAATCTCAAGCCGAAATATAAGCAGCCAGCAGCCGCTACGAAATCGGCTCGTGCCCTGTTGCAGCAGCTCGACAAAATTCATCGCGAGGAGCGGCCCCATTATCCCGAGCTCGATGCCCGTATTGAGTCCTACAGCCTCGCTGCGCGGATGCAGCTTTCAGCCGGCGAGACACTCGACTTATCTCGCGAAAACATGGGTACTCTGGCACTTTACGGTGTCGGTGAAGAGCCGACCGATTCCTTTGGCAAGCGCTGCCTGATGGCCCGCCGATTAGTCGAGCGAGGTGTTCGCTTTGTGCAGATTTTTCTCGAGGAACAACCATGGGACAGCCACGTAGATTTGGCTGACAATCATCGTGGTGTCTGTCAGCGAACCGACAAGCCAGTCGCGGGATTGCTCCATGATCTGAAACAGCGCGGGCTGCTTGACACGACACTGGTCATTTGGGGGGGGGAATTCGGTCGCACGCCGACCTCGCAGAGATCTGGCGCCATATACACCGGTCGAGATCACAACATGCAGGCGTTTACCACTTGGATGGCCGGGGGAGGCATTCGCGGTGGTACCACTCACGGTGAGACCGATGAATTTGGCCATAAAGTGGTGAGAGATCCCGTGAGCGTCCACGATTTCCACGCCACGGTCCTCCACCTGCTGGGACTGCATCACCAGAAACTATTCTTCACCCGTAGCAGCCTTGAGGAACGACTCACAGGCTTCACTCCCCCGCGGGTGGTGGAAGAGATTTTAAGCTGAGGGCTGATGATGATTAATCGTCGTGACTTGTTGCAAGCTGGTGCTGCCACCATGTTGGCGGCCCACCCGGTGCTTGCGGTCAAGGACGCCGTGCCACAATTTAAAATCGTCGATACGAACGTCAGTCTCTTCCGATGGCCCTTCCGCCGGCTGCCTCTGGACAAGACCGAGGTGCTCGTGAAGAAACTGCGCGCGCTTGGTATAATTCAAGGCTGGGCAGGAAGCTTTGAAGCCATTCTTCATCGCGACATCGCAAGTGTGAACCATCGTCTTGTGGCCGCCTGCAAGGGCCATCCCGAGCTGATGCCTATTGGCTCGATCAACCCACAACTACCGGATTGGCAGGACGACCTCCGTCGCTGTGCCAGTGAACATAAAATGTCCGGCATTCGATTGCTCCCGACCTATCACGAATACACGTTGGCCGATCCTCGTTTTGCGAAATTGTTGGAACTCGCCACCATGGCTGGTCTGTTCGTCCAGATTGTTGCTACCATGGAAGATCCACGCACCCAACATAATCGGTTGCGAACACCAGATGTCGACTTTGCGCCATTACCTAGAGTCATCCGTAGCATCCGTGGGGTTCGGGTGCAAATTCTCAACCTCCGTCCGCGTGCAGCTCAAATTGAGTCGCTGGCGAACATTCCTGGTGTTTACCTCGATACCGCGCGTGTGGAGGGCACTGACGGCGTGCCAGCGCTTTTTAGAAAAATGCCACTTGGCCGTGTCCTGTTTGGAACACACGCGCCGTTTCTAATTCCAGAAGCGGCATTGATTCGCACATATGAGGCAGCGCGGCTGGATGAAAAATCGCTGCGCGCGCTCTTTTCTGAAAACGCACGACGATTATTGGACGCATGAATCTCGCCGACATCCAGCTGGGCCTTCCGTCATCCCGACAATTGAAGACATTCCGTATTTGGGATTCTTATTTCACACCGTCCCATTCGCACCCTGGCCGTGATGGCAGCAGCCGACTGATCGCCGATATTGAGCGTTCGCTGCCTGCGATTCGGAAAGGCCAATTTGAGAAGCTATGCTTTTTCCCCCACGTCGGCATTGGCACCACCAATGACCCCGCGTTCGAGAAATCTGCGCGCGCCAAGCCCGACCTCATCCTGCATCCCATGAAGCGCTGGCCAAAAATGCTCCTTGGCATGATTCAGCTCAATGCCAATGATGTCCGAGTCTCTCTCGATGCACTGAAGCGCTGGCTGCGAGATGGCCCGATGTTTGGCGTCTACTTTCCCGGCGGTGGCCCCGGTGCGCTTACCTGCACCCATCGTAACTTCGAGCCATTGATAAAACGGATTGCAGAACTGAAGGGGGTCATCATGCAGCACACCTGGTTCAAGACTGGCGGCAAACAGGGCTCTGGTGAATCAACCCCGGCTGAGCTGGCCAAACTCGCCGCCCGTTTTCCGGGCCAGCAGTTCATCTGCGCACACGCCGGCGGCGAATGGCAGCGTGGCATACGCGCTGTCCGTGGTACGCCCAATGTACTCGTAGAAACCTCCGGCTTCGACGCCACCTCCGGTTTCATCGAGATGGCCGTCCGCGAGCTGGGTCCCCGACGTATCATCTTTGGCAGTCACCTCCCCTCACGCTCATTGGGCACAGAGCTGGGTAAAATCCTCGGCGCAAATATTCCAGAGGAAGATAAAAAACTGATCCTCGGCGAAAATTTTCGCAATATTCTACATCCCATTCTCAAAATCAAAGGCAGTGAATGAGCTGAAGTTGTTTGCAGACACCTATAGAAAAAACATATCAACATATCCGTATATATTGATTTTAATATCGACTGATTTTCTGTGGACTGTAGCATTTTCCCGAAATGAAAGAATTACCCGTCGTTGAGGAACTGCGAGAGCGTGTTTCTGAACGCATCCTGTTTCTGGATGGCGCAATGGGTACAATGGTGCAGAGGCACCAGCTGGAGGAGGAAGATTTTCGCGGTGAAAGGTTCGCGGGTCACAAGAGCGATCTAAAGGGTAATAATGATCTACTTACGCTTACCAGGCCCGACATTATCCGAAGTATACATTCGGAATTTCTGGAAGCGGGCTGCGATATCATAGAGACAAACACTTTCAGTGCCACACGCATTGGCATGGCGGACTACGCTCTTGAGGACATTGCGCGGGAGTTGAATGTGGCGTCAGCCAAACTGGCTCGCGAGGCAGTGGATGCAGCGTTAGTAAAGAATCCAGCACACAAGCGGTACGTGGCGGGTGCGATCGGGCCGACGAATCGGACGGCTTCCATGTCCCCAGATGTGAATGATCCCGGTTATCGCGCAGTAACATTCGATGATCTTGTCAAAGTGTATTGTGAGCAGGTTGAAGGTCTCATCGAGGGTGGCGTGGATATTCTGCTGCCCGAAACAACTTTCGACACGCTCAACCTCAAAGCTGCTTTATTTGCCATTGAGCAGGTGTTTGAGGATATGGGCGAACGTTTACCGGTGATGATTTCGGTGACAATCACCGATGCCTCAGGGCGCACACTTTCCGGCCAGACAACAGAGGCATTCTGGCATTCCATTGCGCACGCCAAACCCTTAACGGTAGGCATCAACTGTGCGCTGGGAGCCAATGAAATGGTGCCATACATTCGAGAACTTTCGCGTTGTTCGGACAAATTTTTGCATTGCTATCCCAATGCCGGTTTGCCGAATCCGTTGAGCGATACGGGATATGACGAGCGACCGGAGGATACAGCGGCAGCTCTGCGTGACATGGCTGACCAAGGCCTCATCAACATAGCCGGTGGTTGTTGCGGAACCACGCCTGAGCATCTCAAGGCAATCATCGAAGCATTACAGGATTGCAAGCCGCGTGTGCCACTATCTCGTAAAGCTACCTTGCATTTGAGTGGTTTGGAGGCGCTGGAGGTAGACGATCGCAAGGGGCAATTGATGATGGTGGGCGAGCGAACTAATGTGATGGGTTCGCCGAAATTCAAGAAGCTTATCAAGGAAGATGATTTTGAGTCGGCACTGTCACTCGCCCGTCAACAGGTGGAAAACGGGGCTAACATCATTGATATCTGCTTCGATGAAGGTTTGCTTGATTCTGAGGATTGCATGCGGCGTTTCCTTAACCTGCTTGCTGCTGATCCGGATATATCTCGAGTCCCGATCATGGTCGACAGTTCCAAGTGGAGTGTGCTCGAAACAGGACTGAAATGTTTGCAGGGCAAGGGCATCGTGAACTCCATCAGCCTCAAGGGCGGCGAGGAAGAGTTCCTCAAACAAGCGCACCTTTGTCGAAAATACGGTGCGGCAGCTGTTGTGATGGCCTTTGATGAGAAGGGCCAGGCAGCCACTGTGGAAGACAAAGTCGCCATTGCCAAACGCGCTTATAAGCTGCTGACAGAGAAGGTGGGTTTTCATCCGGAAGATATCATTTTTGACCTCAATATTCTAACGGTTGCCACCGGCATGGATGAGCATAACGATTATGCGGTAAATTTCATCGAGGGTGTACGCCGAGTGAAAGAAACTTGCCCGGGTGCGCGTACAAGCGGTGGAGTGAGTAATATTTCATTTTCATTCAGAGGCAACAACGTTGTGCGCGAGGCGATGCACTCGGCCTGTTTGTATCATGCCGTTGAGGCTGGCCTCGATATGGGGATCGTAAACGCTGGCATGCTGGAGGTGTACGAGCAAATTGAGCCAAAATTACTGAAGCATGTGGAGGACGTTCTTCTCAACCGTCGTCCGGATGCGACTGATCGGATGGTCGAGTTTGCAGAGCAATTCAAAGGTGTTAAAAAAGGGAGGGCAAAGGCAGATCAGAAATGGCGTGAAGAACCAGTTGATCGACGACTGAGTCATGCGTTGGTTAATGGTATCACCGAATTTATCGAGGAGGATGCTGAGGAAGCCCGACAAGTTGCCGCTCGACCGTTGGAAGTCATCGAAGGGCCGTTGATGGATGGCATGAAGGTCGTCGGCGAGTTGTTTGGCGCGGGCAAGATGTTTCTGCCGCAAGTAGTCAAGAGTGCTCGTGTAATGAAAAAAGCCGTGGCCTATCTGACCCCATACATGGAGGCGGACAAAAAGGAAATTGATAGTGCTGCTGTGGGAATCGTGGTGATGGCAACGGTAAAGGGGGACGTGCATGACATCGGTAAAAACATCGTTGGCGTCGTTTTGGGTTGCAATGGCTATAGGGTGATCGATCTCGGTGTGATGACTGATTGTGATGCTATCCTCAAGACTGCTGCTGAGAACAACGCGGATATCATCGGCTTGAGCGGCCTCATCACGCCCTCGCTGGACGAGATGATTTTCAACACGCAGGAAATGCAGCGGCGTGGTCTGGGAATCCCGCTGCTGATTGGTGGTGCCACCACCAGCAAGATGCACACGGCCGTAAAGATTGCGCCAATGTACGAGGGGCCGATCTGCCACGTATTGGATGCGTCACTGGTCGTTGGCGTGTGCAATGAACTGCTTAGCGAGTCGTGCCGAGACGGATTTATTGAGGAACTGGAGGTGGAGCACGAACGGTTGCGGAATAAGTTTGCCGACCGCGATGATGGCAAGAAAGATATTGTTCCCCTTGAACAAGCCCGCGCCGCCGCGCCGCCTACTGATTGGGTTGCCGAAGAAATTCGAAAGCCAGAAATTCTAGGACTGCAGTATTTTAAGGAAATTTCATTGGATGTGCTGGCCACCTATTTGGACTGGTCTCCTTTTTTCTGGGCGTGGCAACTGCACGGCGTGTATCCGACTATTTTCAACAAACCGGAGGAAGGCGAGGAGGCGAAGAAATTGTTTTCCGATGGTCAGCGCATGTTAGAGGACATCATTGTGAACAAGCGCTTCATCGCGCGCGCTGTGGCGGGCTTTTGGTCAGCCAACTCCGTTGGCGAAGATGTTGAGGTATATACGGATGAGACGCGAGCAGAGCAAATCGCCACCTTCCATTTTCTGCGTCAGCAGCGCCAAAAAAAAGAAGGCCAAATTTGCCGAAGTCTTTCGGATTACGTTGCCCCGCGATCCAGCGGTAGAATTGATTACTTCGGTGGTTTCGCTGTCACGGTGGGGCACGAAGTAGACTCATACGCCTCGACATTTCGTGATGCGGGTGACGACTATTCGGCTATTATCGTGCAGGCACTGGGTGACCGTTTTGCTGAAGCCACGGCCGAATACCTCCATAAGACAATGCGTGACCAGTGTGGGATTGGTCTGAGAGAAGGCTTTTCCGCGGGGACCAAGATCGACGACGAGCAGGCAAAATTCTTGATCCGTGAGAAATATCGTGGCATCCGGCCGGCGGCAGGATACCCCTCCTGCCCGGATCACAGTGAAAAGGCGACCTTGTGGAAACTACTCGATGCCGATGCCAAAATCGGTGCGACTCTCACCACAAGCTACGCGATGAATCCACCCTCGACAGTGAGTGGGTTTTATCTAAACCATAAGGATGCGAAATACTTCAATCTAGGCGTGATTGGAAAAGATCAAGTGAGCGATTATGCTGGCCGGAAGAATATCTCACTCACTGAGACTGAAAAATGGTTGCGCCCTGTTTTGGGGTACGATGAAGCGTAAAATATATGGGCAAGATTATCAAAGGCCATTGGAGAAACATCCGAGTGTTGGCTGATGTGCCAGTGATTGAGGCGAGTTATGACAGGATCAAGGATTGGGAAATGGATCCTCGGGGTTATTTTCTGATCAAGGTAGATCTGGAATTGAGTCTGATTCGTGTGGCCTTTTGTGCCCTGCCTGGTGATGTGATGCAGGCGGAGATCACCGGGACAACCGCCTTGGATGTCATCAACACACTGATACGGGAGGACATGGTTTCCACCCTGCAACATGCAGCTGACATGGGGATAGAACTACACAAAGCTGAGCTATGCCTACAAAACGGTTTGGACTATGTTCAGGATCAGGCTTTGACGGTCTGTTCTGGCGAAGAATGACATCACCATCGTGAGGACTTTGTCCGCAATTTTGATTTACTCGTCACGGACTCAAAGTCTAGGCTCAGCACGCATTTGGGTTATGACGAAGAATAAAATGAGACGTGCATTCACTCTGATTGAGCTTCTGGTGGTCATTGCCATCATAGGGATATTGGCGGGAATATTATTGCCGACATTGGCTCGTGCAAAGATGCGGAGCATGACTGCGCAGAACAAAAACAACCTGAAACAGATTGGTTATGCTGCGACCTTATTTCAGGGGGATAATCGTGACAAGACGGTGGGGGTTGCTGACTGGACAGGGAAACAATTCTTCGGCCAATACAACGGGCCGATGCAATCGGTAGATTTCTCGGCTGGTTTCCTAAGTAATTATGTGGGGGGCGAGGCAAGGGTCTGGCATGATCCTCTATTCAATTTCTCCAGCCAACGCGCGGCCGGTCCAGCTTGCAGTTATGCATTTAATTACCATTACCTCAACGAACAGGAACAACAGGGTAACTGGTGGGATGCTGAGTACAAATTCTGGTGGCGTGGCATCAGCGGCACGTACATCCGGAAGCCGGCACTCACTCTTCTTTTCGGTGACTCAGCCCGCAACTGGATGGGGCCGCTGGAGGAGAACTGGTTCTGGACACCGCCCTCGGAGGCACGTCGTTGGCCGGGTTGGGAAACGGCCTATACGCATTTCCGGCATGATGGGAAGAGTTGCGTCGTCTGGGTGGATGGTCATGTAGAGACGTTGGGGCCGGATCATTCGCTTCCGATGGATCCGGATGGTATGGGCTATCTCTGCGACACCGACGACCGGATGTTCAGGCTGCTTAAGTGATCATGAACCTGAGAAATACCATCTTTATTCTGGTTGCAGTCGTTTTCTCCGGACTGATGTGGTTGGTGACAAACCCGGGAAACGAATACAAGGAACGTGATGCGGGGCTTGACTCTAGTGAAGCAAAGGAAGCACTGGCAATGATGAGGCAACTGGCCGAATCCACTAAACAACTGGCGAATTGAATGCCGCTCAAAATCTCTCCGATGGTGAAACATGAGGTTTACAAAAAGGCGGTTCAAATGGCACGGGCCAATTCCATTGAATTAACGGGAGCCACATGGAAGGGGGAATACCTGAGTGTCGGGGTTGCCTGCCGTGCTGATGGTGGTGAATCAATGGCTCATCATTTTTATCTCAGGCCCGGCAAGGACGGGAAACTCGAACTTGTGGGCGTACACCAGTA
>CAYUXV010000253.1:0-23985 GCA_964448875.1 uncultured Verrucomicrobiota bacterium
AAAGTTTCCGTATACGGCAGATAAACCGTCATCACCCGTGTCCGCCATTCAGGATCCGGAAAATTCCACTCCGCTTTTGGCCTATCGTCAGGCAGCATTTCAAACTGCCCACTCCATTCATCCCCTTCCGCACTATCCAACTCGTGAACATCACGCCATCTACTTATCGTGACTTGTGATGATTGAGCACTCCCAAGAGGCAATGAAACCGTACGGATCATTTGCGAGAAACGTGACGACGCAGGCAACAGTTGATTATGCCAGCGGTTAACCGCAAGCTCCGGCATATTCAGTTTTATGAAGCCTGGTTTAACTCCGGCGACATTTTCGGCTGTCACCACACTGGCTGGAAGCCCTAGCTCTTCCAGCACAGAAACGCTATCGTTTGACTTGTTTCCATCTGCTTCAGCAACAAGCTTAAGACTTTCCTCTGTGAGAGTAGACAAAAGCATCCGAGCCAGCGTATCTGATTCCAAAATATCCAGCGGCAGACCCAAGCGTTTTGCCCACGCCTCTTCTACACCACGAGTTGTGACGTTTAGTGATGCCCCATCCTTTGCCAACGAGTTGACGGATTGACTGGCAAGCAAATCTCGCAATGCGTCTCGCGTTAATTGGACTTCGCGGTCACTCAACGCAACGGACACCCAATAATCAGCCCCGTCCAGTTCGCGGAAGTTTTCCGATCCAACTTTAAAAGTCACCCTACTGCCAGCTGGGATCTTGTCCTGACTACCAGGCATAAACCGCCGAGGCTCTCGTTCGCAGTAATCCGGATACACAACCTCCAGGTACTTGTCTACCTGTAGGGTGGGTCGTGAAATCGGCTGAACAAAAATACTCTTCTTTATATCAACTAGATCCAAGGTGAGCTCTGCCGAGTCATTGCGCGGCTCCAGGTCAAAGCTAAGATCACCTGAAATTTTGCCATCACTTTCAGAGGCCACACTGTTGCGATCAATTTTAATGGATCGAGGATCTCCATCACCCAGGACAGCAGCTTCCATTGGATTCGGAAGAAGCCAATCAGCGATACTTTTAAGGTCCGTGTTAGCATTCAGATTCTCTGCCAAATATTCCTGAACGCTACCGGCGGCATTCATGGTGCGGTCTCGAAAATTACCAAATCGCTTAACAAAGGGATCAGCCTGAAAGCGAGTCCGAACCGTCGCCTTTTCACCTGACGGGACAATGAAAATATTCTCTAATTCAACGATCCGATCATTGACGTTATGCGCCTCGATGTAACGCACTCGCCCATCATCGCCGCGCACCTTAAACATCGCCGCCCCATCAGGCAGGACATGGCGTTCCATAATCTCATTGCGAAGCAGTCGCTTTCCGCTGTCCTCTTTGATGCTAACTCCGCCATCATCAACATTCGCAAGCGTCTTTCGCTCAACATCTCCAACAGGATTTATCATCCGTGACATTTTGTTCCTGGATATGCCGGGCATCCACATTACAGGGAGGCTAGCCATTGATGCTGCCAACAGTGCGAACACGAAGTAGACCATCGACTTGCGCAAGGCCACGACAGATTTAAAGTCGTGTTTCACTGCTTCCTCAGAAACCTGCTTAATTGCCGCCCGACGCAAGCCCTCAGAAGCATATGCGGGAGACATTTCCGGATCAGCAAGCTCTACGATTCCAAGTAGGCGGTCACCCAACCGATCATGCTTCTTCTGCACTATATTCGAGAGGTCACGCATATTACGTTTACTGTAAACCCAATTGCGCAACCAAAACCGCGCAAATATAAAAATGACACAGGCCATCAGCCCAAACGTGACGAGGCGTACTCCTTTTGACATTTCAGCGGCAAGATCGCTTATGAAAAATATATTGAACGCAAGGAATGTCCCGAGAAGGATCCCACAAATTGCAATGACTGTATCTACGATAAACAAACGCCTCTGAAGTTTGCGAAATTGCTCACGCAGCGACTCGGGTAATTGAACCGGAATTTGATCAGACTTACTCATATATATTTCTCCCTGTTAGCCGCTTTTTAGACGGCAGAAAGGAAGCCAATGTTCCGCATATTTAGCGGTTAAATCAGCCCCAGTACCTTACGCATTGTCCAGTAAAGCGCAAGCAGTAACAAAATCAGCCCACCCCACCATGGATCAGCCCAAAGTGGGTATATATCAACCTCCGGCTTACGGTGTATTTTGTCGAAAATTCGATCAAGCATTGGACTCAGGTTATCCACATTCATGGCGCTACCACGGGTATCTAATGCCAATGTCGTAAGGAGGGGAGCGTCAATAGTCCTGCCAACCACCTCAGTCGTTCGGCGTTCAACATCAAATTTCTTTGTGACCTCACGTTTTGCCCTCGTGGTAGCAGCTTTAATTGTATGAACACCGGATTGCTCAAGCCTAAATACAGCGCGGTAATTCCCTAATCCTCCGGGAACCGGCTCAAAATCAAGGGGCTGCGTAGCATTGTTTGGTAATAAAATTGATGCTTCAACTTTCTCATTTTCGCCCATGTCCGCCCAGTCACTGATAATCGCTTCAACAGTTAGGGTGTCGCCCATTGCCGGGCGTTCCTTGTCGACCACAAGGAACATGCCTATTCCAGTTGCTTGTTTCCGACGGTGGCCCATCCAGCGAACCACTTGGCTCCAGTAACGATAATGATAATCCGCACCTACAAATTTCCGCCAACGCCAAGCACTATCGGTTCCCATAAAGAGGGTCTGCCCATTACCGGCAGGCTGTGTCACAATAAGAGGCAAATAACCATAGCGATTGCGTTTTGAATCGTGAACTGCAAGCACTCGAGAACCGGGCGTGTCTCGCAACACACTTGCATGCCAGTAAAAACCAGGCAGCACACTGCGCCAAAGTTCATCATTTGATGTTGCTTCACCTTCCTTGCTAAGAAGCAACAATGGGCTCTCTCGCCCTTCCGGCATCATGTTGAATCTTGCTTCAGGAATATCCATACCAGTGTTGCCGGACATGCCGGTCCAATTACCAACTGGCATAGTCGTGTCATAGGCGATCGGAATTAAGTCGGCGAGAGGGTGCGGGATATTGATCGAAGTGCCATCCTGAAGCGCATCCCAATTCACCGTTGGATTGGCATATCCGAGTGTGCGCATGGCAACACCATTTTCTCTTGAAATTGTCTTCAAAGAATCACCCTGCTGGCTCTTGTGTTTTTTATAGGTGTAGAAAGACAACTGCCGACCAAGCGGACCCGGCATAAATACGAGACCCGCTGACTGGTGCTCTACCATTTTTCGGAGTGCATCGGCATTCTCGGGCGTGACCTCGTTTGGGCCAAGCCCCACATCGCCGAGGAAAATTACGTCAAAGTCAGAAAGTGTAAATGGCGCTTTAACATTTTTTTGCTCCGGTGTTCTCTCGAGGGGCGGAAAGTGCTGAATGTACCCTGAACCATCTCCACGCCGCATACCGGGATGCAAAAGCAACACACGAACATCCACCTTCTTATCTCGCATAAGGGCGTTGCGCAGATAGCGATATTCCCAACGGGGGCGTGAATCGATAACGAGCACCTTGTTTGTTTCAGGTTTGATTTCGATACTGAACTGATGATGATTGTTCGTGACACTCGTTTCTGCACCAGATACCGGCAAATCAACCAACATCGTGTAGTTGCCTTCTCGAGGAGCCTCCCAAATAAACCTCCCGGATCCTTCACCTCCCCGCCCTCTATCATCGATACGAGGCACGGTGATTGATTGCGCATCGTACCGCAAAGAACGGCCCGTAAATTTATTGGTAAGCCACAAATTAATATTTGTGGTCAGCTCTATGTCTAGATAGTTTTTCACCGTAAAGGGAATGGCAATACGATCATCAACAACTCCCTTGCTCTGGATATCGCCCATCTCAAGCTCCACATCCGGAGTGTAGAACCGACTGCCCATATTAATCACCGTATGTGCCGCAACACCTTTATCCCGCAAGGCACGAGCGGCGGCTGCGGTCGGCGGGGAGCCCTGATTGGAATCACCGTCGGAAAGGAGCAACAGAGCGACAAGATTCTCGTAATTTTCTGTCTGTGCAATAATCGCTGAACTAATGTCGGTGCCCTGCAGTTCTGGAGCTGACGCATTTGCATCGGGCATGGCAAACTCTTCGAGGTATACACTGGCTTCTATATCCCGGTCGCGCAAGGCAGCTTCCAGGACCCCCGCCAAATCACCGAAAACAACCTTGATCTCTATGGAATCTGGTTCGCCTTCACGGCGAACAGTAAGTGTACCCTCACGGCCCTCAAGATAATCAGCCTTCTCTGCCAGGAATTCTGTTAAGGGGGGTGTGCCCGCTGTCGTGCCCATGCGCTGGTCAATACCAGGGTCGGGGAGCTTCTCCGGAATAGAGATTCTAGTTATCTCATCGCCAACTTTCAATCCGATTGCACTGGCAGGAGACGGCTCAAACACCCGAATCACTCTCTCACTATTTCCCAACTGCTGGGCCAACACTCCCAGAACGCCAAGACGCGCGTTCAAGAGGCTTTTACGCGAAATGGGCTCAACCTGTTCTCCGATATCAACATCCTCAGTGGTCATGCTGTCCGAGCGATCCACCAACAGAACGATATCGATTTGTTTGTCCTCCTTTTGCGGCAACTTATTTTCAATTTCCGGTTTACAAAGAGTAAAAAGGATCAAAAGCACTGTAAGGAAACGCAGAGACTCTAGCAAAGCAACCTTCCAGCCGCGACGGCGTTGCCAGTTCATCAGACACAACACGCCCGTAACCACGAACGTGATCATTGCGAAAATCAAAACCCAAGTTGGAGCATCAAAACGTAACATCCTACTGAGTCTCGGCGGTTAATGATACTGGCCTGGCTCCCACGCCTTCATCGGAAACACGTGGCAGCACCAGAATTGCCTCCCCGACTAACACCAAGGCCATAATCGCTAAAAACCACCGCCAAATTTCGCGTGGCCCAGTCATCTCCCCCTCAACACCTTCACTGGTCTCCCAATTTACATGTACCGGTGCACGACCAAAAAGTTTCTTCACCATATCTTCTTGTGAGGATGAAAAATAGCCTCCTCCATCATCTTGAGGCGTCCGATTCAGCGCAACCATCTCGCCATTCTTAGCTTTATAGACATTCGCGTCCTTTCTGTAGTTACCTCCGGCTCCGTTGACAACCAAGGGTTCCAAGCCGGAATTGCCCGTCGGCTTATAAACACCACATATGCCGCCATGCGCAACCGAGTAACTACCCGCACCCAGTGCAGAGCCTGTGCGGATCAATTCCTGTATCATGATCACGAAAGACCAATTCTCATGAACGTTAGACCAACGATCATCCGGGCACGTCGTAAAAAAATACATTTCACCACGCCCTAAAACTTGCCTTGCAAGTAGTGGCTGGCCATTGCGATAGGCTGCCAAAACATAAGGTCCCGGCGCGAAGAATGACAACTCGGCTTTCCAAAAATCAAAAAACGGCGAAAGACCCGCAACATCCTCCTTCGCCGCCTCCCCTTTGCCTGGATCTATGGCCAAAAGAGGTTCAACCAGTTGTTTCTGGAAAGATTCAAACTTTTGCGGCGACCAACGGAATTCGGACAAGCCCTTCAATAGTCCTGATATTTCACGCACTGTATCCTGCAATTCGTCTATAGCCCCCCTGTAACTACCAGTAAAAGTGCCGCCATTAATTGAGTTCATCAGAACGGATGCTTCATTCATAAGCCGAAATCCTTCTTGGCCCTGGTCGGTGATCTCGCAATGTCTGATCGTAATCAAATCACGAACGGGAAGCGGCTTGCCATTATCAGAATTGTGCAAGGGCCCTTCGCGCCTCTTCCACGAGGCCACTCTGAAACCACGTGCCTCTTCGTCCTCTAAGCCTGGCTTAGCTTCTTCCCAGCTTTTGTACTCGATGCTGACACCGTTAGTGCCAAGCACTTTGTAAGAATTTGTCTGCCCCCATGAAATACCAGCAAATGTATTCAACTTTTCCGTGGTTGAATTAGATGATGGCGGAAAAAAAACTGCGACACCTCCCTGTTTGATATACTTGGCAAGATTAACCGCTGCCTGCCCTGCTGGAAGATCGTCTTGCCACAGCACGAGTGCATTCTTGTTAATCCCTCCCCCCCCCTGCTCAGAAGCATTCCCTTCATTATCCATCTTTCCAAACTCGTCAGAGGAAACCCGCGAAGACATGTCCTTTTTATCAGACCGCAAGAAGGGCGGATCCGCAGCGATACCTAAACGGTACGAGGCATCGGTATCCGGACCGACGACCAATGAACGCTGTTCACCTGCGCCAGGGCCATAGACAAAATAACTGCGATTATCGCGTGGATTGTCGTCGAACAAAAAACGATCCGCCAACTCTTCGGGCTCCTTGCCAATCTGTACGTAACCCCAGCCAACAGGGGAGCCTTCCTTCAAAGGCAACAGCACACTTTGCCTCAAGTTCGATGGCGCAAGGAGGCGATAATTCAATCCCACTTCATTAACAGGCATTTCACGACCATTGACATAATAGGTCGCCGGCTGTTTTACGGATGCATTCTCCGGCCCAGAAAAATCAATCAACAACTCCAGTTTGCGACTCCCTTGAATTGTGCGTTGGCGGGCTTCAATAACACGAATTGAATAATTGTTCGTTACAGCCACCGTTTTTGCCATGATCTGCACACGTGCCGTAAACGGCAAATCATCCCCAGCCAAGCCTTCGGACACCTTTTCCCACCGGCCGCTGGCACCGGGCTGCCAATTATTCTGCTGCATATCCGAAGCAATCCATACCTCAGCATTTCCGCTTTTGTTTTCTTTCAGCCACTCCGCTGCGGTTTCAAGGAGACGCGGAATATCCGCTATGGCATCGGTACCGTTGAAATCAAAATTCGCATCAAGATCATCAAGGTTTTCAACGCGCTGCGGCGTCTCGACAACAGAATCAAGATACCAAATCTCAGCGTCCGGATAATTTTGCGCTGTCTCAACCATTAATTCGCGCGCTGCTTCCAACTTGCTTTTACCACTGGCATCTTTCCCTTCCATGCTCACCGCACGATCCATCACCAACAGAATTGTCTCAGGGTCACCTCCCATCATTCCCCCCAGCCAGCTTCCAACAAGTGGGCGTGAAAGCGCCATTATCAACGCCAACACCGCCAGCACCCTCATGAGCAAAACGAGGTATTGTCTGATTTTTGCATAACGTGTGCTTTTACGAGAGGCAATACGCAGAAACATCGTTGCAGCCCAATCAATCCGCCGGTGTCGCAAGCGATTGAAGAGGTGAATCAAAATGGGCAAGAAGATAAGAGGCCAACCATATTTAAGGACATTGAGGTTCAGAAATTGGTCAAACATCAATCAGTCTTTCGCGTACGTCTCCCGGTCAATCAGGAAGTCAGCCAGTGCCTTTTCGTAATCACCATCAGTCTCAACACGTCGATAGTCCGCTTGAAATTTGTTGCATCCTTCATGCATCGCCTTGAGATAATCTGTCACTGTCTGTCGGTATATATCCTGAATCACTTCGGGTTCCGCGAGGAGAACACTTTTGTCCTCAAGATCCACAAAGCGCATGGGCCGGTCGAAGTCAAACGCCACTTCATTTGGATCAAGTAAATGAAAGACAGCAAAGTCGTGTTTTTGAAACGCAAGATGCTGAAAACAGTTCATCAGCTCATCGACGTCACAAAAGAAATCCGAAATGATAATAACGAGGGCCCGTTGACGCACACGTTCCGCCAGTTCGTGCAGTTGCTGAACCAATGACGTCTCACCATCAGGTTTTACCTTGCCAAGTGTGTCGAGAATGTACTTAAGGTGCGCCGGATTGCGACGTGGCGGAATATCGTGCAGTCGCTTATCACTGTAGCATTGCAAACCAACTGCATCTCCCTGATGGCTCGTGAGGTATGCCAACGTAGCAGCGATTCGTCGTGCAAAATCAAACTTGCGCTCTCCTTTTTGCCCGAACCCCATGGATCCGGAGCAATCGACCACTATATAATTGCGGAGATTGGTATCAGCCTCAAATTCACGAATGTAGTAACGATCTGTTCTCGCAAGCACACGCCAATCCAGCCTGCGCAGGTCATCACCCGGCACATACTTTCGGTATTCGGCAAACTCCACGCTCGAGCCTCGGTAAGGACTACGGTGTTGCCCCGCCAGCGTGCCGATCATCGGGGTACGCGCATGCAGGAACCGGCGCATGAGACGCCCCAGCACCTCGCCATCGAGGAATTCACTATAGTCGCCCTCAGCCACTGACTGCCTCGCGCTGGGTCTTCAGCAACTCCTTGATGACGTATGGACTATCGACTGCCTCGGACTGAGCCTGAAAGTTTGTAAGGATACGATGGGTGAGCACTGGATGGGCCACTGCCTCAACATCCTCCATTCGAGCAAGGTAACTCCCGTGTAGCACTGCACGCGCCTTCGCGCCGCGAACAAGATACTGCACAGCACGTGGACCAGCTCCCCATGTAACCCATTTCTTGATCCACTCTAAAGCACCGTCATATCCAGGCCGTGACATACGAACCAGATCGACAGCGGCGTCATAAACATGATCAGGCACCGGCACCCGCTCTACAAGTTCCTGATACTGCATCAGTGTCGGGCCATCGATTACCTGATTCAACTGCTCTGTCGTCGACCCTGTGGTTTCTCGTGCAATTCGTTTCTCCTCTTCTTCGCTAGGATAATCAACGTTGATCAGAAACATGAAACGATCCAATTGTGCCTCAGGAAGCGGGTAGGTGCCCTCTTGCTCAATTGGGTTTTGCGTAGCCAAAACAAAAAATGGTTCATCCAGTTTCCGCATCACACCACCAGTGGTTACATGGTGTTCCTGCATTGCCTCGAGCAATGCCGATTGCGTTTTGGGCGGAGTGCGGTTGATCTCGTCCGCCAATATGATATTCGCAAATATTGGTCCCTTCACAAATTCAAACTGCCGACGGCCCGGCTGATCGGTTTCTTGAAGAATATCTGTGCCTGTAATATCACTCGGCATCAAATCAGGCGTAAACTGGATACGATTGAACTCCAAACTCATGATCTGTGAAAGTGAGTTCACCATCATCGTTTTCGCCAATCCAGGCACACCCATCAAAAGGCTGTGACCGCGACTTAGGATGCATACAAGCATTTTCTCAATAACATCCTCCTGCCCTATAATAACTTTAGCCATTTCGGCCTTCATTGCCGAATATTTTTCGCGCATTAAGTCAATTGCCTGCACATCCTCATCGGAAACTTGGGCACTGGCGCCTCCACTTTCAGACTCATCGGGAGATAATAACTTGTTTCTGTTCATATGAAATTAGGTATCGCGGTCAAGTAGACGGCGAACCCTGCCAAATTGCTCCAAGCGAGGCAAATGAATTTGACAATGAATTGAAACTCACTGCCATCCAATAACTTCTTGTTTTTCAATCAAAACAAGCAGTGTTCTGACTTAAGAATACACCGAAATAATTGTAGCCAAATTGATCGGCCGAATGCTAAAGTCCAAACATAATTAATCTGCAACCGGGTTTTTTGCCGGGTTGGCCTGTGATTTCGGAGCATTTTCCGTTGGCAACCGTCAAATTCCTGCATAGTGCTGGCACAATAATATAATATGAAAAAAGCTATAACCCTACTCGCATTCGCGACCATTGCCTTGACACTTCTGTCAGTGGCACTTCCCGTCAAAGCACCGGCGGATAATAAGACACTGTGGAAACAGTATGACGAAGCCCTCAAAAAGGGCCTTCCCAAGACAGCCATCACGCATTTGGAACCAATCATTGCCCGTGCGTTGCAGGAGAAGAATTACGACGAGGCTATCAAGGCCATAGGCAAAAAAATCGCGCTGGAGGGAAATATCCAGGGCAATTTGCCGGAGGAGAAAATCGTCCGACTAGAGGCGGAGATCGCCAAAGCACCAAAGGAAATGGTACCGGTAATGGATGCCGTTCTGGCCAACTGGTATTGGCATTATTTCCAGCGTAATCGTTGGCGCTTTATGCAACGCACCCAGTCTGGCACAGCAGCTGGCAAGGATATTAAGACTTGGGATTTGGCCCGGATTCTACAGGAGATCGACACCAAGTTTCAAAAAGCATTGGCTTCCCGGGATGTCCTGAAGAAGACGCCTGTAGCAAATTACGAAGACCTGCTTCAAAAGGGATCAACCCCAGACAGTTATCGCCCCACCATGTTCGATTTTGTGGCGCACAATGCACTGCAGTTTTACCAGGCACCGGAGCAAGCAGGCGCAAAGGCGTCGGACGCTTTTGAGATTCCGGCTGACAGCCCAATATTCGCGGACGCCGCAGAGTTTGTAAAATGGAACCCCAAGACCACCGACACAGAGTCCCGCAAACTTCGGACCATCAAGCTGTACCAGGAGTTGATCCGCTTCCACAGCAACGACGCGAATAAGAACGCCCTCATCGACGTAGACTTGTGGCGGCTAGTGTATGGAAAAAACCAAGCCTTTGGTGAAAAGAAGAACGCCAATTACAAGAAAGCACTCGGAGAGTTCATCGCCAAATGGGCTGACAACCAAATTTCTGCGCGCGCGCGTTATCGCCATGCGCAGGTACTACACAGCGAGGGCGAATTCGTAGACGCGCATAAAATTGCCCAGCAGGGCGTCGACACCTACCCGAATAGCCCCGGCGGCGCTCAGTGCCACAATCTTGTCCAGCAGATTGAAGCCAAGGAGTCACAGGTCACAGTCGAGCGCATCTGGAACAACCCTCAGCCACAGGTTCAGGTCAAGTACCGCAACGTGAACCAGGTTCATTTCCGTGTAGTTTCCGACAGCTATGACCGGCTCATCAAAAGGAATAATTATCGGCCAGAATCATTGACCCGACCGGAGCAATTAGCACTTTTGAAGAAGGAGATCATCAAGCAGTGGACTGTTAACCTGAAGCCAACCGATGACTATCAGGAACAGGTCGCGAAGCTCGATGTGCCAAAGGATTTACCGAAGGGCTTTTATTTCCTCATCGCCAGCCACGACAGAAACTTTGGCGAGGTCAACAATCGTGTGTATTTCAGTGACTTTTGGGTCAGCGACCTAGCCATTGTAATGCGCAACCGCAGCGGTGAGGGCCGCGTGGAGGGCTTTGTGCTCGATGCCATCACCGGTGAGCCGGTTGCCGGCGCCAACCTGCGCGCCTGGTGGCGTCAGGGTCGCAATCGCGTGGAAGCCCAGCCTACAACCTCCGACGCAAACGGCATGTTTCGTTTCCCGGCGGTCAATCGCGGCTACCTGATTCTTGCAAGCAAAGGCCGTGATCAACTCTCAACGGCACGTGACTATTATAATAGTAACCGCTTCGGCCAACCGCGCGCTTACTCACGTACGGTGTTCTTTACCGACCGCTCATTGTACCGGCCGGGACAAACAATTGAGTACAAGGGCATCTGCATCAACGTCGACCAAAACGGCGACAACTACAAGGTGATGCCCAATCAGTTTGTGACGGTTCACTTCCGTGATCGTAACGGCAAGGAAGTCGCCACGCAACGGCAGCAGTCCAACGAGTTTGGCTCGTTTAGCGGCAAATTCACCGCGCCACGCGACCGACTGATGGGTCGGATGAGCCTTCTGGTGCGCGGCGGCGGACCCAGTGGCTCCGCCTCATTCAGTGTTGAGGAGTACAAGCGCCCGAAATTTCAGGTGGCCATCGACGACCCCAAGACAGCCGCCAAGCTTAATGGCACTGTGAAAATCACAGGCAAAGCGACTGCCTACACAGGCGCAGCAATCAACGATGCGCAGGTGAAATGGCGTGTAGTGCGTCAGGTCCGTTACCCGCGTTGGTGGGGCTGGCATTACTGGTGGCGGCCGATGCCGCAGGGCAAGACTCAAGAAATCGCCCACGGCACCACCGGCACAAAACCGGACGGCTCCTTTGAGGTCGAGTTTACCGCTTTGCCGGACCTCTCCGTGCCGGCAAAGGATGAGCCGACTTTTAACTACAAGATTCACGCGGACGTGGTTGACACCACCGGAGAGACGCGTTCAGCCGACAACAGCATCAACGTAGGTTACACTGCGCTCAAGGCCAATGTAACCACTGGCGACTGGCAAACGGTGGACAATGCCGTGAAACTGGACATCAGCACCACTAGCCTCGATGGCATCGGCCAATCAGCTGAGGGTTCGCTCAAAATTTACGCGCTCAAGGAGCCGGCCAAGGTGCAGCGAGAGAAATTGCGCGGCGGATATTATCCCATGCCTCGCATGTTCGGTCGCCGCGCCCTGACCTTCAAGCCGGACCCAGATCCCAGCAAGCCAAATTCGTGGGCTCTGGGCAAAGTCATCACCACCAAGGGTTTTACCACCGACAAGAGCGGTAAAGCGGATTTCTCCGTGAAGCTGCCGGTTGGAGCCTATCGCGCGATGCTTGAAACACAGGATCGCTTTGGCAAGAAAGTAACCGCCCAGTTACCAATCGAGGTGCTGAACCCCGAAGCCGGCAAGCTGGCCATCAAGGTGCCTCATTTGCTTAAGGCGCCGACGTGGACCATCGAGCCTGGCGGCGATTTCATGGCATTGTGGGGCAGCGGTTATGACCAGGCTCGAGCCTATGTGGAAATCGTCCATCGCCGCAAGACGTTGCAAGCCTTCTGGACCGAACGCGGTCTGACGCAACTTCAGGTCAAACAGGCTGTCAACGAGGCTATGCGCGGCGGCTTCACACTCCATGTTACAATGGTTCGTGAAAATCGCGCTTACCTCTCCAGTCATAAGGTGAACGTCCCTTGGACCAACAAGAATCTATCTGTCAAGTGGGAGCACTTCACCAATAAGATGGAACCCGGCAAGAAGGAAACATGGACGGCAGTTGTGAAAGGCCCCAACGCAAAGCAAGCCGTAGCAGAAATGGTCGCCACGCTCTATGACGAAAGCTTGGATCAATTCAAGCCTCACCAGTGGCAGACTGCGTTCAACGTCTTCCGTCAGGACCACTCAAATGTTCGACAGTCTTTTGAGAACCAGACCAAGAACCTGCAGTTCATGCATGGCAGATGGCCGAGACAACACAAGGGTTTCCAGCTCTCTTATCGGCAATTCCCCCGCGAAATTACAGCCAACCTTTGGGGCTTCCAGTACTTCGGTGCCAACAGAAACTTGGCATTCCGTGGCGGAGGAAGAGGCAGACCGATGGCCGAGGCTGAAGGATTTGCCGCCGGAGCGCCAGCTCCACCCATGGCAATGAGGATGGCAAAGGCAGCACCAGGAGGAGCCATTGAAATGCAGGCTGACAGCGCCGTTGCTGAAGAAGCGTCTGATGATGGGGCTGTTGCTCGTAAAGCCAATAATGGCCAGGCAGGACCCGGGACTGATGGAGGCAGCACGCCTGACCTTACCCAAGTAACCGCCAGAAAGAACCTCAATGAGACAGCGTTCTTCCTGCCACACCTAGTAGCAAATAAGGACGGCGAGGTGCGCATGGAGTTCACTATCCCCGAGGCGCTCACGCAGTGGAAATTCATGGGCTTCACCCACGGACAATCACTGGAGAGCGGTTACCTTACTGACACGACTGTCACTGCCAAGGACCTAATGGTTCAGCCGAACCCGCCGCGCTTCCTGCGCGAAGGCGACCAGCTTGAATTCACCGTCAAGGTCAGCAACCTCTCTGATGTTATCCAAAAGGGCGACGTGATGCTCTCATTGAGTGACGCCGTCAGCGGCGACAACGTTGACGCGTTGCTCAACAACGAGAACAACAAAAAGGCCTTTGAGGTGCCCGCTAAGCAGAGTAAAACCTACTCGTGGCGACTACAGGTTCCAGACGGCATGGGCTATTTGTCCTACAAGGCCGTCGGAGCAACCAGCAAGATGTCCGATGGCGAGGCAAACCATTTGCCTGTTCTATCACGTCGCATCTTTGTCACTGAGAGCTTGCCACTGCCTATTCGCGGCGCGAAAACGAAAAACTTCAACTTCGCCAAGCTCATAGGCTCCGGCAAATCTGACACCATAGATCACGAGCGGTACACTGTGCAAATGGTCTCAAATCCCAGTTGGTACGCCGTGATGGCATTGCCATACCTGATGGAGCAACCGCATGAAGGCGCAGAGCAAACATTCAACCGCCTGTATGCCAACAGCCTCGCGCAGCACATTGCCAACAGCGATCCGCGTATTCGCCGAGTATTTGACCAATGGCGCAACACGCCGGCGCTTGATAGCCCGCTGGAGAAGAATCAGGACCTCAAGGCAGTCATGCTTGAGGAAACCCCTTGGCTTCGCCAGGCCAAGAAGGAAAGTCAGGCGCGACGCAATGTGGGTATCCTTTTCGAGGATGGACGACTTGCTCGGGAGAAAAATCGCATCATTAACAAACTGCGCGAACTGCAGCGCCCAGACGGCGCGTGGAGTTGGTTCCCGGGCGGACCGGCCAACGATTACATGACGTTATACATTGCTACTGGATTCGGCCGCATGCGCCACCTTGGCGTGAACGTCGATACCCGCATGGCTGTCAAGGCACTCAATCGCATGGATGGCTGGATCGACAAACGTTACAAGCGGATTCTGGCGCATGATCGCAAGGACAAGAACAACCTGTCCACCACCATCGCCTACTATCTGTACGGACGCAGTTTCTTCCTCAAAGACAGGAAGATTGCTCCGCAGCACAAGGAGGCTGTGGACTACTTCATTGCCCAAGCAAAGGAACATTGGCTCCACGTAGGTGGCGGCATTGGAGCACGCGTGAATGGAAATCGCCAAAGCCAGGCTCACATCGCCGTAGGCTTAAATCGTTTCGGCGACAAGATCACTCCGCGTGCCATCATCGCCTCACTGAAGGAACGTTCCGTCACTGACGAGGAGATGGGTATGTTCTGGCGCGACACCGAACACAGCTGGTGGTGGTATCGCGCTCCAATCGAGACACAGGCCATGATGATCGAGGCTCTGCACGAGGTGGCGCGTGACTTTGACAATGTCGAGGAATGCAAGGTCTGGCTTCTCAAGCAAAAGCAGACCCGCGACTGGAAAACCACCAAGGCCACTGCCGACGCATGTTATGCGCTGTTGCTACAGGGAGCCAACTGGCTGGCCAGTGAGGCACTGGTTGAGGTCACTGTTGGTGACACCAAGATCGAACCAAAAAACGTTGAGGCCGGCACCGGCTGCTACGAACACCGCTTTCTGTCCAGCGACGTAAAGCCGGAAATGGGTAAGATCAAGGTTACAAAGCACGATGAAGGTGTCGCTTGGGGCAGTGTCCACTGGCAGTACATGGAGGACATCAGCAAGATCACTCCGCACGAGGGCACCCCGCTGAAGCTCCAGAAGCAGTTGTTCACCAAGGTGAACACAAACAAGGGACCGACACTGCAACCCTGTAACGGAAGTGTTAGTGTGGGTGACGAATTGGTACAGCGCATCATCCTGCGCACCGACCGCGACATGGAATATGTGCATCTGAAGGACCAGCGCGGAAGTGGCACCGAACCAGTGAATGTCTTAAGTCGCTACCGTTATCAGGACGGCCTTGGCTACTATGAGTCCACTCGCGACACCGCGACTCACTTCTTCATCGACTACCTGCCAAAGGGCACCTATGTCTTTGAATACAGCGTCCGAGTCCAGCATAAGGGCCAATACCAAACCGGCATGGCGAGCATCCAGTGTATGTATGCGCCGGAATTCAACAGTCACTCAGAAAGCCACAAGCTGACTGTTCAGTAGAAAGCCCAAATAATAATCAAAAAAGGCCGGGATTTCTCCCGGCCTTTTTTTGGTTTAAAGTTCTCTTTCTAGCTACCCGAATGACCGCGGCTGTTGTCGCAAGCCCATTGGATAATGGAACTGGCATAGGCAGCTTGTTCTTCACCCAATGTCTGTCCTTCGATCACAGAACGTTTAAACACAATCACGCTTGTGTGGCCCGATTCATCCACCAGTCCTATGGACATTTCCTGCTTTAAAAAATAATAAAGCCCACCAATTATAAGTCCTCCAAGACCGATAATCATCCCCCATTTAGTCATGCCATCAGTGATGGCCTGCGGCGCACTCGCCGGCTGCTCAAACAGTAAAGTATAAGCAATATAGAGAGAAACAGACAAAATAGTCGCAGTTGTCTTCCATGGTTTTGTAAAACCATAAAGTGTCGATGTGATTGCACTTAACTGGATAACATGTGTAGAGCTGCCCCCGATTGAACCCTGCTCAAACCGAGCATGATTGTTGTCTACTTTTAAGTGCACCTTTGGTTCCACCCCCAAAATGGAAAGGATCCAGTTAAAAATCCCCGGTTGCCGCCCCCTGATATTAATAAGATTTCCCTCATTATCCGGTGTATTCGATGCGTGCCATTGTGATATTACATAAGCTGCCATAACATGCCTTTCATTGATTTAATATAACATAAGGAGATTCCCTCCCTCCGATCTAATGAATGGCATTATTAATATAATTTAGAAACGAATTTCTAATTTAATTATTAAACACCTGTGAATAACACTAATCACCGTCTGAAAATTATTTGGGCAGCAAACCCGCAATCAATAATCTAAATCGGCTGACCTTGAAGCAAGCCAGCTTAGCAACTATTCCTTCGCAGATATCCGCTTCAGCTCGATGAGTTCTTGAGGCCGGATTTTGAATCGCCCGATTGTGGGATCATCAAATTCCAAGCGATCCTTTTCCAGCCGGCACGAACGCAGATGATAGCGGGACCCGTCTTCAAGTTCAGCGGTAAAATCAGCAACTACCGGAGGACCTTTAATTTTATCCAACTGAAGCACGAGGACATCAAGGATCCCATATTCGCGACGACCAAAAAGAGTCGACTGGATGGATACAACCCCCTCCTTAAAAGAATGAAATTTGCCCTCAACAAAATCACCACTTTTTAAAAGCACTCCCCGACCAGCACCAGGAATGTTTGCTGTAAATTGTTCAGGGATTGGCTGGAAAACAATGCGGGCAACATTAACAGTTGAAAGCCGTGAAGGCACCTGTCCCTCTTCGAATTTAACCGAGGTGCCGTCGGCACTTGATGCCGAATGGGCTATGCGAGAACCTCCCCATGTGAAAACACCAAGTGTGCGATTTACATCAACCTTGCCAGCGGCTGCCACATCGGGTGGCGGAGGCTCAAATGTAGCATGCAAACTCGACAGAGGCATCGGTTCACGTTTGCCAGCCGGCGGTGTCCAACCCAAGTGCAACTTGGTTCCGCCTCTCCGGTTAACCATTTCCAGACGGAAATCATAGCGCGATTTTCGCTTGAGTTCGATACGAGCATTTATCTCATTCCGACCCTGATTGCGGAGATCATTGATAATTAGTTGACCACCAAGCCAAAGCCTCACTCCTTCATCCGCAGTTAAGTGGATTAAGTATTCTCCTTCACGTTCAGACTCTAGCTGCCCCATCCATCGCACACTGTAATTGTCGGCCGCAAAATTCTCAGCCGGCCCCTTATCCCAATTAAAGTCAACCTTTGAGTCCACCCGAAGGAAAACATCCCCATAAAAAAAACGGTTTTTAAAATAACAACCCAGCAATCCCTGCCGTGCGTTAAGTTTCTGTACATTTTCCGGTAAGGTCAAAGTTGGGTAGAGTTGCCGACTAGGAACAATTGTTTTGGAAATACCTGGCCCACTCCAGTGAAGATGCATGTGCGCTTGGCCATAGTTGTCATAAAACTCCAACTTCAATGGATATCGTTTACCGGCCTCAAGGCTTATCTTTCCCTTGGTAAGAAACCCCGCCTCTGGATCCATCTGGCCGACTTTGAATTTATCTCCAATGGTAAGTTCTGCTCCGTCATTGGCATCAACAAAAAATGTATACACGCCAGTTGCTGGAACCTCCAATTCGCCTGTCCATCGTATCGAGAAATAGTCACGGTTAACGTCCACCGAGGGCCTCTCCATACCCCAGTTGAAATCCACCTCCTCATCAATGCGATACACAACCCTACCCTTGTATCCGGGCCGACTGAAATATGCACCAAGCAAACCAGTCCCTTTCCCAGCCAACGGTGAGCCAGTTTCTACTTGAGTAAGATCATCAGGGGGCT
This sequence comes from uncultured Verrucomicrobiota bacterium, assembly GCA_964448875.1. Classification (GTDB taxonomy): domain Bacteria; phylum Verrucomicrobiota; class Verrucomicrobiia; order Limisphaerales; family UBA1100; genus UBA6614. Next base: position 18,050 of record CAYUXV010000253.1, read on the forward strand.
CGAAACTCGCGAATACCACTTTATCGAGCGGCACCTTAACCACCTCGCCCTTTGCCGGACCAATCCCCAGTGTGGACTCATCGACAAACCGCACATAACCAGAGTAACTTTTCCCCGCAAGCGTGCGAACCGTGCCAGCAGACAAAGCGAAAACATAGAGGAATATAACAAAAGAAATTAGGACGCGATTACTCATTTTCAGGCAGAGCAGATCATCATTACACTAAATCATCCGCTCCGCCAATACAGAAAGAAAGAAGCTATTTCGCAAACGCAGACTGAATCATCTTCAGGCAATCGCCCTCAGCCTGAATTACGACAGCCTTTGGTCCAGTCATTTTTACAAAAATCGCACCACGCGGTGCCATAATTATCGCACCATACATACGATAATCCCTTTTGGGAATTTTGGCCCCGAATGGAGGCCCATCCAAATAGGTACCATTTGCCTTGAGAACGTGCAATTTTACTTCATCTGGCCCCAATGCAATTGCCCCACGTTGAAAGTCTTTGGGGCCAGGCATGGGCGAGAATTGCTTAAGCCAGCGTGTGAAATTTGCCTCCACTCCCCCAGCTCCTCCCGGACCAAAATAAAAGAAGACACATTCAGCATGTTCCTTGCCTTTTCCTGCAACAACTCGGAACTGTGCTTGGCGCATTCTACTTGTCGGCTTTGTTACCTGCCATTTAGCAGGCTGCGTAAATTCTAGATCATTGACCTTGAATTTCTTGACCTCAACCTTGTCCGCACCAAGGACCCAACCTGCAGCCAATACTGCCACTCCTAGAAAACACTTAACCGCTCTCATTCCAATTAGACTTTAGCAATTTGTAAAGCAGGTCAATAATGACTTTATGATACAGCGGTTGCATCACCTGCGGATACTAATTCACCAGACTGCCCCTTAGAACGTATCCAATCGGCCATCACAGATGCACTCTGTGGACGCATGTTGGCCTCTTTTGAAAGACAAGCCATTACAAGTTCACAGACATAGTTCGGAACATTATTCTCAATACCGTATTCTGCAAGGCGTTCCATCACAGGTTGGGGTTCCTTGTGTATCACTTGATACGTAAGATCACCGGAGAAAAACGGAGGACGACAGGTGATCAGCTCATATATTGTTGCCCCCACAGCATAAATATCATCTGTTGCTCGCGGGACTTCTCCAGACAGTTGCTGGGGGCTCATATATGTTGCCGTGCCACTGATCACGTTTCGCATAGAAGATCGGCTGAGAGAGTCGGCCATCGTCGCTGCTATCCCGAAATCAGCTATCTTCAATTCCCCATCCCCGTTGACCATCATGTTGGACGGCTTGATATCACGATGAACAATCTTCTGGCGATGGGCATAATCAAGTGCCTCACACAATTGCAAAACCAGATTTTCAAGCTCTACCCATTGAAATATCTGCGGCTCTCTTTCTAGCCGCATCGTCTCAAGCATGGAACCATCAACGTACTCCATGCTGATGAATGGAGTCTCTCCATCAATGTGAACTAAATCATGAGTCCGAACGATATGCGGGTGCGACAATTTTCGGCTTTTTTGCGTCTCGCGCTTCAACTCGTTCAACGCCACGATGTCCGTCGCCATTTCCTCAGGCAACAACTTCAGTGCTACCTCCTCTTCAAGCTGCTCATCGCAGGCTAGCCAAACAACACCCATCCCACCACGACCAAGCTGACGCAACAGAGTGTAACGACCACCTCCAATTAAGTTTGCCTGTCCCACAACCGCCCCCTGTCCCAGTGGTCCCGCATCCTGCTGTTGTGCCTGCTGCGCTCCTTGTTCGCGTTGAAGTGTGTAGAAAGTATCTATCTTTTGCGACACATCAAGGTAACCTACATCGTGTTCGTAAACATCCTGAAACTGCTCAAAAGCATCCTGCGGCCTGCCCATTTTCTCGTATACGCAGCCAAGGTGATAAACCATTTCCTTTTTCAAATCATCGTACTCCTTCTTCTCATCGATGGCAGATAACAGCGAGCGCTCTGCCAAATCCAGCATTCCTTGACTGGCAAAACATTGCCCTAGGTAGTTCAGGCATTTCACCTTTGTCCGCCCACCTGACTGCGCACGTTGGAATGCGGGAATAGCCTCGTCTATTTTTCCCGCCTTAAAACACGCAACCCCAAACTCATAGCGTATTTCCATATCTGTGGGATATTTCTCTGCCCTCTTTCGGCAATTCTCGAGCTCAAAATCTGCACGCCCGCCTTCAAGCCGCTTCTTTTCCTGTTGGTAATTTGCCGCATCCGGATTGAGTTGTTTGATTTGATGATCAAATCGTGATAGATGAGTGTCACTGATCAGCTTATCGATTGCAGTGTCACCAGCCATTCCATTTGTCGCCACATAGTTGAAATACTCAATCGCCCTGTCAAAATTTTTACGCTGAACATTCATTCGGCCGATCTCCACGGCTAAGCGTAAGTTTTCCGTATTCTCCTGAAATTGAGCTTCCTTCTCTTGGATCATCTGGTCGAGCACTGCTTCGGTTTTTTGCACACGCTCCTCACGCTCTCCTGCCTGTGTTTGGCCGATATCCTTTAACGCATCACGATAGCTACCGCTTGATGATGCAGCTTTCTGATAATTACCTCTGTGTATTGTCGCGCGCGCAGAAAAATCCTTGTAAAGCTGCTGCAACGAAAAGTCATCTAGATGGTCATCCGCCAATCTTTTAAGTATTTTCTCTGCTTTTTCAAAATCACCGAGTTTTTCTAGAATAGATGCCAGCAGTTTACAGTAAGTTTTGTTGTCAGGGGCTACTCCCATCAAAACTTGGGCACTAGACAAAGCCGTTCGTGGCAATTCCAGTTCATTTGCAGCTTCGGCAAGTATGCTATGCCCAATTTGACTGTCAGGATCTTCTGTTAAGACATCTTCCGCATGAATCAAGGCTTCCGCATATTGCCCTTTGCTTATTGCTAACTTGCCTTTCGCAATTGCAGGTCCCCCTGTAGCTTTTCCTAAAAATTTCTTAAACATCCCGCCACCCTCGCGCTTCTTGCGCTGCACCCCGCGCAACGCCACACGACCCTCGCAAAATCCAGGCACTTTATTCAAAATCTCCTTAAGCAAGAGGATCGCGTAATCCGGATTGTTTTTTTCAACTGCATCAACCGCACGGGCATAGTTTTTCCGCAAATCCTGCGTCAACTCTTGCTCTTCCATTTCCGGCATCACCGCACTTTTAATGCTTAGGGGATACTTTTCCAATGATTTTCTACCAATCTAATTCAAAATACACTTGCTCGGTCTACTGCCCTAACGCAAGCTGTCCGCTCACTGCGGTCATGGCGGATTTGGCAGACGCGCTACGTTGAGGTCGTAGTCCCGAAAGGGGTGGAGGTTCGAGTCCTCTTGACCGTACCAATCCAAAAACCTCTGCATTATTTTCTGCCATAAGTTTTATATGACAGCTACTCGCCGACAGTTTCAGAAGGCTGCCGGCACGGTCGCGCTTACTGGCCCGACCATCGTCAACTCCCAAAACGACTCTGGGACTAAACCTCCAGTTATCGGTAGAGTCGGCTTCAAATATGCATGTCTACACGAACGGGGTGAGCTACCCGCAAACATAAAATGGCAAACCACTCACGGTCTCGCTAAAAGTAAATTACAACCCATCAAGTGTGATTAGTGCAGCACGGGAATATCGTGTTCCTGCTCGATCAAGCTCGCATCTAAATCGAGAAAATAATCCAAGCGCAGATGGGCGTCTGCATCGTTGATTTCGCATGCCATAAGCCAAAAATCTGCATAATGATTGCCTTCTGACTCGACCAGACCAGTGTACAAATCTGCCAAGACATCATCCACACTCTTTAAAGCATGACCAAGAATCTGAAATTTTTCGCAACTCCTTCCTTCAATTAACGAGCAACAAATTAAGTGATCAATCACTTGGTCACGTCTCCCCTTGCGAACCTCCCTCATTAACCCGCTTATCCATGGACTTGACCGAGGCGCGTCGAACGTTACTTCTCTTTGCTCCAGCAAGTTTAATAATAACTCGAAATGTGAAAGCTCCTCAATCGCGATGTTATTCAACTTTCTCACGTAACCTTGCAATTCCTTATATTTCATCAAATTCAGCGCAGTCGTTGCGGCTTTCCGTTCCAAATGGCAATGATCCACCAGCACCGCATCAAGATTTGCCAAAACCTTTGGGAGCCAGCTGTCAGGAATTGATGCACGCCATAGCAACACATGGAGAATGTCCAATGAATTGGACAATCTGCCAAGCAATACGCAGAATTAACCCATGTTCCCTTACACTGCATTAACAAAGGACAAAGCCTGGATGCCAGGCCCTTATGATGGCGTGGAACTAATGATCCTACGAAAGGACGATGCAACAGGTGGCGTCACTGTTCTTAGAAAATTTCACGCCGGCACCACTGTTCCCGCACATGTCCACCGCGAAGCTAACGAAACAGCTTACGTGCTTTCGGGAGAATGGGAAGAGGAGGATCAAATCTATACTGAAGGCACACTGTTTTATGCACCCAAGGGCTTGCGGCACGGACCGCATGTGGCACGGACAGAGGTGGTGAGCTTAACTGTTTTTGACGGGCCACTTACCGTTGATTGACCCACCTCCGACTTTGAAATAGCTTGAGACGGAAAATTGTCCCAACCATTCGCTTCATGAAAACCAACCGCCGCAACTTTCTCACGGGCATCGCTGGAGTCGGCGCAGTCGGAACTGTACCACTGCTGACCCAAGTACAGCCTGAAGAATCTGAACCCGAACCATTAAAGCAGGGCACAGCTGAATACAAAGGACCCAATGTTATCATCATCCGCTTTGGCGGCGGCTGCCGCCGGCGGGAGGCCATAGAGAAAGATACTACCTGCGCGCCTTATCTGTTTAACAAACTGATGCCACGCGGCGTGTTGTTCCAAGACATGAAGATCGATTCGCTCAAGCCCACCATGGGCGTCGACACAAGCCATGGGCAAGGAACCGTCTACATTCTCTCCGGAAGGTACAAGCTGTCCAAGGCTGGCGGTAAGGGATTCGATGAACGCTTCATTCCTGCAGCCTCCACGGTCTTTGAAGAGTTGCGCAAGCAGTACAATGTCAACCCGCATGAGGCACTGGTGATCAATAGTGAGGACCGCAAACAGGAGGAATTTCTCACGTACAGCAATCACCCCAGTTACGGCATCAACTATCGCTGTCAAATCCTAAGCCTGTATCGGTTCAAACGGTATCTCTATCCAAAACTGTTAGCGCAAAAAACCCGTGATGGCCAAAAGATGACTTCGAAGGAATTGTCTAAGGTCGACAGAGAATACCGAGATCTGATGGCGATAGACACCCGTCAGCCTGTGCCTAAGGATAAACGCCTTGAAGGATTCTGGGAGCGCTGGCACGGGCATTATGGCGAGACGGGATTCAAGAATCCGCGTGGTGATCGGCTTCTAACGGAACTAGCCATCCGTTCAATGAAGGATGAAAAAATCCGCCCACGCATGATGATAGTCAACTATACCGATAGCGATTATGTCCATTGGGGAATCAAGAGCCACTACACCAGTGCCATTTCTATAATGGACCAAGGGCTAAAACAGATTGTAGATGCGGCCGATACACTACCTTTTTACCGCAACAACACCATGTTTGTTGTTGTCCCCGACTGCGGACGTGACAACAACCCGTTTGTCGACGTCCCCTTCCAGCATCATTTCAACACGCGCTCTTCGCATGAGATTTTCTGCCTTGTTTTCGGCAAAGGCATAACCAACCGAAAAACAATTATAAGCAATCCGACAGACCAAATACAGATTGCAGGGACCATTGGTGAAATGGCAGGATTTAATACCCCTGAAGCCGAGCCCACCAATCTTGCCAAGTACCTCGCGTGAATCCAGAGGCCGATCCATCGCCTGCCACATATGGCCAGATGCCCAG
>CAYUXV010000254.1:0-3119 GCA_964448875.1 uncultured Verrucomicrobiota bacterium
TAAAAAAATAGTCAATATTTTTAAACTTTTAAAGGACTTAGCATTTCTGGATATGTATAGTTTTCATTTAAGGTTTGCCATCTCTCTGTCATCCTAGAGTGAAGATATAAGAAGTGTCCATTTTTCATAAATTGTTTAGAACTTAGTTTGGTTTGCTCAGCAATCTTTTTCTCAAAATCAAACATATTATCAATTTTAGGACGAATTTTTTTCAAATCATTTTTAAATTTTTTCTTATCTTCTTTTGCATAACCAAAACTGACACTAAACGGGTAGAATAGTGTTTCTAATACAAAACGATCATTGTTACTAAAAACCTCACCAAATTTGGATTTTGGCATATTTCCAAATGCGGGTATGCTAGGGCTACTCTTATCACCCCACCAAGCTTTACCTTGAGCAGTCATTTTAAAAAGAGACTGTTCATCTTCAATCCCAATCCAATTACAAATTTTTAAAATAGTATCTTTGGGTTTATTTTTAAGATCCTCTAAACGTACTCCAATTGAGTTTCTATTTCTAAAAATAATGTTGTCAACATCGAACAACATAGTATTTATGCGGGTTGCTATATCATTGTAATTATTATTAATATAAGCAGGACTAACCCATGACTCACAACTATCCACTGGATTACGCACCATCATTAACCATTTACTATCTGGACATAATCTCAGAAAATTAAGTTTAGCATAGGTACAAGGATTATGAATATGATAAAAAATAGTATTTTTATAATTGATATTTCCTAAAGCTCTTTCAAATGCAATATGTATCATCTTAAAAAAAATAAGCTGATCAATAGTATCATGCTGTTCAATTAAAAGTTTAAGTTCTTTCCTAAATAAACTTTTATCTATATAAAGATACTCATCTTTGTTTTTTCCAAGATTTGTCATACCTTCCTTTATTCCTAAAGATTCTATAGTCTTCATACTTATTGAATTGACCGAATCAGGTGATCTAGAATCAAAAAATACTGGGTAACTTAATATAAACTTTTCTATTATTTCATCCCAACCACCTTCTACAATTTTATCCCATGTGCCACCATCAAAAAATTCACTGAAATAGATACTGGGAAGTGTAGATACTTGTGAATGGCCGTCTATTAGACTATGTAAAAGACCTGTTCCACTTCTTCCAAAATGTAGTAATCCTATAATTTGCTTTGGAAATGATGTGATCCCTTTTTCATAATTTTTCAATTTTTTTGGATTTTTTATGTATAAATTTTTTGTTTTATTTATTGTTTCTAATGCTTTGTCAAAAAAATATTTTGACTTAATTCCACCTTCATTTATTTTAAATTCTAAGAATGAAAGCCTTAAATTATTTAAATTAAAGGTTGTTTTTTTAAGAGTAGTATAGAGGTTATTTTTACTAAGATTATCACGAACATCTATTATTTTTAATGGATAATAAATATTTTTCCAAGCTCTAGCAAAATAAGGGTTAATTTCAATTGCTTTTACAAAACTTGCTACTGCTTCTTTTATTCTACCTAACTCTAAAAGACAATTTGCTAAATTATTATGAAAATTTTCATTTTCAATTTCTGGTTGCAAGTCTATTGCTTTTTTATAGTTTATTATTGCTTCCTCAAACTTTCCTTTATTTTTGTTTGTTATTCCTAGGTTAAAATATGAATTAGCACAGTTATTGTCTAACTTTGTAGCAAAATTAAAGCACATCTCTGCATTTTCTAATTTACCTAGGTCAAGAAAAACTAAACCTATAATATTGTAAGCTTCAGGGTCCTTGCCATCTAATTTGATTGCTTTTTTACAAGCATTTAAGGCATCATTAATTTTTCGTGACTTAAAATATAATATACCTAGCAGTTTCCATGCATATTGGTGTGAAGGTAAAGTTTCTGTAATTGATTTAGCTAAATTTTCTGCTTTCTGAAACATTCCCTTCTGATAATATTCACTCAAAACTTTTTCTTGTTGCTCAGATTGATTTATAATATTCATATATTCTAATTTTTTAATAATTATATTTTATTTATTTTGGTTCTAGTAACATGGTTAGAGTGCAGTACTGGTTATAATGCTTGCTATGAATTTATATTTCTGAGTCACAGCTTGATAGAAATTTTTCACATAAATCTCCTTTAAAAACAATAAAGGTAGCAGCAATAAATATGCCAACTAGTAAATTTTTGTAGCCAACATGAGTGATTAAATATCAAAAAATCAACGAAAGTATGCCTAAATAGTCGAGAAAAGCTGGAGTTTCCAATAGCAATGAAAACCTTAATTTCCTTTTATTATTTACATTTCATTTTAAATAAGAAGCTGGTTTCAGAATAGTTAGTTGCATACCTACATTTTTTTTCAATTAAAAATTCATACTTTTGGTCTGTTGTTAAAAAAAAAACCATATCCTATTCCTGCTCCTTTCTCAGAGACTCTTTGTAACTAAATCAAAGTTTTGAAATGATTTTCGTACTCTATCATGAACAATACTATTACTATTATATTTATCGGAATATGAAAGTGCACAATAATCAAACTTATTATGATCTTGATGTTCAAAAACCCCTGCCATTAAATGCATTGTAGCATGATCATGGAAATCATAAGACAGATAAGCTACTCTAGGTTTAGTATGTTTAGAATTATTTAAATAATTTTCTTTAACATAAGGAACTTTATTTTTAATTTAATTTTTTTACTAAAACCTGAAAGACAGATCTTTTTGTTTTGTCATCTTTAGTATTTAACATATTTAAACTAATTAATTTTAAGTTAGATTTTATTAGCATCGCTTTTATAGAATCTTTGGAAAAAAAATTTATATGCTCATGCCAATGTTTTTTATTAATCAACAATGCATTACTGTCTTTAATGTTCATAATTTTATAAATATTTTTCAATAGTTTTCTAGGGTATGAAACATGCTCTAGAACATGACTGCAAATTATCAAATCAAATTTGTTTTTACAAGCCTCTTTATAGGAAATTTTATTTATTCCTTTTATTGTATTTACCTTACTGATATCAAATACAAAAATTTTTGTATTTTTATTATTTTTAAAAGGATTATTACCTCCATCGCCCCACCCCAATCTAAAATTAGGTTAATCTTATTTGTATATTTAAGTATAAAAT
>CAYUXV010000255.1:0-6985 GCA_964448875.1 uncultured Verrucomicrobiota bacterium
AATAGGCTTGGTTCAACCTGCCAATATTGTGGGATATAATTGGGCCACCAGCTACAAAATCATGATTTTTGGGCCAATCTTGGGTAACTTGACCTGAGCTGTTGATCCATGTTTCACCGTTAAAATAATCCAGATAATCCATTTCCTGCCCATTGACCAGCGGATCGTTCACTTGATAACTGTTTTCAGCTGAATTACCGCCGTAGAGAAATAGCCGCGATCCAATATCCTGTTCAATTCTATTTCCCGAACTATGCGAAGCAATAACCTTGAAAAGTTTAGTTTTGCCACCATCTTTATAAATTAGAATCTCGCCATTGTGATATGCGGTGCCAGGTTTCCATTCAGCACTAGCCCATTTGGATTCATCAAGCCCTGTGACCTGGCCACTCTCGTTCTTTACCTGATCATCAATGGTGGCAGTATTTGCCGATCTACAATAATACCTTTTCTTTGTGGTATTATGAATAACCTCGTCTCCAACAATATACTTTGTATTGGGATTCCATGACGGGATATTGATGCCGTCATCAGATCGATAATAGAGCTTCAGATTTACGTGATCGATCAATTTGCCGCGTTTCCCTAGGGCCCCGGGTTGAACAAGTGCAATTTCCAAAGTGAGATATCCGGATAAATCCCAATCACCCCTGTCAGAAACAGGAAGCGTTGCTAGACCTCCAATCCCACCCGATCTAGTTGTATAGCGAAGAGGTGCGTCGAAACCGTTCGAAGGATAGCCATTCCCATTGCCCAACGGAACGACCCAAGGCGTTTGGTTTTTTATATTCATCTCATGGACGAAATCTATTCGACGCCCTGCACGGTCTTGAGTTTTATTGGGAGGCCTAAAAACCAATCCTTCCCTTGTCCCGCCGCTGTCCTGTTGATAAGTATCTGATTCTGCCCTAATAATGTGTAACTCAAGATTGCCGGGCAGGCTTGAGGGGTTGCGGGTTTCAATGTGCATCCTCAACATTGGCAAAATGAGATCATTCTCATAATCATATTTGAGATGTGGAATGAGTGATATTTCATTGATCATTGGAGGCAATTGTCCGCCCCATTTCTTTTTTGCCCCTATGGCCAGTGGCAATGATCTGGGAACACCCCCACTTTTAAGGTCAAGTCGACCCAAACGGTCGAAATTGTTCTTTAGCTTTCTTGGCTCACTGCGCGCCGGATAATGTGAAAGGAAAGATTCATCAGGTTCGTGTACGAATTGTTGAATGATGATTCGATTAGTTTCGGTCAGACCAAAAACTGGCCGAAAAACAGAAGGATATGGACCTGGAGTGTATATATCACACATATTGGCTGCCACCTGCATAAGCCGTCGTACTTCAGGATTAAATTCAACGTCGGCAGTTTTTGAGCCAAAATTAAAGAACGGGAAGTTAAGCCCTGCAAAAGGATCGTTTGGGTCTACACCCCCGGTTTGCTTCATTGGATCAACCTGAATATTGAAGCTGGCGTGTATTCCATCTGATTCCATCCTCACCATTTCATTTGTGGTGCCTGGACTGCTTTTTAGCAGTCTTGCAAGAATGGTTTCATACATTTCACCAGTTCGGTCCAAGGAAAAGGCTGTCGAAGGCATGGATGATAAAACTTTCCAGTGAGCAATGCCTGATGTGGTTATAAGAACATTGTTCGTTAAAGAATAGCTGGCCAGATTAGGAAGTGCCCTGTGATTGCGTAACGCTAGCAATGTTTTCCCCGTAGGATTTCCGTCCTCATCTTTAAATATGCCAGTCACAATATCGTTCCGAGCAAATGCCGAAGACTCTCCAGTTGTCGGATTTACGGATTGCCAATTCGGCACGTTATTTAAGCTCGTAAATTTGACTGGGTTACTGAATGCAAATTGATCACTTGGATTTTCTGCGTCCTCATCAAAGAAAAAATTGTGATATAATGTAACCACCTGTTTGTTGTCCGGGTCAGTTTTAACATAAAATCGATCATAGTGAGACACTCTCCTACCACCGGGGAATTTTGAATCCGAACTGATTGCTGGCATGACGGCTGTATCACTAAAGAGGTTTACCCGTGCGCCGTTGGTCATGCCGTGAGGAGCATTAAGGGTGATCAACCCCGAATTGATATTAATACCGTTATTAACAACTAAGGATCGCGGATTAATGAACCCATTTAGATTCAATCGCCCTGAAGGTGGCGGCTGGGTTACTGTGCTAATTGAGCCAGCCAAATCATAAAAAGAGTGTCCCCCAGCTGTTTCCAACCTAGCGGTTAATCCAGGATGCCCTGCCTTGGTTTCATCAAGCGGTTTTAGCGTGCCGCGATGAGGGTGATAAAAATCAAACACATCATAAATTTTCTCTGCATTGAAACGATGGCTCAGCAATTGAACAGCATCAGTGAAAGCCGTACCCGTTGATGGCTGAGCTGGAGCATGATTGTAATTATACTTCCAATCAGGACCAAGGGCTGCAAGTGTGCCTGCAAAATTTAATTCCCCGTAAGAGCCCCCCCAATAGCGACCGTAACCTTCATTCCCGGGATTATTGACCCAGTTATGAATATGATTGAAATCGAGTGTCTTGCTTGCGGGAACAATCATATATGCATACCTCCCAACGAAATGGTTTTCCGGCCCATGAGGCATCCCTGGATCCTCAAGAACCCCGATCCAATGGGGGTCGCCAATGTTATCAGAAGGCCGGTGTATGGTATGGATTCCGTCTCGATTAAGATCCAACGAATATCGGAATTCATCGTATTGGTCATCTTCATTGGTATCGTAATACACTGGAGGTCTGGCATTTTTCATTAGACTGGTAAGAGTCCCCCTGTCATAAGCGGGAAGTTTTTGCCCCGCGCCATCCTCGTTGGCAGAAACAATTAGCTGATAATTTTCGTGCTCTTGAATCTTTTGAGATACTATCGATTGAGAAACAGCAGTCCCCATATCAAGAATGAAGCGTGTCTCTGTATGTATCAGGCTCATATTTACAGAAGCCCTTTCGCGCTGCGAGAATGCTAAATATGCAATGATGATAAATGTCACCACAGCCAGCATGATAAGTGCTATAATCAAGACAGCACCTCGATTCATTATTTTTTTCATGTCCCCCTCCAGTTTCATCAGTGGCTTGCGTCGTAAAAAGTATAGGTGCCATCATTTTCTTGAGCGATAGGTGCCAGCCGACCATCAACGGATTGCAACGATGCTCCAATGCCAATGGTGTTAATTCGCACATTGCCATTGGGATTAAGTCCACGAATCAGCGCCAGATAATCAACGCCTGCACCATTAAAATGTCCGTCAGTAAGGAGCCAGATTGTGGATGAATTTTTTGCATTAAATGCATCTTTAAGAGCCTCTGATGGATCTGTCGTCCCACCCATTAGACCAGTAGCATTAACCCAGTTTTTGATTCGATCCTTATTCCCGAGGCTGGCCTTGAGCATATTGGCGGATTCCATTTTTTTTGTTCGGCTGTCGTAAAAATATATGAAAAAACTTTTTTCCTCTTCCAATGTGTCCAATGTCTTAATGAGGGCTTGTTTAACCATCTCATATTTACCGCCCCCCATGCTTCCGGAGCTATCTATAATAAATGTAAATCGATCTCCTTTGCCTTCAACCTGTGTGTTGATGCCCCTTCTCCTGAACATGGAGATATCCGAAACAGCTGTTTTAGCAGGAGCAAAACCAAAATGGCGACTGTTGCGTATGGGAACTATTTGGCGGAACATGTGAATTCGATCTAGGTTTTCTTTCAACACATTATACTTGGCCATTACCCGCTCATCAGAGCCAGGCAACTCTTGTTCAGCTTGAGCTTCCATGTCCCGCAACAACCCATCCTCAAGAAGCCCAAATTCTACTTCTACATAAAGAGGCACATGAGCACCTCGAAAAACCGGCTCATGCCAGAGCGCCCGGCCACTATCTTCAGGAGAAATTGCACGCAGCCGGAGATGGACAATTCCATCGGCTATTTTTTGATAATCTTTCCCATTGTCCAATAGGTTGTGATTCCGAATAACTTGATCCATCTGCAAGATGTCGCCGCGCTGGTTGAAGCGATAGAGAGATCCAACCAATTGGTTGGGGTATTGCGCACCATTCGGTGAATACAAACCATAACCACATGCGTGCCAGTGACGATCCCGGCCAAGAAAAAGAAAATCCCCGCTGGTGAAAACACTTCCTTCATACGCACCGGCTTCAACTCCTATACGATAGTTCTCTGGAGGAACTCGTTTCCATGGATTTCCTGGTCCGGGATTTGGAGCTGTATCTACGGCTGCGATATGGGACACCATGTTCATAAAATACTCGCGGGCAGACTTATAAAATACCACGTCGTTTGGTTGATACCTAGTGCCTGCTGCCCACGTGGTAACACCAAAATCACGCGCACTTAAATTTTCGAATGAGGGGCCTAGAAGCAGTGCTCCGTTATCATCATTTACAGCAGCGTGCATGAGTTCAAGATCGCGAACTATTACATCCATTATCGCCCGACCTCGTTCGAGGACTCGGGTCTGATTGTATCCAATCCGAAACGCCTTTTGCACTCGATCAAAGACAGCATACAGCGCGCCGATAATGAGAATTGATATAAAGATGGCAGCCATTAACTCCAGTAATGTAAAACCACGTTTACGTCCATTACTGTTAGTTTGTTGCCGGTAAATCATTGATTAATCATCCAGTGCAGGCTTAAAAAAATAAAACTGCCCATAATGTTCGAGCGGTTTTGTAAACCGATCAAAGTTGCCATTACCATCTGCGCGTGCCGCGTATAGAGGTGGAGTAGGATCGTCGATGCGACGCATACTAAACGCCCCAAAAGACTCGTACAACGGGCCGGGCATCAACGTGTTTCGACTTGGCTTACGCACAAGGCCTATATCACTCAAGTCCTTCAATGTTTGGCGAACTTGGCCTTCCCCTAGTCCTTGATCGGTATGAAACTTGACTACTTGCGACTCTGTCAACGGTTCATCAGGCAATAGGCTGTCATAAATGGCCCGCTCCAATGTACCTAAATCCCAACGAGAAAACCCTTTCTCAATCGGCGCATTTATATATGCAACAAACTTGCGTTGACCTGGACCGGTTTTGACAGTTGCTGCAGTAGCACCTTCTTCGATAATAGGCCATTTGAGCGTTAGTTTAATTTCCCAGAAATTAGGACCCACTTCCCGGATATTTGATTGCAGGAGATAACTGAAGGTCATATCTCCTCCTTCATTCTGATAGACTACTTCCCCATCCGTATTAACACCTTTTCGGCCGAATTGACGATCAAGGATCGTGTTTCCAAAAGGGCGTATCTTCGCAAATTTAACAACAACGCCCCCGCCTGGCGGGACATCGGGAGTTGAAAGCCAGCCTATAACATCCGTCCGCCAGTTGGCTTGTTTCATGGTGCCTCTGTACTCAACCGGCGGCAAGCCGTCGACGGTATCAAACCTCGGCCAGATTGACGGGTCGTCCGGCCATGGATCATACATCAGGGGAGCATATTCAGCCCGAAACATCTGGCCATTAACGTTAAGCTCAACCCATTCAACATGGTTTATGGCCTCCAAAGCTAAAGGCCCACCCCTTATTGCGTTCATCCAATATTCAGCATCATTCTTAATGAGTGTATCCTCTTTATTGTCGCGAGTTACAGTAACACCCATTGGCAGTATTCCCAAAACCGCCACCAAGCCAAAAGCTACAATCGCCAGGGCAATAGCCACTTCAGCCAAAGTGAATCCCTTTCTTGTTTTTCTTCTGTTCAGTTGCGTGGCCATAAATCAGTCGAAAAGCAGCTCGGCTCGAAGTTTTTTTTCATCGATTTTAATAACGGTTAAAAGATCGCCTAAGAGCAAGGATTCAAATAAACGCGCATGCTTCATTCCCACTTCCTTCAAAAGAAGAGGTCTTCGTTGGTCGAAATTCAGAAAATTCGTCTGTTTTAAATCATGATCTGCAATCATTTCGCTTAATACCGTCCTGACACTGTCATACATTGTTTGCGGCGCTACCTGAGACATTTCCTTATCCCAATATACGTCACATACATTGGATTTTGAACGTCCGGTCAGCATGTTAATTCGGATAATATTGTATTTTGAATAACCGACCTGAGCCTCTTGTGCATCAGCAACTGTCGCCTTATAAAAACCTGAGCCACCTTCAACTTCCGGAGGAAAAACACTCCCTGTGGCGATTTTGAGTGAAAAATAACCATCAGCTCCAGACATTGTATTCACGGGAGTTTTGTACATGTGCCCTGAATATACACCAAGAACTTGCCCATTCGGCCCAAAACCTATGTAAGGTAACTGTATACCAATGTTCCCAGGGTACTCATTATCAAGCCCGCAGGGTTTTGGGGCAGGCCATCGATTGCCGGAAGCATCCATTGTAAAACTCTGGCTAGCTCCTGTCTGAAGCTCTATCAATGTGTTCATTTGCCTCAGGTCATTCAATAAATTGGTAGTAAACATTGTGCCCTCAGGCAGCTTCTTCCATTCGCTCACATATTTTTTGTTATCTATTCTCCTGGGTGAACGGGAATGAGTGGGCTGGTCGCCAACCGCTCCTTCTGCATAAAACGCGTAAGAAATTTGCTGCCCCGAAAGTAAATTATTTGCTGCCTTGCTAGCACCCATGTGCTTCGCCAGCGCTTGACTGTTTGCAGCACTGAGACCTCTGGCAAAACTAGATAGTGACGGACAGAAAACTATGTAGACAGGCGAGGCACTGTTGATCGCTTTGAGGCGAGCTGAGTTCAGATCAGAAACAAGTTGCGTATTGGCAGCCCTCTCAAGCCTGCCCTGGCTAAAACCTTTTATTACTGTCACCAATATCATGAGCATAGCCACGATCATGGTCACTACGACCATAAGCTCCACCAGCGTAAACCCCCCGCACCTGCTGGCCGAGCTACTAACTGCCTGTTCTGGTCTTTGCTTCATGAAATTGAGATTTAATGGGGCCAGCCAATAATAT
>CAYUXV010000256.1:0-2930 GCA_964448875.1 uncultured Verrucomicrobiota bacterium
AATGTTTCCATGTTGCCTCCGCCCAGATGGCTATAAGTACGGATACTGTTGCGCACAGGGCCGCCACAGAGCTTATGACATGGAACGCCATGACTTTTGCCGGCGATGTCCCACAGGGCAATATAGATTGCGGAGATTGCAGTTGAGCTAACGATGTCGTCACCGTGCCAGAAATGTTGGCGATGCATCATTTGCCACAGGTGCTCGATGCGAGTTGGATTTTCGCCGATGAGCAACTCACTCACATCCTCAACTGCGCCGGCGACCGCGCGTGTGCGCCATTCCAATGTGCCCTCGCCCCAACCAAAAAGCCCTGGCTCGCTGGTGAGAACCTTGACAAATAGCCAATTGCGCATACGAGCATGACAGATATGAGATTCGATACCGGTGATTTTCATTGGGTCATGGAATCGATTTTTTCTCCGATTCTTTCAGTTACTGTTTCCAGACTTCCTTCGGCTGCGATTGCGATGCTTTCTTGATAGATTCCTTTTCCATATAATTCGCGCGGAGGCAAATAACTGGGACCCCAGTGGCTGGCAATTGTAGCGATGATGAGCGGGGTGTTGGGGAAACGGGCGCGAAGAGTCGTTTGTAGTGTGCTGTAAAATTCTCCCTGTAAAATAACCCATACTGCGCCACCTATTTTCAGCACAACAGCCTCGAGAGTAAAGGAATCGCCGGGTGGCAGTTGCTTGAGGCGATTCATTAGGCGCCGATTTCGCTCTGCCATAGCGCGCGCTTTGGAAGTGTCTTTGGCTTCCCAGTCGGCAAGTTCGGCTTGCACCTCCTGAACAGTCGGTGTGCCAGGTCGTATGGTTAGCGGAATGGTTTCGCGGTTGAGACACCATTCGGTGTTGGCCTCAATAACGTGACCTTGAAGATTGGTATGGCTCCATGCGCCAAGCGTCGCACCAGAGATAACTGGTCCGTTGTATTCAAAACGTGTGTTGGGTACGGGCAGAGACTCTAGTGTGCTGAGAGCGGCATAGCCGAGCTGGCGACCGTTGCGGTCCGCTACCTCGGTGTCGCCCACATAGCCCTCGACCGGCCCGAGTTCGCCGCTGGCACCCTGAAGGAACAGACATGGGGCATTTGTGGCGTTCTCAATAGTTTCAATCATGGCGCCAGGATAGTCAGGGCTTATTAGGGTGTTGTCCCATGCCAGTGTGGTTGGGTGGCATGCGTAATTAACTAACGTTGCCAGCAAGGAGTGGTCCTGCGAATGGATGCGAGCTGTTAGTACGGTGTCGTCGGCGGATGTCCCGGGATTGTAACCGCAGGCCCAGAGTTGATTGTCTTCATCCCAAAAATCTCGATTGGCGGCAAGATTGCAGTGGCCAGTGCCATATAAGATAGTGACTGGCTGGATATTTTCTTTCGCTTTTTTTACCAAATCAATGATACGCACTGAAAGTTCGTCAAGGTATGGTGATATAAGGTCACCACCGGGGAGGTTCTTGCGTTCTAGGCTCATCAGGCCAGCGGCATGGGTGTGCGAGAAGACAACAATTAGGACATCACGCTGAATCTCCGCACCTGTGCTGACGGCATCAACCAATTTATCCATTTCCTGTCGTCCCATTACGCAGTGGTCTAACGCGATGAGAAATTGCTGTTCCTTGCCGTCCATCGGCTCGAGCAATATGACCGAGGCGCGCAGACGGCGGTGAATGCCAGTGGCTCGATCATGCTTTGCAGCACCCCACATACGGTGATAGATGTTTGGTGGAGGAGTAATGTCGGTCTGCTCCAGCGCAAATCGACAGCAGCTTTGCGGAGTGTCAACGTGCGTCGGCATTAGGAATCTGGTCAAAGACAGTACCGTTAGGTTTCAGCTTCCACCAGCAGAATGCAGAGGCGAGATACAATGCGCCAAATAGAAGAAGGACATAGTCCCAATTACCGGTCCAGTTGATAATGGCGCCAACGACAATTGGAAATGCTAGCGCCCCAAGATTACCAAACATATTCATTGTCGAAAAAAGTGTGGCCACGTGGCTGCCGCCCATATCTATGGTGATTGTATAGCCAGCAGGTCCGGCGGTGCCGATAAAAAACGCGCCGATGGCAATTAGCAAAATAGCTAGTCGAGGTTCATTTACAAAATATGCGGCAGCTACTAAGGCAGTGCAGAGAAGCATGGACACAATGGACACGCCTTTCCGTGAGATCGTGCGGCTGTTTGTTCTTCGGAAAATTATATCAATAACTCCGCCGCCAATAAGGCTTCCGGCCAACAGTGGGATTTGAGTAACCATGGTGGAGAAGCCTGCCTCAACAATATCCATTCCATATCGCTCACGCAGGAAAGTTGGAAACCATGTCATGAAAAACATCTGCCCCGCAGCCCTGAAAAACTGTTGGCCACAAATCCAGCGTGTAGCCGGGCTGCGTAGCACATCACGCCACGTACGTTTTACACCGTGATCCACGATGGTATCTAATTCGGTTTTATCGTAGATGAGTTTTGCTTCGGCAGAATTTACGGATGGATGGTCCTTCGGAAGGTCTCGGAACCACCACCAAAAACCGCCGGCCCATAGCATCCCTGGCAGGCTGAATATCGCGAACATCCATTGCCATCCCCAGCGTGCAGCCAGATAGCTTCCGGCCCCTGTGCCGATAATAGTGCCAAGCGTCATGAAGCTTGCGAGGCTGCCGTTTACTAGTGCGCGCTCCCCTTCAGGAATCCATCTAGAAAATGTGTTAGTGGTGCCAGGAAATAGGCCGGCCTGTCCAATGCCGTTGGATAGTCGTGCCGCTATCAGCATCCATAGATTGCTAACCGCTGCCATTGCTGCAGTGGCTATCGACCAAATCAATGAAAATACCGGAAGGCTAGCTCTCGCACCATGTTGGTCCGTAAAATGACCTGTCGGGATTTGAAGCAACGAATAAGAAATTTGGAAAGCCCCCATCACGAGGCC
>CAYUXV010000257.1:0-5848 GCA_964448875.1 uncultured Verrucomicrobiota bacterium
CGCAAGGGCCGACCTATTACGGGCTACCGCAATTGGACGTTCAAGACGGATTCCGGTCCCGTTCAACTGGATAAGGGTGTTGGGCTGGGGCCATTAACGGATAAGCATATTGCTGATGGGGCACTGGAATTCTTGAAACGAAAAACGGACAAACCGTTCTTTCTGCATGTGAACTTCACAGGGCCGCACGATCCACTGATCTATCCTCCAGGGTATGCAAAAAAATACACTGCGGTAAAAATGAAACTCCCCGATAATTTTATGCCACGGCACCCATTCAACCATGGAAATTTAAATGGCCGAGATGAGCGACTGCTGACATGGCCGCGTACAAGAGCCGACGTCCTTGACGAGCTGGCCGTATATTACGCAGTAATTGATAATATAGACAAACAGGTTGGGCGGTTAATTGCACAGTTGCGTTCAGATCAACGACTGGCAAATACATTCATCATTTTCACTAGCGATCATGGGCTGGCGATCGGCAGTCACGGGTTGATGGGCAAGCAAAACATGTACGACCACACTATCAAAGTGCCGTTCATCATCAGTGGTCCGGGTATCGCCAAAGGGCATCGCACAGGAGCCTTTGGTTATCTGCGCGACTTGTATCCGACGACATGTGATCTGGCTAACATTGCGATACCAAAAACGGTGCAGGCCAAAAGCCTGATGTCGATCTTGAACAGCACGGCCAAGAGCGTGCACCCCCACGGCTACGGTTATTTTCGCGATGTGCAGCGTATGGTTCGAGATGAACGTTGGAAACTAGTGTGGTATCCAGAGATCAAAAAACACCAGCTCTTTGACCTGAAAAACGACCCGTACGAGCTGCATGATCTCGCCACAAACTCTGGCCAGCGCAAACGTCTAACCATCATGCAAACAAAAATGCGAGATTGGTTCCGGACGGCGGGCGACAAGGTGTTTGAATAATGTGTTGTCGCCCAACTGTGTTCATGCTTCAATTAGGGCTGGTTTAGACCCATATTTAAGTATCTGCTATGATAAACCGAATTCTTCTCTGCTTGGATAAATCCACATACACGGACTCGTCTATAGATTTTGCCTGTTGGCTCGCCACACATCACAACGCCAGCATCGAGGGCATGGTGGTTATCGACAAGTCAGGTATCCAGCGTTCAGTCGGAGGCGGTGGCGTGGGATCCATGAAATATGCCCGCACAACCATTGCTACAAAAGAGAAAGAATACCATGAATTGATGGAATCAATCTTGGATAAATTCAAGGAGCGTTGCGATGCCGCCGGAGTAGAGCACAACGAATATGAAATACAGGGGGAACCTGCAGAAGCAATTCTAGATGAATCGAATTATTTTGACTGTGTGATTATAGGCATCAGAACATTTTTCTCCTATTCAAGCGGGACGGGAAAGGATGGGGAATTTGGCACTGAACATGACGAAGATGGTCGAGCCTTAACGGAGATTATGAGTGAATCCCTGTCGCCGGTATTTGCTGTGCCTCTGGGATGGCAACCACAACCTGCACATGAGATCTTCGATGCTTTGGTCGCATTCGATGGCAGCTTGAATGCCATGCGCAGTTTGCGGCAATTTGCGCGACTTTATGAAAATGCTCCTGTGAACATTAAGATACTTAATTGTAATGACAACGCTGAAACCAGTCAGGCGATGCTAGCTAAAGCCAAGAAGTTCTTGGATGCACATAATTTTGAAAATGTTACCACGGAGTCATCTACAGAAGACCCAGCGAAAGTTCTGAGCGCAGAGCACAATGCACCTTTTGATCTAATTGTGATTGGAGCAAATTCACGCTCCTCCCTAATCGAATTCTTTACCGGCAGCGTCACAAAAACACTAATTGAGCGCGGCGACAAACCTCTATTGATCGCTAACGGCTGATTTGGCGTTGCCATTTTTCGTGCGCTGATGACACTGGTCCTACGCATGAAGATCATTTTCTCATTCTTATTATCTTGCAGCTTCGCTTTCGCTGGAGATGTCCGTGTTGTGGTTTGGGACGAACAACAGCCGCGCCAGAAACAGGCTTATGATAATTTTCTTGGCAACACCATCGCAGATCATCTGAAAACCAGACCGGGACTGAGGGTTATTTCAGTAAAGCAAAACGATGCCAACAAGGGGATTGGTTCTATTGTGCTGGACAATTGTGACGTGCTTATCTGGTGGGGACACGTGCGTCAGGGACAGATTACGCCGGCAGATTGCAAGCCGATCATCGATCGAATCAAGGCGGGCAGATTGTCGTGCATGCCGCTGCACTCTGCGCACTGGTCAACGCCGTTCATGGAGGCGATGAATGAGCGTACCAAGCAGGACGTCGCCAGGCTATTTCCGCGCAACAAGCAGTCACCCAATGTGAAAATTGAGTACATTGCGCCAGCTGGGCGCATTCCGCCTGCGCGCAACTCCATGATCACCCCCGCCTATCTCGCGCTGCAGCGGCGCGGGGTGGTTACGACCGTGCGTGTGGACCTGCCCAACTGTTGCTTTCCCGGTTATCGTGGGGATGGCAAGCCGAGCAGGATGGAGACCCTGCTGCCGGATCATCCCATTGCCAAGGGACTGCCTAAGGCATGGAAAATCCTGAAGACAGAAATGTATGATGAGCCGTTCCACGTGCCTCAGCCAGATCAGGTGATTTTTAAGGAGACCTTCGCTGGTGGTGAATGGTTTCGCAGCGGCAGTGTCTGGAACCTTGGCAAAGGCAAAGTATTTTACTTTCGCCCGGGACACGAGACTTACCCTGTGTTTAAGGAAAAACTACCACTGCTTGTGATTGAAAATGCAGTCCGTTGGTTGGCGGCAGAATTGCCAAAAGGAAACTAAAATGAAGATAACTCCCTTTTTAAATATGGGAATGGCCATGGCCCTAGTAGGGCTTGGCACGGCATGCCGGTGCCCATTTCGCGGCTCGGCAGAGACATTGTACCAAGCCACCCCCCTGACCCCCGTCAATTCTTTTACAGGTGGCATTGAAGGGCCGGCTTGTGACAAGGAAGGTAATATTTTTGCGGTCAACTTTCAAAAACAGCAGACCATCGGGCGCACCACGCCCGATGGCAAGGCAGAGCTCTTTGTCACATTACCCGGCAAGTCCACCGGAAACGGCATTCGCTTTGACCGGCAAGGCCGCATGTATATTGCCGACTACGTGGCGCACAACGTCCTGCGCGTTGATCCCGCTACGAAAAAGATCGAGGTATTTGCCCATGAACCGAAGATGAACCAGCCCAATGACCTGGCTATTGCTCCAAACGGCACACTATATGCGAGTGACCCAAACTGGAGTGAAAAAACCGGTCAACTATGGCGAATTGATACAAGTGGAAAAGTCACGCGAATCGCCGAAAACATGGGTACAACCAATGGCATTGAGGTCAGCCCGGATGGAAAAAAGTTGTACGTCAACGAAAGCGTACAGCGCAACATTTGGGTGTTTGACATTCAGGCCGACGGTTCATTGGCAAACAAGAAATTGCTGAAAGAATTCCCCGACTTTGGCTTTGACGGAATGCGCTGTGACGTAGATGGGAACCTTTACATCACTCGGCATGGCAAAGGAACGGTGGTTATTTTGTCACCTGCAGGTAAGATTCTACAGGAGATTGATGTGCTCGGCTCTAAGCCCAGCAACATCTGCTTTGGTGGACCTGATGGGCGCACAGCGTATGTCACGGAAATGGAACACGGCCGGCTAGTAACGTTCCGCACTAAACGCCCGGGATTGGCATGGCAACGCTGGAAAAAATAACTAACAGCGGACATCTACCATTTCACGCACTCCATCTCTATCAAATCGGAACCGTTTGTGTTTCTTGAACGATGCCAACGGTTTGCCCAAATAAATGGAGTTATACATAAATTGTTAATACAAAAGATTTGATAGTTTATATATGCCGTTAAACACTCACATTGAACGGTGCGGCTATTAATAGTTAGTCTGAAACAGGAGGGTAAATAAATGCAAATACCAAGAATATGTGGAATCGTGCTTGTGGTCGGTTTTTTTCTGCCCTTTGTATCAGTTATGGGTGTTAGTTGTTCAGGATATGACCTCGTCAAAGGCGGACAAGCGATTGGTGGCATGGCTGAAGGTTTAGGTGGTATGGGTGGAGAATCAGCTGCACCAAAACAGGATAACCCTGCTATTTTAATGAAAATTGTTGCGTTGATTCCAATCGCCGGCCTCATATCAGCAATTGTTGATAAGAAGATTGTGTATATGATTTCCGGCTTTGTCCCGATTGCAATACTCCTTGCTTGGACTGCAGAAACGTCTGGAGGTGTGTTTAATGGTTTAGCAATTGGTGCTTGGCTCTGTATAGCTGCGGGTATTACGCAACTAGTAACCGCTGGTAGATCGGAGATGGCAACTGCCGATGAAGGGGGCGGTATCGACCCGGGTGGAGGAGATGAGCCTCCGCCTGAATCTCAGGCTTAAGCAATCCTGTTGGTTTTTTGCTACACCCGGACAAAAGTCCGGGTGTTTTTTTTGCCCCTTGTTCTCTGAAAGAAACGCCTGGATTTAACCCGACGTACCGGGCGCAGTGCACAATTCAATGCAATGGCCATCAGGATCGGTGACATAAATCTGAAAGGCACCATCAGGGCGGGTTCGGCGTTCGTAGTAATCTACGCCAATTTTTTCCAAATGAGACTCCCAAGCATCCATGTCGTCGATCATCAGCGCAATGTGGTTCCCCCGCGTGCCCGCGAGCACCGGTTGGTCACGCTCGCCGATCAGGTGCAGTTCCTGCACTGCCCCCAGTCGGTACCACGCCCCAGGAAAATCAAACGTCGGTCGCGGGATCGGCTTTAGATCCAGCACGCGCTCGTAAAACGCGCAGCTTCGCTCCACGTCCTCCACGTGAATAGCCACGTGGTTTAATTCACGATGATCCATCAATTCAAATCACTGATTATCTTTTTTGGCCTTGCTTGGCTCCCCCGCCAAGCGCTGGGCGATGAATTGGCGCACCTTAGGCAGCTTGCACTGGGCCACCAGTTTAATGGCCTCGGCGCTGTGTTCGGGGACGGCGGGGTTGATGCCGTACCAAACCATCAAAGGCAGAACGGGGTCCTTGGCAAAGGTCTCATGGGAGACGAGCGCGGTGGCGAGTGGCCAGCGGTCTTTGTGGGGAAGCTGTTGCAGGGCTCCGGCGAGGTGGAGTTGCACAAGGCCGGCTTTGGCATTGGCGGCCATCTCGATGAAGCGCTTTTGGGTTTCCTTGGAGAGCGGCCCTTGATCGATGAGTAGTTTGATGGCCCAGGTGCGGATGTGTTCGCGTTTGTCGTTGGTTTGATCGAGCAGCCAGTCCTCATCGACGGAGCCGATGACGTTCAATGTCCACATCGCGCGCAGGGCGGCAGGGGTGGTGGTGGTGAGCTTGTTGGTGTTCATCACCGTCAGAGCGGCCTTGGTGAGGTCTTGACCGGCGGCGGCGCTTTGCTGGAGAAGCTGGCGTGCTTGGCGGCTGTGCCATTCGTTACGTACGCCGATCATGCGGGCAAGTTTGTCGTTCGATAGATTGTCGAGGTTGAGCTCGGCGGCTTCGGTTTTGCCGTGGGAAATGCGGAAGATGCGGCCGCTGGTGCGGTGGATGCCATCGTTTTCGTGGCATTCGCCGATGTCCGACCAGTCAAGCACGTACACACCACCGTCGGGGCCATAACTCAGCTCGATGCCACGGAACCATTTGGCCTTCGTGCGCTTGATATCGTGCGCGTGCCTGCCGACGTAGCCTGCCCCTTGTCGGTGTAGCGTATCCTGATTCATCCGCAGGCCATGGAAGTTCAGCGTAAAGAGGTTGCCGCGATATTTCTTTGGCCAGTTATGCCCG
>CAYUXV010000258.1:0-4030 GCA_964448875.1 uncultured Verrucomicrobiota bacterium
AAAAGCGATTTTTCAAACCGGCTCACAACAACGTTCTGACCGGAGTTTCCGCCACGCGGTGGAAGTTGTGCTAAACGGCGTGATTGGCAAGGTGAAGGAGGTTCAGGTTGGATTGCCCTAAGGGCATGATAGCGACAGAGGTGACTCAACAGAGCATGACTATTCAAAACACGTCGCCTACCAAATGTGGACCGGACCCGCACCACAGCTTCCCTACGTGGCAGCAAGGCATCACTGGAACTGGCGTTGGCATCTGGCCTATGGAGGCGGACAACTCATGGACTGGATCGGCCATCACAATGACATCTGCCACTGGGCGCTCGGCGAAGACCACGGCGGCCCCACGCGCGTGGAAGCGAAAAACTTTACCAAGAGTAAGTCTAAGAGCTACGACGCACCGCCGCGTTATGAGGTGCACTGCGAATATGCCGGCGGCATCAAGACGAGCATCGGTTCGCACAACCGTATGGGCGTGAAAGTCATCGGTGAGGACGGCTGGGTCTACGTCACGCGCGGCAGGATGGAAGCTTCCAATCCCGCATGGACGAAGCTCGACTTCAATGCGGGCAAGGTAAAGGCCTACGCATCACCCGGCCACACGCGCAATTTTGTCGATGGTGTGAAGAGCCGCAAGGAGGCCATTTGCCCGGCCGAAACCGCCCACCGTTCCATTACTCCCGGACACCTCGGCTACGTCTCCAATGCCTTGGGTAAGGCACTGAAATGGGATCCCAAGACCGAAAAGGTCATCGGTGACAAGGAAGCCAGCAAGTTGATAAACAAGTTGGGCTACCGCAAACCGTGGTCGATCTAACATGAATCTTGAGGCTCAAGCTCTCAAACTCTCCGATCAGCAAGAATACAACGGGCAACCCTTCCCGCTGGCGTTAAAGGTTAGTACCGCCAGCTTGGAAGACGCCTGTGGTTGGGCGCATGACAAGGCAACGGATATAGGAGCTCAGGCCTCTAAACACGGTGCTGTATTGGTGCGCGGACTCCCACTGGCATCACCGGAAGATTTTGATGCTATAGTAACTGCGTTCGGATTTCCAATTTTCTCCTACGAGGAATCACTCTCAAACGCTTACCGCATTAACTACACCCCGCGTGTTTTTTCAGCCAACGAAGCACCGCCGGAAGTCACAATCTTTCTACATCACGAAATGGCTCAGACGCCAATCTATCCCAGTAAACTCTTCTTCTTCTGCCAAGCCGCACCGGATGAAGGGGGTGCAACTCCTATTTGTCGTTCGGATATTTTGTGGGAACGCCTCCATGAACAACAATGTGACTTTGCAGAAACTTGCCGGGACAAGGGTTTAAAATATTCTCTGACTATGGCCGGAGAAGCTGATAAGAAATCCGGTATGGGCCGCAGCTGGCAAAGCACATTTAGTGGTGAGTCTCGTGAAGCGGCCGAAGCTCGCATGGCCGATCTCGGTTACACGTGGGAATGGTTGGAGGATGGTGATCTTCGGGCCACTACGCCAACCCTGCCCGCCGTTCGCGATCTGGGCGATGGCCGGTGCAGTTTTTTTAACCAACTCATCGCCGCTTTCTAGGGTTGGAAGGACACTCGGAACGATCCGAGTAAAGCCATTACCTTTGGCGATGGCACCTTGCTTGATCCCGCAGATGTCGAGAAAGCCAGTGTGCTCGCTGATGAAGTCACCTTTGATATCCCTTGGCAACCGGGTGATCTCGCTCTTGTCGACAACTACACCGCCATGCACGGCCGCCGTACCTTTAAGGGTAACCGTAAGATATTGGCCTCACTAGTGACTGCCTGAAATCTCTTAGAGGTTCAGTAAATTGGTGCCAAGAACTGTGCGTTGAGTACTTCCGCACTTGACGCCTACCCTGCACATAGAAAAAGTGTTGGCGAATGGCGAACCCCGATGCCAACATTGGCAGTAGTTTCAACGTCCATCTTGATCCTGCGCGAACGCATTCTCTGGACAGTTATGAAGGGGTGCCGACAGCGACCACACCGGAAATTTTACCAGGCGAAAAACACCTGGCCTACGGCTGGCAAAAAGTCCTACACCGCACATTTCATGCGCTCGGTAAAATTGCTCCTGGGTTAGCGCTGGCCATTGGCCTGGCTGCATTGGGTTTCTGGATAGCAAGCCGTCTGGGGACAGCGATGTTCGGCATGGAACGAAGTCCCGTGAGCCCCATTCTAATAACCATACTTCTTGGGTTGCTTATCCGTAACATAGTCGGGTTGCCCACCGCATTCGAGGAAGGGTTGCGGGTTTGCGTTCGCTTAATTTTAAGGATTGGGGTCGTGCTATTAGGCCTACGTCTTAGCCTTGAAGCCGCATGGCAAATTGGCGTGCATGCTTTACCGCTGGTGATTGGGTGTATCACCGTCGGGCTTGCCTCAGTATTGTGGCTAAGTAAACGACTGGGTATTGGATCAAGACTGGGAAGTCTCATTGCGGTGGGCACGGGTATCTGCGGCGTATCAGCCATCGTTGCCACCGCGCCCGCGATTAAAGCCAAGGACGAGGAAGTCAGCTACGCTGTCACGGTCATCACCCTGTTCGGGATGATTGCAATGTGTGTGTATCCATTTCTTTCCCATTTTTTATTCCATGGCAATGCCATGATGGCGGGTTATTTTCTGGGAACCGCCATTCACGATACTGCACAGGTCGCCGGGGCTGGCCTTATGTATGAGATACAGCATCAAAGCCCCGAGGCTCTAAACGTGGCTACTACCACAAAGTTAATGCAAAATTTATGTCTGGCCGGTGTGGTTCCCTTGATGACATGGCTACATTATCGGAACAAGAACGAACGGTCTGGTGGCACCAGAGTTAATCTTAAATGGAATCAGACAGTACCGTTCTTCGTGATCGCATTCATTCTTCTAACAGGCGTGCGCACAGCGGGAGATCTTGCGGGACTTAAGGAAAATATAATTTGGAATTCCATGCTTACCTGCTCTAACCAGACAAGCGTCTATTGCCTCGCGCTGGCCATGGCAGCAGTGGGCTTGGGTACGAACCTGAGTCAAATGAGGAAGCTTGGGTGGCGTCCTCTTTGCCTTGGCTTTGGCGCTGCTATTTTGGTTGGTGGAGTGAGTATTCTGCTGCTCAACCTACTTGGAAGAGTGATTGTTTTTTCTTAAAACAGTTAGCTTGCTCCATATAGAAAAAGTTAGTGCCGACTTAAAAACATTTCCCTCCTACGTATTAACCAGGTCACTAAATTCTCGTATCGACAAAACTGAAGCATTGGTGTGTTGCTGGTATTTCCAAGTTCCTGAGATAATCCTCCTTGCAAGTTAACATGAATAAAATGCACAATTTGTGTTCAAAAGAATAGGGGTCAGACAATTCCCATGAGTATCTCCAGAAGAAAATTTTTAAGAACGGGTAGCGCGACGATGGCCTTGCCGTTTCTGCACTCGGTGCCTGAAGCAATGGCTGCGGTAAAGAAGGGTGAGAAACCGGATAAGAAGCTGGTGATCATGTATATCCCCAACGGGATTGTGCGGCGTTGTTTTTTTCCAGGTGAAGAAGAGGGAGTATTGCCAGGGTTTGTAGGCGGTTTTAATGCGGATAAGACCAAGAACCAGAAGCGCAAACCGAATAAACCGGGAATTTACCCACTGGAACTCACTTCCACGATGCAGCCGCTCAAAGAGCACACGAGGGATGTGACTCTGATTACCGGCTTGGATCGGACCTTTAAGAATGGGCAGGACGTGCACGCACAAGGTGCCTCATGTTATCTCACCAGCCTTTCACCGGTTCAGGCAGCCGAACAGGGCATTAAACATCCAAACGGTCGGAGTCTCGACCAGGTTATCGGCGACAAGATTGGCCACAAGACAGTGCTCAATACGCTGGAGATCGGCTGCAACGGTTTCCGGGCCCCCAAGGAGCCGATCGAGTTTGACAACATCTCCTGGTACGGCCCGGGCAAGATCGCGCCATCCATTCGCAACCCCAGAAAACTCTATGACCGCTTATTCTCCAAGGACAGTTTCCGTGCTCACGTAGCGGATATTTCAGAT
>CAYUXV010000259.1:0-7260 GCA_964448875.1 uncultured Verrucomicrobiota bacterium
ATTCCCAGCTAAATGAAAATCGACAGGCCTACGTGGTCTCCCCACGCGTGGAACATGCTGAGGACAACGTGAAAGCCGTAACCCGGGAAGCTAATAAGCTACAAAACGCGTTTTCGCCACACGAAGTCGGAATGATGCATGGGCGTCTGAAAAGCGATGAAAAGGAGTCGGTGATGACAAAATTTCGTGAAGGGCTAATTCGCGTACTGCTTTCTACAACCGTTATCGAGGTTGGAGTCGATGTGCCCAATGCCACCATCATGCTGGTGGAAAATGCCGAACAATATGGCCTGGCGCAGTTGCACCAATTACGAGGCCGCATCGGGCGAGGCGAACACGAGTCGCACTTTATTATGATTACCGGAAAAGATACCCCGGAAACACAGGAACGCCTCAACATATTGGTTGAAACCAATGATGGATTCAAGGTTGCCGAAGCCGACCTGCAATCACGAGGCCCGGGAGAATTCCTCGGCCAAGAACAAAGCGGCCTGCCGCCTTTCCGTTTCGGCGATTTACGGCGTGATATCGGCCTTATTCAACTGGCACGCGACACCGTATCGAGCCCCGCTTAACGTCATTTGGCTTTTCCCGAACGCCTTTTTCATGCTAAGGTTCCTACATGCCCGGATTTGAAGAGGACCAACTCCTACTTGAAGAGGAGATCGCGCCCGAAACCAAGCCGGTCTATAGCCAGGATTACACCACTGCGATGTCGCACTTCTATCGCGGCGAAGTGGGACGCATCATGGTTTGGCGACAGCGATTCGACACTACCACTACCTGGGCTATCACCTCTACGGGCACTATTTTCACAGTAGCCTTTTCCTTTGACGCGGTCCCTCATCTCATCTTTTTTTTCAATCTTGCCATCGTGATGATGATGCTATGGATCGAAGCACGGCGATATAGATTTTATGACGCCTTTCGAGCTAGAGTTCGAATGCTTGAGGCGCATTTCCTAATGCCAGTGTTAATGCAGGAAAAACCCAAGCTTGAAGGCAATTGGCGAAAACTGGTGGCTGAGGACCTGCTGGTTCCTGCGTTTAAAATTAGTATTTTTGAATCCATCGGCCGCCGTTTAAAGCGCAACTACGCCTTTATTATCGCCATCGTGCTTACCGCCTGGATAACAAAGATTCTTATACATCCTCCACAAGGAGGTGAAATCGACTCATTGAGTTCTTTCTACTATGCGCTCGGAGTCGGTGCGATACCCGACTGGGTCGTAGCTATGATAATGACAGGTACGTTCATAGCCGTGGCATTCGTAACCTGGTACATATCCAAACATTCCACTGGCGAAATCACCGAAGTAGGGAAATCCAGCCGAACCAACTGGCTCGGATAGATATGAGCCTTCCTGACAACTTGAATCCTGCTCTGCAGGATTTGCCGGTATATCAACCTGGCCGGCCACTGGAAGAAGTCGCACGTGAAGTCGGCTTGCCTTCCGAACAGATCATCAAACTCGCATCAAATGAAAATCCATTCGGACCATCCCCATATGCCGTCACGGCCATGGAAGAATTGGCCACTGAGATGCATCGTTATCCTGACGGCAATGCATGCTCCCTACGCAATCAACTTGCGGAAAAATTAGGCGTCGAAACTGAAAACCTTGTATTTGGCAACGGCTCAAACGAAATCATTGAATTTGTCGCACACTCCCTTCTGAAGCCTGGCGATGACATCGTTGTTTCTGAATACTGCTTCGCGATCTACCCAATCGTAGCCAAAATGATGGGGGCAAAGATTGTCCAGACGCCCGCCAAACAATACGGACACGATCTTTCATCTATGCTCAAAGCAGTGACTGCCGACACTAAAATCATCTTCGTTGCAAATCCAAATAACCCTACCGGCACGTCTGCATCGAAAACGGAAATATATAACCTAATTACAAGACTGCCTTCAGATATACTGCTGGTATTAGATGAAGCCTATATTGAGTACCAAAAAGATCCTATCGACCTGCTTGATCTCGTTCGATCAGGAGAATATCCCAATCTAATTTTGATGCGAACATTCTCCAAAATATATGGACTAGCCGGCCTGCGTATAGGCTATGGCGTTGGTCACCCTGAGTTTGTTGGAGCATTGGAGAAAATTCGCCAACCATTTAATATTAATGCGATGGCCCAGAAAGCCGCCATGGCTGCCCTTAGCGACGAATCACATATTGAAATGTCTCGCGCCCAAAACACCAGGGGCTCCATTCACATCGAATCTGAACTTGATGATGCAGGGATTGAATACCTGCACACATTAGCAAATTTTATTCTTATCCGTGTTGGCAACGGCTCCCAAGTTGCCGAAAAGTTGAAACAACTCGGAATTATTGTACGCCCACTAGATAATTATGGGTTACAAGAATGGATACGAGTGACCATCGGCGGCGAAAATGAAAACAAAAGTTTTTTGTCCGCAATTCGTCAAGTTCTGACGGAACACAAGGAATAAGTCGTTGCCAGATCAACCGATGTAATGTTAATCCAGAAATGCATACGTGAAGCCGACTGATCTAAGAGGTATACTCCAATACATTCCCCGCTTTCGAGAGCAGACGTTTGTCATCAGCGCAGACGGGGCGGTGGTTTCAGATGTTAACTTCACAAATCTACTTCTGGATATCGCAGTGCTGCGCTCCTTAAACATCCGCGTTGTATTAGTTCATGGAGCAGGCGAGCAAATTCAACAACAGGCTGTGAAAAATGGCCAAACACCGAGCAATCTGGACGGAACAGGGATAACTGACGATGTCACATTGGAATTATCAGTGACTGCAGCCAATCGACTGACTCATGATATCCTTGAAGGCCTTTCTGCCAGAGATTTGCGAGCGGCCTGCGCAAATACAATTATTGCACGACCCAAAGGTATTATTGATGGCACAGACCAAGAACATACCGGATGCATAGAGCGCGTTGATATATCAACGCTCAAAACTCTCCTAGCAGAAGACATTATTCCGGTGATCCCACCACTAGGCTTTAATAGTGGAGGAAAAACATTTCGCATAAATTCCGACGCCGTAGCTTTAGAGACTGCAAAAGCATTGGGGGCAATCAAACTTATATTTGCAACCACTGTCGACGGACTCCTGATCAACGGCACGTTAATTCGTGAAATTTCATCCTTTGACCTCAAAAAAGCATTGGATGAGTGTCATTTCGACGCAAAGCAAAGCTCAAAGGCGAAGCATGCCACTGCAGCATGCATCACTGGCGTGCCGCGCGTACACATTATTAATGGCCGTGTGCCGGAAGGAATCTTGGCTGAAGTTTTTTCTAATGAAGGCATAGGCACGCTGATCTATGCAAACGAATATCAGCAAATCCGACCAGCAACAAAAAAAGATACACCGAGCATTTTCAACCTAACACGTGACGCGATGGACAATGACGAATTACTACATCGGACGTGCGAAACGATTGAACGTAATATCGGAAATTACTATATTTTCGATAT
Source organism: uncultured Verrucomicrobiota bacterium (assembly GCA_964448875.1). Lineage (GTDB taxonomy): Bacteria > Verrucomicrobiota > Verrucomicrobiia > Limisphaerales > UBA1100 > UBA6614. The sequence goes on from CAYUXV010000259.1 coordinate 3,472, forward strand.
CGACAACAATCCTGTTGGATGCATTGCACTCAGGGAATATCCAGCCGACTCAACCGCTGAACTCATCCACCTCCATGTCAACCCGTCGCATATGAATCAAAGGATCGGGCAAAAACTCACCCAATTCATAATTGACTTTGCAAGCGAACGTAAATTTAAGCGCTTAATTGCTCTTTCCACGCAGGCATTTGCTTATTTTCAAACAAAAGCAGGATTTGACGAGGGAACCCTTGAGGATTTACCAACTCTGCGACGGAAGGAATATGAAAACAATGGTCGCAACTCTAAAATCTTAATTAAGCACTTAGCATATTAAATCGTGGCACTACCTAAGAATATATCCGAGTACGTGCTTATCGCATTTGCCTGTCTGTTAATTGGCTATGGGACAGGTGCTGTCATATCAGCTCGCAAAAATTCTCTTACACTAGGCGAAACCGTTGCAGTAAAATGGAGCGACGGCATACATGATACTCCGGCTTTTTGTGCACATGTTTACCTGGATCCATATATGACTAATAATTTTAGAGGACATGCGGCAAGGGTCATAATATTTTCAGGCAGGGATAAGCATAATCAAAAATTCACTTCTCCGCACCACCTCGGTCTAGCTAAAAACCAAAGTGAGGCCATCCAAAAATGGGGGAATCTACGCTGGGAATTAGACGGGCTTCATGTGGGTGAAGGAAACAAATCTTCGTTCATCCCTTTAAGTAAAATACAATCAGGATGGAAACAGACGCAATAACTACGCTCGCAAACGTATGCCGTCGCCTAGCACTCATGCCATCACCAGACGTACTGTTTATTTCTGTAAAAAATCAATCGGCCGCGCTTTTAACCCGAAAGCGCATCCACACTGGTGGTTTTCCACTTTATTCTACTAAGAAAATATTTAACGTATCCACTTCACGATTTGGAGTGGGACAATTATCCAATTCATTCAAAACTCCCCTTGGGCTACATCGAATCGTAAAAAAAATTGGTGGAGGGTTGCCATCCGGCGCTACATTTAGGGGTCGTAAATTTACGAGCTATACGTGGAGAGGCGATCCTCATGCCCCGATTGCACACAGGATACTCTGGCTTGATGGCTTAGAACCTGGTTACAACCGAGACAGCAATGTTGATTCATATTCACGATATATTTACATCCATGGTGTCGGTAATGAAACAACGCTTGGACGCCCTTCTTCACAGGGATGTATCCACATGGCCGCATCCGACTTGCTTCCTCTATATGATCAAATCCCACTTAATAGTCTTGTGCTGATAGGAAATTTCCCGCTTTTGACGAGCCGTTCAATGGCTTAACCTCGACGTTCTTATGAGCCTGACTGAACAAATTGCGAATCTGGCACGCCAATCAAAGCAAGCCTCTCGCCTCTTAATGCGAATGTCGACTGAGGACAAAAATGCCTGCCTGCTAGCAATGGCTGATCATCTCATGGAGAATTCGCAATCTATCAAGAAGGCGAACGCTTTAGATATGGAAACAGGCCAAAAGATGGGTCTTTCACAGGCAATGCTCGACAGGCTTTTACTAAATGATGATCGCATTTCTGGCATGGCAAAAGGTTTACGCGATGTTTCAGAATTAGCAGATCCAGTAGGTCTTGTTCTTGATGAACGAAATCGCCCTAATGGACTAATATTACGTAAAATCAGCACACCTATTGGAGCAATTGTAATCATATATGAGTCACGCCCAAACGTGACTGCTGATGCAGCAGGGCTTTGCTTTAAATCCGGAAATTCAACATTGCTCCGCGGAGGGAAGGAAGCGCTGCACTCTAATCAAAAAATAGGTGAACTCTTGACAGATGCAGGCCGTAATACATCAGCAGATTTCCCTGAACACGCTATACAAGTTGTGCAAACAAGTGATCGAGAAGCGATTCCGATACTATTAGCTCAAACAGAATTTGTTGACCTATGCATACCGCGAGGAGGTGAAGGATTGATACGAGCAGTAGCAGATTGCTCTCGGGTCCCCGTAATAAAACATTACAAGGGGATATGCAGTGTATATATTGATACAGAGGCTGATACTGAGATGGCAACGCATGTTGTGATCAATTCGAAAACACAAAGGCCCGGGGTTTGCAATGCTATGGAAACCCTTCTGGTTGATGAAGCTATCGCTCCCACATTGTTGCCCCGGCTAGCAGATGCTCTAAAAAACGCCAATGTCGAACTCCGTGTTGATGACAAGGCACAAACTATCCTTGGCAAAGAAGCAAAGTTGGCAACCTCGGAAGACTGGGACACCGAATATCTCGACCTTATATGTGCAGTTCGCATAGTAAATGGTATTGATGGCGCAGTTAGCCATATCAATGACCATGGCTCGGGACATACTGATACTATTATTACAAATAGTTCTGCCAAGGCAGCTCGTTTTCAGAACGAAGTTGATTCATCAACTGTATTTTGGAATGTATCAACACGCTTTACCGATGGATCTGAATTCGGAATGGGTGCAGAAATTGGAATAAGCACTGACAAAATTGGCGCGCGCGGCCCAATGGGTTTAAATGAACTTACCAGCTATAAATGGCTTGGAATGGGCAACGGACTTATTCGATAATTAAATGGAATCGCCCGCTTGCCGTGCCGAATTTGTCCGGCAACAGATACCTAAAAAAGGTCTTTTTACCGGTCATTCTTGGCGTATCGCAACAAAGCCATTTACAATTTCAAAATCACTCGCAAAGGAACTGGAATTCTTAGGGCGAGTTCTCCTTCAGTTTTATCGCTCGAGCAATCTACTTTACAATCTGAGCTTAACCGGCAAACAGCCTGCATGGGTCTCAGAATGCCTGGATAAAGGGAAACCAAATGACATCATCCAATTACAGAGGCACAAACACTTTAAGCAGGAAATACCATCTATTATTCGACCAGATATAATTCTAACTGAAATTGGTTATACTTTTACAGAACTTGACAGTGTGCCGGGAGGCATTGGCCTGACCGCATGGCTTAATTCAACTTACTCAGATGCCGGCTTTGAAGTCATTGGCGGGCCATCTGGGATGAAAGATGGTTTTTCCGGAATATTTAATAAATCCGGCAATGTTCGGATAATTGTTTCTGATGAATCAGAAACTTATCGTCCAGAAATGGAGTGGCTTTGTTCATCACTCGATTCACGATTTTCAACTCACGACGCAAAGTCTGATGTTTGGCGCAAAGGGGATTCTGTCTATCGGTTCTTTGAATTATTTGACCTGACAAATGTTGATTGCGCATCAAATATTTTTTCCGACGCTGTTAAGGGTGAAATCAATATAACCCCCCCTCCGAAATCTTTCCTGGAGGAGAAAATGCTATTTGCTCTATTGTGGAATCGAAATCTCCAAGATTTTTGGCAAGGCCAATTGGGCGGATCTTTCTTCCAATTAATAAAGAATCGGACCCCTCAATCATGGCTCATCACCACAGAGTCTATACCTCCTCATGCCGCAATTCCAGGTCTAGACCTAAGCAACTGGAAGCAACTATGTGAGCTTTCACAAAAAGAGCGCAACCTCGTATTGAAGGTATCCGGCTTTTCGGAGTTGGCTTGGGGCTCAAGAGGGCTTCACATTGGCAATGATCTATCCCAAGCCAACTGGGCCAATGCAGTAAATACAGCTCTAGAGGATTATGAGAATTCTCCACGGATATTGCAGCGATATCATAAGCCGATGCGCATTAATCAAGAGTGGTTTGACTTCGACTCAAATGATGTGAAAACAATGAACGGAAGGGTGCGTCTATGCCCATACTATTTCTTAAATAATA
>CAYUXV010000260.1:0-4019 GCA_964448875.1 uncultured Verrucomicrobiota bacterium
TGGAAGAATTTCTAAACTTCAGCGGGTGTCGTACAATGGTAGTACGTGAGCTTCCCAAGCTCGAGACGTGGGTTCGATTCCCATCACCCGCTCCATTGCTTATTTCATTGATTTACCTTTATGACCGGAATGGTCTTTAGCTTGCGTGTCTTGCGCAGGGTGATTTTGGTGATATAGTTTGCCGCGTATGAGATGCATCCCCCTTTTCGTGCTCGGATTAGCCACAGTGCTGTCGGCTCTTTCCGCGAATAAACCGCATCCCTCCACTTCGTCGCAAGTGCGACTGGCTTCGTGGTGGATGACGCGTCATGCGGAGAAGATGGCTATGATTGAAGCAGCGAATGATTCAAAGAAGGAGACAAAAGTGGAGCTGCTGATGGTCGGCGACTCAATCACGCACAATTTCGATAAGGGCGGTCCGGGTGAGGCGGTTTGGCAAAAATACTTCGCGCCGTTGAACGCGCTGAACCTTGGCTTCGGCGGCGACCGCACCAACCACGTGCTGTGGCGGCTGGATCATTTGCCGAAGTTGAAGACGGCGCCGAAGGCGGCTTCGTTGATGATCGGCACGAATAACATTTGTTGGGGCAGCGATCATCCCCGGCAGGCGGCTGATGGCGTGCAGGCGATAGCCAAGAAGCTCAATGAGATGTATCCGGAGATGAAAATTCTAGTGGTGGCAGTGTTTCCGCGCCGCCGCGAACTAGCGCATCCGCATCGCAGGGAGATTATCGAGCTCAATTCCTATCTGCCCAAGCTACTTAAGGACATCCAGAACGTTAGCTTTGTGGACATCGGCCCGAAGTTTCTCGACGATAAGGGCCACCTGTCCAAGGAGATGATGCCGGATACCACGCATCCCAGCGACAAGGGACACGAGATTTGGGCTGAGGCCATCGTGCCGACTCTGAAACAGTTGATGGGGAAACAATAAAACCGTGAATCGAAGTGCGTACCAGATTCCGCGACGGACGTTTCTGAAAGGGGCAGGCGTGTCGTTGGCACTGCCATTCCTGGACATCATGTCGCCGGCAGTGAGCGACGCGAAAACGAAGGGGGCAACCGGTCCCGTGCGGTTGTGTGTGTTGTACAAGGGGTGCGGGATGAATCCGCATTCGTGGGATATTGTCGGCGGCACGGAAACGGAGTTTGAATTGTCCAAAATCCTGCGACCATTGACGCCGGTTCAAAAGGATATTCTCGTTTTGGGTAATCTCGATAATCTGGGTTCGTCCGATCACATGGATGCGCCGGGCACCTTCATGAGCGCCACGCGGCACCGGGATAAAAACCGCTACTCATTCGACCAACGCATCGCCGACCAGATTGGCGGTCCGACGCCGATCCAGTCTGTACAACTCACGGCCGATAACGTCTGGAAGGCGCATCCGTGGCTGAACATTCTGTCGTACGACAAGACGCATCAGCCGCTACGCGGGCAGCATGATCCGCAATCGACGTTTGATTTAATTTTCAAAAACACCGCGCGCTCCAAGCGCCAAGCGGAATTGGCTAGCGTACTGGACGGAGTGAAGGACGCTTCTTCGTCGTTGCTGCGCAAGGCCAGCACGCAGGATCAGCAGGTATTGCAGCAGTACTTCGATTCGTTGCGTGACGCGGAAAAAAGCATTGAACGGGCACGGGCCAATGGCCAGACGGCCGCGGCGGATCCGAAGTTGGCGCACATCGACCCGACACTTGAGGTGGGCAACCTCGGCGAGCGTATTAAGGCAATGATGGATCTGATTGCGCTGGCGTTTAGGACCGACTCCACGCGTGTCGCCTCATGCATGCTGGCCAATACGAACAGTCGCATCCATTACGATTTTATGGGCGTGAACTCGGAATTTCATTATGTGTCGCATCACGTGCGCAACAAGAAAGTGCTGCCGGCCTACGACAGTATCAACATGTGGCACACCTCGCAGTTGCGGTACTTGATCGAGAAGCTCAAGACATTGCCGGAAGGTAGCAGCACGGTGTTCGACAATTCGCTGATCCTTTGGGGCTCGGGCATTAAGCATGGAGATTATCATTCGTTGACCGACCTCCCGTTGGTCCTCGCTGGCGGCGGTGGTGGACAAGTGAAGCTCGGCCGACACGTACGGTACCCCACGGCACAACCATACGCTAACCTGCTGCTGACGCTGACCCAACTTATTGGAGCTAAAGCAGCGAGTATCGGCGATTCCACTGGCCTGTTGCCGGGCATCACGGAGTCGGCCAACTTTCCTCCCGTCAACCCAGATGACGGCACTTGGAAGATCACCAAAACCGATGGCAAAACGCTCACCGCCAAAGGCCTGTTGCGCATCGAGATCGAGGGTGAGCAGGAATATTATCTCCTGCGTTTGTCTGACAAGAGCGACCTCGAGATCCGCGTCCCGTACATGAACAATCACCGGCTCCGCTTCGACCGCAACGTCGGCAAGGTGGTGACGCTGACCGGGCAATACAAGGAGACCGGCGGCAAAAAGGTTGTCGTCACGCTCAAGTCGGCCAAGGCCCAATAGTAAATGATGTCTGCGCCCCAACCACTCTTGGCTGCCTCCGCCGCCTGTGCGTTGGTCATCGGCTCGACCAAAGCGCATGCAGTCGAATTCGCCGAGGCCGCTGAGGTAATCGAAGACCGTTGCCTGTTGTGCCATGACAGCGACACGAGGAAAGGCGGGATTGATTTATCGCCTCTGCTCAGGCCTGCCAATGCGTCCTACAGCGAACACACCAAGCTGTGGGTGCGACTCGAGAAGATGGTGGCGCGAGGCGCGATGCCCCCCGAAAACAAGAAGCCGTTGGAAGTAGGCGAAAAGAAAGCGATCCTCGACTGGTTCCATCAATCGTTCGTGTTGCGCGAGGGGAAAGCTCATATTGGTCCCACATCGGTGCGGCGGCTGACGCGGTACGAATTTGAGAACACTCTGGAGGATGTCCTAGAGATCCCGCTTAAGACTCCGTACCGCGATACCATCACCGGACGAATTGAGCCTTCGAAGATCGGCACCATCGTGCCCTCGGATATTCCCGGCGAATCCGGCTTCGACAACGATGCGCACCGGTTGGGTAAACTCAAGCTGCCACTGAAAGAACTAGCCGACGCAGCGAATCATGCACTGAAGCAATTCCGTAAAGCCCCCCAAGCCATGAAGGCGGTCTTGGGGCAGGCGTCCCTTTCCGAAAAACTGGGTGAGACTGAAGTTAAACAGCTCATATCAAAATTTATTGTGCGCGCCTACCGCGGCAACGACAACCGGCTGGAGGAATATGCGACGAGGTACTATCGCCTTTACCAACGCCATCTGCAGATCTCGAAGGACAGCAGTGCCAGCTTGATGCACGTGTTTGAGATGATTTTGATTTCGCCGGAAGTGCTTTACCGGTTTGAACATAGCAACGCCAAAAACACACCGTATTTAATCACCGGCTTAGAACTCGCCACGAGACTGTCCTATTTCCTGTGGGCTAGACCGCCTGATGCCGAGTTGATGAAGCTGGGCCGGGACGGCAATCTGCTCAAGGACGAGGTATTGAAAGCGCAGGTCGCACGCATGCTCAATTCGCCCAAGCGCATTGCGTTGTCGGAAAACTTTGCGGGCCAATGGCTGGGATTTGATGAGCTTGTTTCAAACGGCGAATACCTCAAGGACGAACGCTGGAACCGCGAGGCGTAAGATGAGGTTATGATTTTCATCGATGAACTGGTTCGCTCCGACCGCAGTGTGTTGGAGCTAGTACAAAGCGACTGGCTCTACAAGCGGGCGACCGCATTGCAGCCCAAGGGGCACGGTTACACCAAGGCCGATCCCGACACTATGAACCGGCAGCACGCTAGCATTTTCGCCCAGCGCCAAAGTAAAAGCCGTAACCGAAAGCTCCGCTACGATCCGCCGATCCTCGTCGCGCGCAAGGGCGACCGTGAGGGAGGTATTATCACCAGTGCGGCTGTCATGCGTAAGACCGCCTCGAAGACACGCAACAGTCAAATTCGCCGCAGGGTGTGGGTGCTGAACTCTCTAATCGGC
>CAYUXV010000261.1:0-5686 GCA_964448875.1 uncultured Verrucomicrobiota bacterium
GAAGCTATGGACCGCCTGCTCTAAGATGTTGACTCCACCGAGCCATGTGAAGAAGAACCAGACGAGCACCATGAACTCGCCGTCGCTCATAGTGTTGTGACGAAAGAAGCCAGGGTCGCGTATGCGGGCATTATTGTTGTAGCAGCTAAAAATGGCCTGAATGTCGCCGATATCACCACCCAGAATGCGTTTGTAGGTGTCGCGCTGCGCGTAGGTCCAGCGCCAGACATAGCCATCTACAATGGAGGTGCCCTGTTTTTTGGCTTGGGCGATGGATTTCATGACCGAGCGCACTCCTGGGGCGTCGGTGGCCATGGGTTTCTCGGCAAAGACGTGTATACCTGCATCGACAGCCGCCTTGATGTGCATGGGCCGGAAGCCGGGAGGTGTGGTGAGGATGACGACGTCCACGCCGCTATCGATGACCTTTTTGTAGGCGTCAAGGCCAACAAAAACACGGCCCTTGTCTACGTTGACCTTACCGGGGTGGATTTTCTGGATGCGCTCGAGCCCGGCATCAGCTTTGTCTTGAAAAGCTTCACCGATGGACCATAGCTGAATATTGCTGTCGGCACTTAGAGCCTGATTGATGGCACCGGAGCCGCGTCCCCCGCAACCGATCCAGCCAAGCTTCAACTTACGGCTATCCGGTTTGCCAAAGGTTACGCTGGGTAGCGCAATGGCGCCAGCGGCCGCGGCGGCGGATGAGGTCTTGATGAAATCACGGCGTGTGGATTGGTCTTTTGGGTTCATTGTAAAAAAAGTTTGCTGCGGTGTAAGAAAACGTAATGTGCGGCTGGGGGTGCGTCAAGTGACGGTTGAATGAGATGTGCTCTGCATCGTCTTGACTTTTGCTTGTTTTTGACTCAAAAGAGGCGTGGCCGGCGAAGGTTCTGGTCAAAAGAGGGGCAATCATTCCCACACCTTACGCCGCTACTGCATTGGATTAATCTATAATGGAATCAAAGCTAATCTATTTCATCCCAGCAGCGGGCATTTGCGCCCTGATATTCACCTACGTGCGCGCTCAATGGGTGGGACGGCAAGAGGTGGGCACCGAGCGCATGGGTAAAATTGCCGGCTATATCACCGATGGTGCGATGGCCTTTCTAAAGGCGGAGTACTCAAGACTGGCATGGTTTGTGGCGTTGGTTGCTGTGCTGCTGGCTCTGCAGGGCGGTAATGATAAAACAGGTACTACCAGTGCCTTGATTGGGTTTTCGTTTGCCGTGGGCGCACTGTGTTCCGCCTTGGCAGGTTATATTGGTATGATAGTGGCCACCAAGGCCAACGTCCGAACCGCAAACGCAGCTCGGACGAGCCTTCCCGCCGCCTTAACCGTAGCCTTTAAAGGCGGCTCAGTGATGGGTATGGGCGTCGTGGGTCTTGGCGTATTGGGGCTAAGTAGCTTATTCTTACTATATGCGAATCAGTTCGGTACCGACAATACGGACAATGTTCGAAAGATCATCACGGTGCTAACAGGATTTTCATTTGGAGCCTCATCCATTGCGCTGTTTGCACGTGTGGGAGGAGGTATTTACACCAAAGCGGCTGATGTGGGTGCCGATCTGGTTGGCAAGGTGGAGGCGGGAATCCCGGAAGATCACCCGCTTAACCCTGCTACCATTGCTGATAACGTAGGTGACAATGTGGGCGATGTGGCTGGCATGGGTGCGGATCTTTTCGAAAGCTATGTGGGCTCGATGATCGGTGCAATGGTGTTAGGCGCAACGCTGATGGCATTGCCTGAATTTGTGGGTTTCAAAGGTGGTATTGGTGATATTGGCGTGGTGTTGCTACCGTTATTTTTGGCGGCGGTTGGTATTGCGGCCTCGATGATCGGTGCGCGATCTGTATCCGTGGAGGAAGGTGGTGATCCCAAGGCAGGGCTTACTCGTGGCGAATTGACTGCAGCATTCATCATGCTTGTAGGTGCTTATTTGTGCATTACCAATTTGCTGCCTCAAAAGTGGGACGTAAAAGATGCTGCGGGTGAACTGCTTGGCACTTACTCAGCCATGGGAGTTTTCTGGGCTAGCTTGTTGGGATTGGCCTGTGGTCTTGGCATTGGATTCGTCACTGAGCATTACACGGGGATCCACAAGGGACCTGTGGTGGAGATTTCCAGACAGTCGGTAAAGGGTGGTGCTGCTACGAATATTATTGCCGGTCTCGGAGTTGGCATGCGCTCCACGATGTTGCCGATTCTGTTCCTCGCAGCGGCAATCCTTGGTGCTTATCACCTTGCGGGGTTGTACGGTATTGCAATTGCTGCAGTTGGCATGCTGGCCAATACCGGCATCCAACTGGCTGTTGATGCTTACGGGCCCGTTGCCGATAACGCTGGTGGTATTGCCGAGATGAGTGAGTTACCCAAGGAAGTGCGTGCCCGGACCGATAGCTTGGATGCAGTCGGTAATACGACCGCAGCTATCGGCAAAGGTTTTGCAATTGGTTCTGCAGCGTTGACCGCCCTCGCGCTGTTTGCGGCCTACATGGGTGTAGCCGGTATTGATAATATCGATATTTCAAACCCAAACGTGATGGCTTGCTTGTTTGTGGGTGCGATGCTGCCGTTCTTGTTCTCGGCCATGGCAATTGAAGCAGTAGGTAGAGCTGCGGGAGACATGATTAAAGAGGTGCAGCGACAGTTTAGAAATATTCCGGAACTGAAGGCTGCATTGGCCAAGATGAAGAGTAATGGGGATAAGCCGATTGAGAAATGGTCCAAGGAGGACCGCAAGATTTATGACGCCGCCGATGGCAAGGCCGAATATGCCAGCTGTGTTTCAATTTCCACTACCGCGGCTATTCGAGAGATGGTCAAACCGGGCATGCTGGCAGTACTAACCCCAGTGTTTGTGGGATTCGGGTTTAAATTCGCAATGGACGGGGATGGCAAGGCGGCGGCAGAAGCACTGGGGGGACTGCTGGCGGGCGTTACGGTTAGTGGCGTACTGTTGGCACTGTTTCAGGCTAATGCTGGCGGTGCATGGGATAATGCCAAGAAAATGTTTGAAGAGGGCGACGGAGTGGAAGTTGATGGTGAGTTTCACAAGAAAGGTTCTGATGCTCACAAGGCTGGTGTGGTAGGTGATACTGTGGGCGATCCACTCAAGGACACCTCTGGTCCGTCATTAAACATTCTACTAAAACTCATGAGCGTGATTGCGTTGGTGATTGCGCCAATCCTCGTGGCAAAAGATCCCACGTCAAATGACGGTGCGGACAAACCCGGCATCCAACAGAACGGCACTGGTAACGCCACCAACCCGGAAGGCGACAATGGTACGGAGGGCAGTGGCAACGGTACTAAGACCAGTCCCGCCCCAGATGGCAATGGCACAGGTTCAAAGGGCGAAAACTCAAGTCACTTGATGCCGAATATTCCTTTGACTGCCAGTATGTGTTGAGAGTCTAGCGCAGTTTTTAACCCGCCACTCGGCGGGTTTTTTATCGCCTTCTCCGGCCAGCTTCTTCGGCTGCATTGCGGCAGGCATCAGCAATGCTAGCGAGTGTTTCAAGAAATCTTTTCCGCTGTGATTCAGGCAGATTTTGCATGATCTCAAGCTGAAGGTCGGCAGCGACGTTACGCAGCTCATTGTATTTTCGTTTACCGGCTGGCTTTAAAAGGATTCGCTTGGCGCGTCGGTCTGTTTCATGTGGTTTGCGTGAAACCCAGCCATTTTACTCCATTCGCTCCAGGAGTGAGGCGACAGTGTTTGGATCACTAGACATTTTTCTGGTTAGCTCGCTTTGGGTCAGACCATCGGTGTTGCCTTCTCCGAGGGTCCGTAGTACTGTAAATTGATCAGGTGTCACGCCGGCATCGGAGATCTGTCTTCGAAAAGCTTTGTTCAGTCCATACCACGCGCGTCGAAGGAGTAAAGGGAGGCGTTTGCGTTCGGGGGAATCGACTGGCAATTCATCGTAATCCAGATTTTCAATTTCACGTGTCATATGCGCTAAAGTACGTACAGGTATTTATTTGTTGATTTTCGCCGGACGTAAAGTCATTACTCATCCATTCACGCGGTTTGCCTGGAGGATGGGTTTCGCGTGAATCCTTTTGTTGCGATGAAAAAACAGATCTTTTCGACAGTGTCGGTGTTGGCAGTCGCCATGCTAGCCAGTTTGGGATGCGAAAGCCTGGATCAATCTAAAAACGACGTTGATCCTTTAACTCCAGCTGGGAATCCACCGAGTATTCCTGACCCAACGGCTAAGGTTGTGGCAAAAGGTTGGTTGAATTGGCGTGGACCGCATCAGAATGGTGTTTCGGATGAGACGGGGTTCCCGAGTGACCTCGAGATGGCTGGGGCGAAAAAAAATCTATTGTGGACAAGAGATATTCCCGGGCGAGGACATGCGGTGATCTCTAATGGGCGTGTTTACGCATGGGGCTATCGTGGCGATGGGCCAGATTTGCAGGAAGTGTTGCAGTGTCTTGATGAGAAGGATGGGAAGGTCATCTGGGAGCACGGATACAACGATTATCTAAGCGATACGGTGTACAGTCGGTACACTGTAGGAGCGGCCACCGTGGACGCGGAGACTGGATACATTTACCTGATGACGACCAATGGTGGGGTGAAGTGCTTTTCACCTGATGGCAAAATTGTCTGGGAATATTCCTTAATGGAGCGATTCGGTCGGTTGACGTTTCCTAATGGTCGCACTGGAGCTGCGGTGATTGATGGTGACTTGGTGATTGTGCGCGGAGTTACGAGCTATTGGGGAAAGCAGGGACCAGCACGTGATCGTTTTTACGCTTTTAAAAAGAAGACAGGCGAACCGGTGTGGGCAAGCACGCCGGGCGTGGCACCGAAGGACAGCTCGTTTTCGACGCCGGTCCTAGCTAATGTAGGCAGTCGTCGGGTGTTTTATGCGGGCACGGGCGATGGTAACGTGGTGTGCGTGGATGTGCGAACAGGGCAAGAGTTGTGGCGCTTTCAAACGTCGCAGGGCGGTGTGAATGCGTCGGTTGTGATTCATGACGGCGCGTTGGTAACCATTCACGGCAAGGAGAACATCGACGCAGCGGTGGAAGGCCGGATGATTGGCATTAAGCTGCCGACATCACTTCCGGCACCGGGCGAGCCGCAAACGATTTTAAAGGACAAGGATCTGTCCAAGGCCGACGGAAAGGAGCATGAGCTTTGGCGGCATCAATTCGCTATGTTCACCAGCTCTCCGATATTGGTGGAAGGACGGGTTTATCAGGTAACGAAAACGGGTGTGATGGTATGCGTGAATGCGAAGACTGGTAAGCTGTACTTCGAGGAGAAGCTGAATAACGATCAGATTCATGCAAGCCCGCTATACGTGGATGGAAAAATCTATGTTGGCTTTCCCAACGGGCGGTTTCTTGTTTTAAAACCAAAGGATGACGGAGTGGACATACTCGATGAGATCCAGTTGGAGGGCGGTATTTTAGGTTCACCAACGGTGTGGAACGGCAAGCTGTACGTTCATACGATGAAGAAGCTCTACTGCTTCGGCAAGCTGGACGGTAGCAATACGTCAGACGCGACCATCCCGACGGCAGGGCCGAGATCGGCGGGTTCCAAGGCGGTTGCACTGCAGATTGTACCCGGCGACATTCTTTTAAAACCAGGGCAAAAGTTGCAGCTAATGCTTAACAAGATCGCGAAGGATGGCAACGAGGTGGAAACGAATGTGC
>CAYUXV010000262.1:0-17607 GCA_964448875.1 uncultured Verrucomicrobiota bacterium
AATTCATCTCCGATTGTGTGGCAAGATAAGGTATTTGTCACGCAGGCGATTGAAAAAGAAGGTCGACGAACATTGATATGTTTTGATCGTCGAACGGGTAAATTGCTTTGGCAAAAAGGGGTGGTACACAAAGAGAAGGAAATAACCCATCGGACTAATCCTTACTGTTCCGCTTCGCCGGTGACTGATGGAGAGCGAGTGATTGTGTCGCACGCCTCAGCGGGTTTGGTGTGTTATGACTTGATGGGGAAGGAGTTGTGGCGGCGTGATTTGGGGCCGCAAAGACACATTTGGGGAGGTGCTGCATCACCAGTGATCTATAAGGATTTGTGCATTTTAAATCATGGTCCGGGACCGTCGACTTTTCTGGTTGCCTTGGACAAATCGAATGGTACGGAAAAATGGAGGCATAATGAATCCGGAGGGCATTCTGGAGAGAAGAAGGAAGGCGAAGATAATAAATGGATAGGTTCATGGACTACGCCGATCTTGATCAAGGCACAAGGGAAAGATCAATTGATCATGAGCTATCCAGGGCGAGTTGTTGCTTTTGATCCCATGAAAGGTAAAGAGCTATGGACGTGTCACGGACTCAATCCGCTTGTTTATACTTCCCCCTTGTACAGCAATGGTATCGTAGTGGCGATGGGTGGATATGGAGGGACGGCTTTGGCCACACGTGTTGGGAATAAAGGGGATGTGACGGCAACGCATCGAATTTGGACACGTCCCAAGGAGCAGCAACGTATTGGTTCAGGTGTAATTTATAACGGTTATATCTATATTCTGAATGCAACAGGTGTGGCTCAATGTATCAATATAAAATCGGGGAAGGTGGCTTGGGAAGAACGACTGAAAGGTAAAGGGGCCAAGGGTGGATCGTGGTCGTCAATAGTGGTGGCTGATGGTAAACTTTATGCCACTAATCAGTCAGCCGAGACATTCATTTTAAAGGCATCACCGAAATTTGAATTATTGGCTACAAATTCACTTGGCGAGATGACGCAATCGTCTTTGGCCGTTTCAAACGGGGATATTTTCATCCGTACCTACGAGCATTTGTGGTGCATATCGGATAAGTCTAACTGATAAGAAAATGTAACTTATGACCCTTTTTATCCGTAAATAAAGGTGTTAGGATAGTTTGCGTTAGCATAAAATTATACCATGAAAACAAGTTTTGCTTCTAAACAGGCGATTTTACTTATCGGGATTACTTTTGGAGTGATTGGACTGGAGGGTGTTGAATCAAAAGAGACAAAATTAAATTTCTCCGAGCACATTGCGCCAATTATTTTTAATAATTGCACGACATGTCACCGGGAAGGAGAAGGCACACCCTTTACTTTCATGAATTACAATGAGGTAAAGAAGAGGGGGCGTTTGATAGCAAAGGTAACAGAGAGCAGGTTTATGCCGCCTTGGCACGCAGAATCAGGTGATTACAAGTTTCAAGGGGAACGACGGTTGACAGATAAACAGATCGCAATGTTGGCTCAATGGGTTGAGGAAGGGATGACCGAGGGAGATTCAAGAAAATTGCCGCCTCTGCCGGAGCACGCAGCTGGCTGGCAGTTGGGTAAACCGGACTTGGTGGTGAAGATGACAGAACCTTATCCTGTGCCCGCAGGGGGACGGGATATCTATCGCAGTTTTGTGATACCCCTTGATATCAAAGAGACCAAGTGGGTGAAGGCTGTAGCGTTCAAGCCGGGGGCACCTTCTGTGGTACACCATTCACTTTTCCGCTATGACACCACCGGCAACGCACGTCGACTGGATGCGCGCACAAGTACGCCTGGTTTTACCGGCATGGGACGAGGTGGACGCGGTGTTCAGAGTTTGGGCGGATGGGCAGTTGGTGGCACACCGAAATTTCTTCCCGAAGGATTGGCGTTTCGGTTGCCGGCAGGCTCCGACTTGGTGATGGATATGCATTTTCATCAATCCGGAAAGCCGGAGGAGGAGGTGTCGACAGTTGGTTTTTATTTTGATGATAAACCGCCAACGAGTGCGTTTACCGGAATCCAGATGCCTCCGGTATTCGGAGCTATGTCACGTGTGGATATTCCTGCAGGGCAGAACGATTACACGGTCAAAGATTCTTTTGAAATTCCTATCGATGTTGAAGCTTTTGCCATTAGCTCTCATGCCCACTATTTGGGTAAAGAGCTAAAAATGACTGCCACGTTTCCTGATGGGCAGAGGAAGGAGTTGTTTTGGATCAAAAATTGGGATTTTTCTTGGCAGGAACAATACAACTACACTGAATTTGTTTCTCTTCCCAAAGGCACCCGGCTGGACGCTACTGTAATCTGGGATAATTCAGCTGAGAATCCGAATAATCCCTCAAGCCCTCCCCGTAGAGTACGGTGGGGGCTTCAGTCTACTGATGAAATGGGTAGTATGACTCTTTTGGTTAAGCCAAAAAAATCTCGTGACTTGAGTGCTCTTAGGTCTGCCATGGTGCAACACGCCAGGGAACACGCAACTCAAAGAGCACTCCAATCTCGTGGACGTTCCACCGCGAGAATTCCGCGAGAACGTCCAAGTTCATCTACAAAGGATAAGAACGGCACCAAACGACCTGCTGAGAACGAGCCCCAACAGAAACAAAATGGCGGACAGAAGCTTGTCGACTCGGCTATGCAGGGTGATCGGAACAAGAATGGTAAAATCAGTCGCTCTGAGGCACCCACCTGGCTACGACGGTCTTTCAGCAAAATAGATAAAAATTCAGACGGAGAACTTGACCGCAAAGAGCTGGAGGCAGTGCTGTTGAAAGTTGGCGGAAGCCGTTAGCTTGATTCATCCAAATTAATTATCATGTGGATTTCTAAGCAAGAACGTGATGAAAAGAGAGGTGTAGATTCGCCAATCCCTACTCAAGTTGTTTCCAACGAGGAATTCATTCCTCGGCCTCAAACCGAAGACCAGCGCAAGTGGGAGATGGTAATGGCAGAGATGGCAGAGGAGAAATCAAAGAAACTTGGCATGAGGCGGCGTGATTTCATGCGCAGTTCGATGGGGATGGCTACGGCATTTCTTGCGGCGAATCAGGTTTACGGAAACTATTGGGAAGTTGATGAAAAGGAGACCGTGGAGAAACAGGCCGGCGAAGAGAAGTGGCCGAAGGGCGATTATTTCATTTTCGACGTGCAAACTCATTTTACGAATAATGTTCCGCTTGTGATGCGAGCGATGACCAACAGAATTGTTCGAGGGCTGGGAACCAAGCTTGATAACAGGGTAGAGTCGTACAGTTTCAATAATTTTGTGAAAGAGATTTTCTTCGATAGCGATACAACGATGGCAGTGATCTCCGGTATTCCGGGCAAGGAATTTCATCGCGGTCGTGATGGCAAAGAGTTGGAAGGTCCAAAGCGCGGTGGCGGAATACTGCCCAGTTGGCTGATGTCCCAGTCCAAGAAGCAATTAAATGATATTTCAGAATCCAAACGTGTTCTTTGTCAGGGCAACTGTGCACCGAACCATTACTGGGATCAAAAGAACAAGAAGCCCAATTTTCAGGAGTTGTTCGAACAGATGGAACGGGAAGTCAAGCAGTATGGTATTGATAGCTGGAAGTGGTACTGCCATATGGATCCGGGTCGCTCGGGTAATGGATTCCGGATGGATGACGAAAAAATGGCGTATCCGTTCTACGAGAAATCGAAGAAGCTCGGGCTAAAGGTGTTCAGTTGCCACAAAGGCTTTGCTTCACAGTCGCGCAAGTTGGGGCATTTCACACATCCTGGTGATGTAGAGAAAGCAGCGAATGATCACCCAGATTTGAGCTTTGTGGTATATCATTCAGCCTTGAAGCATGGACCAGGTGAGGCGGGTTTTAAGGATCCTAAATTCTTCGATCCTAAGACTGGTGATTTCATCTGGCATAATGAGTTGATGAAGATCAAGCAACGTAATCCGAAGATGGATAATGTATACTGTGAAATTGGCTCCTCCTTCGGCCTGCTGGCGGTTCTTCATCCGCTGATGGCTCAGCATCTGATAGGTAAGAATGTAAAGTATTACGGTGCTGACCATGTCATCTGGGGGACCGACTGTCTTTGGTGGGGGTCACCACAATGGGTGATCGATGCATTCAAACGCTTCCAAATTTCCGACGAGTTGTGCGAGAAATTCGGATACAAGAAACTCAGCAAAGAGGATAAGCAGAAAATCTTTGGGCTCAATGCCGCAAAGGTTTATGGCGTAGATATGAAGGCCAAGCTGAAACAGTTTCCAAAGGATACGTTGACTAAACTGAAGGCTGCTTATCTCGATGAGGGTGGGCAGCGCGAAAATGCTGCTCATGGCTGGGTGCGTGCGGAAGGTTAATCATGAAAACATCAATATCATTCGGGTTGGTTCTAGTAGTTTTATTTTGGCTGCCTTGTTCATCAACTGCAGCAGAAGATAACAACTGGCCACATTTCCGGGGTCCCGCCGCGCTGGGGGTTTCAGAGAACACCAATCTGCCAGATAAGTGGAGTGCCACAGAGAATGTCCTGTGGAAGCGGGATATCGCAGGCCGCGGTTGGTCTTCACCCATTGTTTGGGGTAAACGGATTTATATCACTGCTGTGTCCACCGATGGGAAACAGTGGGAGGCCCGCAAAGGGTTGTACTTTGGGGGTGAACGGTTCAAGCCGCCGACTGGTCAGCATCATTGGAAGGTTGCTTGTCTTAGCCTTGCGACTGGCGAGACACTTTGGGAAAAAACAGCACACACGGGGATTCCAAAGGGGAGTATTCACATTAAGAACAGTTATGCCTCCGAGACACCCATTACCGATGGTAAGCGCGTTTATGCCTACTTTGGAAATCAGGGACTATACTGTTACGCGATGGAGGGTGAGTTGGTCTGGAAGAAACAGTGGCCCGCCTACAAGACGCGCTATGGCTGGGGCTTGGCTGCTTCACCTGTGTTGCACAAAGGGCGGATATACATCGTTAACGACAACGAGCAGGAATCATTCCTTGTAGCGCTGGATGCCAAGACAGGAAAACAAGTGTGGCGCGTGAAAAGAGAGGGCGAGAAGAGTAACTGGTCTACGCCATTCATCTGGGAGAACAAGTTGCGTACAGAAATCATTACGCCCGGCACACGTAAAAATCGTGCCTACGATTTAAATGGAAAGCTGCTGTATCAATTTGGAGGCAACTCTTCCATTACCATTGCTACACCCTATGCAAAATTTGGTCTGTTGTTCGTGACTTCTGGCTATGTGGGTGATCGGAAAAAGCCTGTGTTTGCTATTCGGCCGGGCGCAGTGGGAGACATCTCGCTTGAATCGGATGAAGACAAAAACGAATACGTCGCATGGTGCCAGCGCCGTGCCGGTCCCTACAATCCCTCGACCATCGTATACGGTGACCTAATGTACGTGCTGCTGGACCGTGGCCTCGTCGGTTGCTACGAAGCAAAAACCGGGAAGCATGTGTATGGTCCTGAGCGATTGGTTCCGCGTGGAGGTGCTTTTACCAGTTCGCCTTGGGCATATGATGGGAAGGTCTTTTTCCTTGATGAAAACGGGGTAACATATGTGCTTCAAGCTGGTCGCAAATTCAAGTTGCTACATGCCAATCGCTTGAATTCAAAGGACGACATGTGCATGGCCACTCCTGCGATGGTCGGCGACAAGCTTATCATTCGTACCGATGCCCGGGTTTATTGCTTTAAAAAGGAGAGGGAAGATCCGGACAGCAAATCCCAATAATTACTAAACCGATTTTAAACCTCATCTGTTATGAAACGTTATCTTCTTAATGGCTTCTCTGTTTGGCTTGTTGCCTGTGTGGTCCTTTTCTCAACTGATGGGCATTTATCGGCGCAGGAAGCTGCCAAAACAAAGCCGGATGCGAAACCTCAGGCCAAGAAGGAGGCCGAGCCTAGTCAAAAATATACGCCGGGAAAAACACAGAGCCGCACGTATTTTTTCAAGGAAGCTGACAAGGAAATGGGCTATTCCATTTATGTTCCATCCAGATACGACAAAGCCAAGAGTTATCCGCTCATGGTGGCACTACATGGGCTTGGGGGTTCGGATCGCGGGATGATGCGTTACCGTGGTTTCACGCAGCTGGCACAAAAGCATGGCTACATCGTGGTTGCTCCTATGGGTTACAATTCACGCGGCTGGTATGGCACTCGCCGAGGCAGGACCGGTGAACTCAGCGAGCAGGATGTTCTTAATGTATTGGCCATTACACGCAAGAATCTGAACGTGAACCCCAAACGCATCTACCTAATGGGGCATTCCATGGGCGGTGGCGGTACTTGGCATATCGGCATAAAATATCCTGATATTTGGGCAGGACTCGCACCAATTGCTCCGGCAGCTCCGCGTAACATCAATGATCTTGCCAAGGCAAAACACATCCCGGTTATTCTTGTTCAGGGGGATAAGGATATGTTTTCCATGCTTGTGCGAAGCTCACGAATATGGGCTGCCAAAATGAGAGATTTGAAGATGGATCACACTTACATCGAGGTAAAGGGTGGTGGTCACAGCGATGTGGCATGGAAAAACATGCCCCAGATTTTTGATTTCTTTAACAAACGAGAAAAGGGTCAGCCGGCAGCTAAGGAGAAGGATTCAAAAGAAACCGCAAAACCCGCGCCGAATGACCCGCCAAAAGACAGCACAAAAGTGCAGGCTGTTACACTGGGCCGTACCCAGAGTCGCACCTACTTTTTCAAGGAGGCTGACAAGGAAATGCGTTATAGCCTGTTTGTGCCTCGTGGTTATGATAAATCGAAGAAATACCCACTGATGGTTGCGTTGCACGGCTTAGGCAGCTCAGATAGCGGCATAATGCGCTATCCTGGTCTTACGGGACTAGCGCAGCGACATGGCTACATTGTCGTCGCGCCAATGGGCTATAACGAACGTGGCTGGTATGGCAGTCGAGGCCAGACATCACGTCGTAGCAACCCGCGCAATCTTGGCGAGCTGAGTGAAAAGGATGTAATGAATGTATTGGGCATCGTCCGGAAGGAATTGAGCATCGACAACAATCGTATCTACCTGATGGGGCATTCCATGGGCGGCGGCGGCACATGGCATATTGGCATGAAGTATCCGGACATTTGGGCTGCACTGGCGCCAGTCGCGCCCGCCCCCCCGCGTAATATCAGCGACTTGCCAAAAATTAAGCACCTGCCGGTCATCGTTGTGTGCGGCGATCAAGACGGTCTTGTCCGGTCGGCAAGAATGTGGGTCGCACAGATGAAGAAGTTGGAGATGAATTACAAATACGTTGAGGTGAAAGGAGGTGGCCACATACGCCCCGCATTCCAAAAGCTCCCTGACGTCTTCGATTTTTTCAACAAGCACACCAAGTCACCACCCGCGAAGGAAAAGAAAAAGGATGTCCACATTCCTTATCCAAGTCGGTCGCGTGTGGTTGTATTTGCGAATTGATATTAGGACTGGCGGGATGAGTGCTGACCAAGAGCCAACACCAGAAATTCAGATGGACGAAACAGACGTCAATCTGCGCGCCTATCTTGAGAGTCTCAGCGCAGAGCATCTGGGCAAGTACAATCCCCACTGGACTGATGACAAGGTCAAAGAATGGGACGGAAACTTCCGCTCTGATGGTGCGTTAATGCTTGTTTGCTGCGAGCGTGATGTGGAGATCGAGGAATTTCGCAAAGTACTGGAGGGGCATCTTCGTTCGGTCGATTTAGCATGTTAAGGATAGGCATTTTCCTTGCCTGCTTCCTTTCTTCACTATCCCGGTACGTTTCCTCTTGTTATTTGGATATTTTGAGGCAACATCACCCTTTCCCTGCTCAAAGCAGGCCACATAAACTAAGATAAACTATTATGGCAACAGGTAAAGTAGCTCGTTTTTTCGATCAAAAAGGTTTTGGATTTATTCAACCTGATGGGGGCGGCAAGGATTTGTTTGTACATGTAAATGAGGTGGAGGGAGGTCAACTACAGGAAGGTGACGCCGTTGAGTATGAAGAAACCGAAGGGCGCAAAGGCCCGCAAGCCTCCAGTGTTAAGGTTGTTTAAAACATCAGTCAGCTGCCTCTGCTGGTGATTTTTTCAGTTTGTGTATTGAACTCTTCTAATGAGTTCAGCTGGTGGGTTTAAGTTCGAAACCGGCCTGAGCTTGTCAGGTCGGTCCTGTATGCTTAATGTTTTACCCATGCGCCAAATCTATTTTCTGCTGCTCTTGTGTCTTGCGAGTTCATTCCAGTTCCTGAACGCTGCAGCGCCGCTTGTCTATGAAGGCAAGAGCGGCCCCGGCAAAGGCAAACATTTCGTCTTCATCGCAAGCGATCACGAATATCGCTCTGAGGAGACCCTGCCGGCCCTCGCCCGAATTTTGGCCAAGCACCATGGATTCAAATGCTCGGTCGTCTTCGGCGTGAACGCCAAGGGCGAGATTCAGCCCGGAGCTAACAATGTCCCCGGCATTGAGGAGTTAGATAAGGCTGACCTCATGGTCATCTTCACTCGGTTTCAGAACTGGCCAGCCGACCAGATGAAACATTTCGTGGCTTATTTGGATCGGGCCGGCCCGATCGTTGGTCTTCGCACGGCCACGCATGGATTCAACCGTATCCCCAAGGACAGTCCCTACGTTAAATACAACAATGGCTACGGTGGAGCCGACTACAAGGATGGCTTTGGCCGCCAGGTCTTGGGTGAGAAATGGGCAGGACATTATGGGGGGAATCACCGTTCAAGCACACGATTGGACATTGTGCCCGAGCAAGCCAAGCATCCGATCCTTCGCGGGGTGAAAAACATGTGGGCTCAGTGTGGAGGCTACAATGCTAACCCCTTGAAGCCATACACCACTCTTGCCATGGCCCAACCGCTCAAAGGAATGTCTCCCGATTCACCCAATGATGAAACTCGAAAGCCAGTTCCCGGTGCTTGGACTCGTCACTACATCGGCAAGGATGGCAAAACTAAAGGACGCGTATTCACCAGCACCTACGGTGCCTCAAACGACATCGAGAGCGAAGGTTACCGTCGCTTGCTCATCAATGCCTGCTTCTGGGCGGTTGGTATGGAGGACGACATCAAAGTCGATGCCAAAGTTAACTTTGTTGGCCCTTTCAATGGAACTTGGGCCCGAGGAAAAGGCCGCCGCAAGGCCGGAACCACGCCAAGCGACCTTGCCGGCTGGGATTCGCCGATTGTTCCCTTGCAGAAATAGCCTAGGCCAGTTCCATGCTATCCTTGAGGCAAAAAGAGGGATACACCTCTAATCTCTAGGATTTCAATTGGGGTTGGAGAAACAAATGATAAGATCAGTTGGGCTATAATTCAGCCTCAACTGCATTCCAAAATGAAATACGTGATTCCAGGGCCTGAGTCGCTATCTCCAAGGCATCTCTTTCACGCTGAACATTTTCGCTGCAGAGCAATTCCAACATTCCCAATGCCATAGGCCAATGCTCCTCTTCGTCCAGATGGATGTGACGATTGAGATAATAATGAAACATTGGAGCTGATTCCTCGTTGATATCCATGTCTCGCAGTAAAGAACGAAACATTCCTGGAATAACATTTTCTCGTCCCAGAGAAAAAACCGCTGCCAATATATGTGGCTTGTGGGTTCCGATTATCCCAAAAGTATCTTCAACAAATATTCGAGCGGGAGTCGGAATTGTTTTTGTGAGTAATGCAGCCTTAACTCCTTTTTCTTTAACATCCTCAAGGAAAGTGTTTATCGGCAAGACGTTCGCCCCAACTTCACTCATCGCCTGGACATACATTTCAAAGTGACTTATGAAAAGACGTTTGCTGCCCAAGCCTGGTGCCTCGTCAGATTCTTCAGCCAGTACTATTTCATTTATAAGGCGGCGAACACCTCCCGTAGAATCCGGAAACCAGGGGACACCCGCTGGCGCTAACTCCTGCTGCAAAGCCTTAAGTAGCCTCATGAAATCCCAAACACAGAAAACATGGTGTTCCATGAAAGTACGCAAACTCTTCAAATCTCCGACCGCCTGATAAACCGAATGATGTTCTAGCTGATCCTGAAGAGGTTTAAGTCTGGCTAAATCCATGCAGTAGTAGTGGTTAATTTCATTGGCACAGGAATCCTACTATAACGTATGAATCCGGAGAAGTTCAGAGAATTGGCCGTGGAGACTACTATGTCGAGATATGTGAGTGTTCTTGGAAAAATTGGCTGCTCACCGTGATGAATGAAGAAAGAGTTGTTTGGATGGTTGCCTGTGCGAATGCCGCGGGCTCTTCTCTGGTTTCCTATTTATCAGGAGGAGTATTATCCAATTCTGAGCCGGATTTTCCGCCTTTGGCGCGCAGGATTTCAGCTATCTTGGGTCTGCCGCTTTTGACTGACTCAGCGTCAATCTTGATTTGCAAAAATCCGGCGATCAAACCAACCAATCCGCGCAACTCTTCATTCCATTCGCCGGAGGAGGTATCCAACGGTGTCTCCCCTTTGTCATTTCGGATATTCGGATCGGCGCCCTTTTCCAAGAGTAGATTCACCGACTCCACACGTCCCAAAAATGCTGCGCCAAGAAGGGGAGTGCCGCCGTCTTTGTTTTTCACGTTTACTTCCGCGCCCTTGCTGATGAGGAAATCCATGGCCTCGGTTTTCCCGGTATACGCTGCATAGGCAAGAGGTGTGACTCCCATGATGTCTTGGCTATTAACTTTGTCACCCTTGGCCACGGCCTTCTTGAGTCCATCCAAGTCGCCGCTCTTGGCCAGTGCCCAAATATTCCCTCTGCTACCGCCCTTGGGCTGGAATAGTTTGGAAAAGTCCGGGAGGATGACGGGAGGAGATGGCTTGGCCGTCCAGATTGGCATGCCGTCGGAAATCTCCGCCATAAGTTCTTCCCGCCTGACTCGGATAAAGTTTTGGATTCCTTTAACCTGAAACTTCCTCGCCTGAGTTCGGGCTAAATGCGGCTCAAGTACGGCATGGCGCCGGTCAATCTCGGCTATTAATTCCTCCTCATCCCAGTGTTTATCCATAATCTCTTTAAGCGTTCTGGCATAACGTTGCCTGCAGGACTCAATCTGATAAAGACGGTAGGCCACTCGGCCCTTGGTTTTCACCGATAGTGGCGCACGGCGGTTGTTGCCCGGCAGCTTGCTGTATTTCTCAAAAGCACAGTCGAGTCCCCAAGGGAGGAAATGAAATTTTTCGGTTTTTGGGTTGAGATAGACGAAAAAATTATTGTTGTTGGCAGTGTATCCATCCCAAAAGCCAATCAATCCCTCGACCGCCCAAAAGGTGTAAAATGAATCGAGGTCTACAAATTCACCAATCGCCTTCTCCATATCGGGCAGATTGTTCTGCTCAAGCACATCAATAAGTTGATTAATCTTTTTTCGACCGATAGCGTCCTCGCCGACCTTATTCTCGAAACTCGCATCCCAGCCCTCGAAAAAATCGACCACGGTTCCCTCGTAGAGAGTGCCTTTGTTGTCGCTGAAGCCCCGCTTCAGCAAGAGTTTGCGAACAGATTCCACATGCGAGTAGACGCCTAGATTCTTGCCGTTCACGGTTATCTTGGCATAGCCGCAGCGTGGGGCAGGCGAACCGGCTGCATTGTAGATTGCATATCCCATGGCTTGACTCATCAGGCTGATATCCTGCTGATTATTGTTAAAGGTGAGCATAGACATGCCGTTAATTTCCGCCTGGTCATTAACATGGTTGAGTTTGATCTTGAGTGATGGGCGCTCCGAGTTTTGGGAGCCTAGAAATCCTTTTTTACGGAGTCCAACCTCGGGAAACTCTATTCCGCCAATCTTAACCTTGGCCTTCACATAGGTGTATGGACCCTCGACCGGTCCACTCTTTCGTTGTGGTGACAGGGCGCTAAAAAAATTGCGAGATTGGTGGCGAATCGTGTTCCAGTCATTCTCCTCAAGAGTAATCTGCACATCCAGAACGTCGGAAGTGGGGAAGAGGTCTTTATTATACTGCAGCTGGTCGAGTTCAGCCCTTCGAGTGCGGATGAAATTGCGAATCCCTTTCACTTGAAACGTGCTGGCTTGTGTGGGAGCCAAGTGTGGCTTGAGCATGGCTTCACGGCGGTCGACCTCTGCAATTAATTTTTCTTCCTCCCAATGGTCTTTCAAGAGCTGTTTCAATGTGCTGACAAAACGTTGCCGGGAAGGTTCGAATTGGTAGAGTTTATTAGCCAAACGGCCCTTCGTTTTTACAGACAGAGGAGCACGATCCGTGAAATCAATTTTTCGATATTTTTCAAAAGCTAAATCAATTCCCCAGGGCAGGAAATGGAGCTTCTCAGTGGCCGGATTGAAATAGACAAAGTAATTGTCGGCATTGCCCGTGTATCCATCCCTGAATCCGATTAATGCTTCTACAGCCCAGAATATGTAGAATGAATCCAGGTCAACAAGTTTGCCAATCGTCTGGTCAACATCGGTTAGATCGTCCTGCTCAAGAAGTTCGATCAATTTCTTAATCTGTGTTCGTCCGATCAAATCCTTGCCGATCTCTTTCTCGAAGTCCGATTCCCGGCCTTCAAAAAAGTCAACCGCGGTTCCCTCGTAGAGGGTGCCACGATCATCCTTGAACTCTCGTTTGAGCAACGGTTTGCGAATCGTCTCTACATGAGAGTAAATTCCCAGATTTTTGCCATTGACGGTGATCTTGGCATAGCCACAGCGGGGAGCAGGAGATCCGGCTGCATTGTACATTGCATATCCCATGGCCTGACTCATCAGGCTGGTATCCTCCAGGTTGTTGTTAAATGTTAGTATTGTTAGGCCGTTTATTTGAGCCTGTAGATCCACATGATTCAGTTTGATCTTCAGTGATGGACGATCTGAGCTTTGTGACCTTCCAAACCCCTTTTTTCGGATTCCAATCTCAGGAAATTCAATTCCACCGATCTTCATTTGGGCAGTCTTGTACTTTGGTTTCTTTTGCTGCTTGGTTGTAGGATTGGGAGACTGGTTGCGGACCGTATCCCAATCCTTATCGTCAAGGGTGATCTGCACATCAAGGATCTCGCCAATCGGAAAGAGATTGCTATTGCTGTTCTGTCTGTTTGTTTCCTGCTTTTTAGCAGGGAACAGGTTTGCTTTGGCCGGGTTAGCCTGTTTGGGCTTTTCCAAGGCTGCATTCAGCAGCAGGCAGCAGCCCGCTACAAGGACAAGGGGAACCAGGAAATAAAGTCCGTTATCAAGCAATCGGAAAATTTTCGATTGCTGGTGAGGTAAAGGTGTGGGTGGCATGGTGAATGGTTAAATCGATTTGGCTTCGATGGCTCAATGATAATTCCGCGAAGGGACAAGGCCCAGCTGGCAACAGCCATGGACGTATTTTGAACATGGTCCCATACGGGGCGCAAAGGGATAAAGCAGTTCTTTCACTTCCTGCTGACAGTTTTCAGGTCCTTTCACTTCCACCACGAACATATCCGGCATTGGTAACTGGAACGAGGTGGAAATAGACCGTTTTCCAGTTTGGTCATAAAACGCGAGGTCATAATCAAGCGTCAAACGCAGGCGACCGTCAGCAGAGGCAAAATGTTCCCGCCGGTACTCCACCATGACTATTGGATCACTTCGCTTAATCAGGTCTGCTATATACTGTGGAGGCAGAATGTCGATTAACTCATCGAAAATCTTTCGGTAAGACAATTCGCGGACTTCCTGCCTTGCCCGCAATTCCAGTCGGTGCTTTCCCGTGGCCCGGTTTTCTCGCCACTTGATTTCAAAAAACAGGACATCATTCGGCGTAAGGGAGTCATACCAGCGCAAACGGACCTTCCTGCGCGGACTAATTCCGTCCAGATTCGCCTGGCAATCCGAGAGTAGGGCATCATCAAAATAAATGCTGCGGACCTTTGAAACCGGTTCATTATGGACCAACCGCCGTGCATTGCCCTCCAGCAACTTGCGAAACTTTCCAACATCCGCATTTGGGAGTATGTATTTAGTTTCCCGTCGGACAGCCAAATCTTCACGGGACGCATCCTCCCCGACCAGATGAAACGTGTCGGCGCTGATTTCCTTTTCTATGACCATCAATACAATCGCATCTACAACTTGGATTCCATGTTGACGTATGAGAACTCGCAATCAGGCAGGCGCGCGCGCAACTGGGCAATCAACACCGCCGTTTCTTGGCCTCCCTTCTGGTTTATCACGATTCGAATCTGCCCTCGGTCCTCCTCAATATCAAACCGCTGCAGGGTGTACCGACCAACCAATTCCTCGACCGCCGATATCACACCCGTTCCGGGATCTCCAAAATGCTTCTTTGAATCGCCGCTGATTGTCAGTAGCAGGTTCTGGCGGCGGCTTGTTCCCGTTGTGAGGTGGATTCCAAGTGCAAACAGGGTTACCACCACCACGATTACGATTGCCAGGAGTGGCTCTCCTGCTCCGAGAGCCAACCCAACGCCGATGCAGAGAAAGAGGTAGACAAGCTCCTCGGGATCCTTGATCGCAGCTCGGAAGCGGACGATTGAGAGGGCTCCAAGCAGGCCAAATGCGAGCGCTGCACTCCCTTTCACAATCGAAAACACGCCGATCGTAACCATGGTTAACAAGGGAAAGATTCTTGCTACTGAATCGGCATCGGATACTGATGCATTACAGTGGCGATAGAGAAAACGGATGTAGAGACCCAGCATTCCCCCCATCATCAAATAGACCGCCATCTCATACGGATGTACTGACCTCCTCTCAGTCTCATCCAAATTGAAGGCTTTTTTCATATCCTTCAAAAAGCTCTTCTGCTGTGTTTTGTCCTCAGACTCTTGTTTGGGTTCAGTGCCATTAACCTGGTTGACACCGCCAAACGTCATCAAGGTCACAAACAGAAGGGGTAGAATTGCTCTCGCTATTTTTCTCATCAATTTATTGTGCTTAACGTCGAAGGTTACAAAAAGGTTACATCAAAAACCAGATAATTAGATGTTCGTTGGGTTCGATTCCCAAAAAACATCCCTCTCTTTTCCGCACTATCCTAATTGGAATCTGTGGGTTTGGTGGATCTCTCTGATTTGGTTCAGAGAATTAGTCGTGGAGACAACTGTGTAATCTGTGTCGAGATATGTGAGATCTCTCGGGAGACTTGGGATTCACCGTGATTGATGAGTTACTTGAGATGATTGGGTGAGTTCTTGCGATCTGTTGCACGTTTCGAAAGTTTGACAGCCAGGTCGGGTCGGTCGGTCGTGATGCTTTGAATGCCCCAACGCATTAGGCCCTCCATGATAACCGGGTCGTTGACTGTCCACGTCCACACGATCAGGTCACGCTTCTTCAGCTCAGCCAGCACCTCGGCTGATAGCATGTTGTAGTTCAGATCGACCATGTTTGTATTACATTGTTTGGCTCTGCTGGCGATCCAGGCGGCCCTTTGGAAAGGCGAGCCCTTTAATTTCTCGCCCGACAGCCAGGCGCAGGGGAGGCGGGGCTCCAATGCACGAATCTCCTTTACCACGGTTGCACTGAAAGCGATCACAGCGGACTGGTCGAGCATGCCGGCCGCGCGAACGGTCTCGACGACTCGTTTGGAGATGCCCTCCATCTTGATCTCGATTACCGCTTGGCAGTTGGAACCCTTGAGTGTTTTGAGAGCCTCTTCGAGCGTCGGGACGGGCTCGCCCGCGTAGCGTCGGTCCTTCCAGGAGCCAGCGTCCAGTCGGCGGAGTTCGGCAACCGTTAGTTCGGTTACCTTGCCG
Organism: uncultured Verrucomicrobiota bacterium; assembly: GCA_964448875.1. Taxonomy (GTDB): domain Bacteria; phylum Verrucomicrobiota; class Verrucomicrobiia; order Limisphaerales; family UBA1100; genus UBA6614. Next base: position 15,695 of record CAYUXV010000262.1, read on the forward strand.
CTGCCGTCGGTTGTGCGGTTAACGGTAGCGTCATGCATCAACACGACTGGGCCGTCTTTAGCGGCATAGACATCAAACTCACAAGCGGTGGCTCCTGCTTCGATTGCCTTTCGAATTGCTACCAAAGTGTTTTCAGGCGCCACGGCCGAAAAACCGCGATGTGCAACCACCTCAAACGGTCTTAGGTCTTTCTTGAGGGTTCGCGGCGTATCAGGCAGACGACGGACTTTGAAGTCTTCGAACCGGGCCATGCAGCCAGAGACGGACAGGCCAACGCAGCCCGTGTTGCGATCCATACAGAAGGGGCTCTCGACTAGCAGTCGACCGTCGAGATACCCCTGCACGTTACTGCCTTGCACGACCACTCGGAGTTGCCGCGGGCGACCGATTTTTGAGTCTTTTGTGCCACGAACACGCTGGCGTACGTCCCATTGCTTGCTGTCTTTCCGAACGGCGAATTCGGAGCCACTGTGACCACTGGTTTTCAGCCGTATGGGAAACTGCGACCAGGGCGTGGAGCCATCACGAGCACCGCGAAATACGATCGCGAGCCAACGAGAATCGTTCTGCACCTTTAGGAATGTGGCGGTCACTTTGATTTCGTAGTTCTGCCAAGAGTTTTCGCCGAAAGTCACACGAGCTTCTCCTTTCATAGAGTCCACCGAAAGCGCGCCTTCGGCAAAGCGCCAGTCTCCAGCCGCGATCCGCCACCCGGCCGGCAATTGTTCAGCTCCATGCACATGTCCCAATTGAAGGCAGAAAGCAAATGCGGTGACAAATATTGTGAGTTTAATTTTCACGGTCCATGTATCAAACTGTGATCCAATTGATTGCCAAAATCCTGCTCCTGACAATAACGAAGGGCAACCGTATTTTGGGAATTCACCATCCTGATTCAGAGAAGTTCAGAGGGTCCTCGCCGCAATCCTATTGTTCTCTACGGCCCCAAAGGAAAACGCTGAGATTCACTGAAGTGAAACTCGTGTGTAGGGACTGGAGATATAGGTGTTATAAGTACGGCCATCACGGCGAATTGTTTTGCGGTGATTGCTGAAGAAATCAATGTGCTTCTTCCCTGATTTAAGGGCTAGAGTTACATTCCATGAATTTTCTTTGGCATTAAATTTCATGGGCGCAGCCTGTTTCTCAGGGAAGAGTTCAGCAATATATGCCGCACTACCATCAGGACCCCGGTCATACATCCACCATATACGCCCACTCTCAGCCTTGGCTCCCTTGGGGAATGTCACCGTGATCTGAACCTTATCCTCATCTGCCTTGCTCTCTACCGTTGGAGGAGGCAACAATTCTTCGCCTCCAAAAAAATGATGAAGTAAGAAGGCTGCTTTGTTCTGTTCCCCCCGCTCAGCTGCCGGATGAGGCTCGCGAACCCCGTGGCCGGAATTGGCCCTGAGATAAATCGGAATTTGCGGGTGATGTTTGCCTCCCCATGCCAGATCAAAGGCTACAAAGTCGTGGGTGCCTGGGTGAAAAAGCAAATCTACATTTCGTTCTTTCAAGGCCTTCATGTGTCGGGAAATAAAAACATGATTGGCCATCTGCCCGGCAATCTTCTGTAGATCCTCCCACTTGTTTCCAGCAGCCAAGGCTTGTCGGTTATAAACAGGGCCATAGGTGCCACCCAAAAAGAAATGATTCATGATACGGTTCATGTTCACGCGCGCTCCACGCGCCTTTAACTTGCCCGCATAAGCCTCGTTGGCCTTGCGTAACTCATCCCACGCCTTGCGGTCACACAGCCTCAAAGGCGAATCCCAAATGGGTGATACACTCGCATGCAGGGCAGTTAGTCGTTTATCTCCAATGAGAGCTACTGAAGGCGAGGCACCATTCTTGGAGCCACCTGAGGCAGCCACCTTTCCTTTTTCAAAATGATCCTTCTCGGCATAAGC